>NZ_JBVJKF010000019.1:0-138953 GCF_055585365.1 Streptomyces sp. NPDC053432
GGGCGTCCTTCCTACCCGCGTCGTGATGACGAGCGCGGTGGCTTCCGTGGCGGTCGTGACGACCGCGGCGGCGACCGTCCCAGCTACCCGCGCCGCGACGACCGGGGCGGCTACCCGCGTCGTGACGACCGCGGCGGCGACCGCGGTGGGTACCGCGGTGGCCGTGACGACCGTGGCGGCTACCGTGGTCGCGATGACCGTGGCGGCGACCGCGACTACCGTGGCGACCGCGACCGGGACCCGGTCAAGCGGCTTCCGATCGACGAGGACGTCACCGGCCTCGAGATCGACGCCGACGTGCGTCAGGAGCTGCTGAGCCTGCCCAAGGGCCTGGCCGAGGAAGTCTCCAAGAACCTGGTCATGGTCGCGCGCCTCATCGACGAGGACCCCGAGCAGGCGTACGCCTACTCGCGCATCGCCCTGCGGCTCGCCTCCCGTGTCGCCGCCGTCCGCGAGGCCGCCGGCTTCGCCGCGTACGCGACGCAGAAGTACAGCGAGGCCCTCGCGGAGTTCCGTGCCGCCAAGCGCATGACCGGCTCCGTCGAGCTGTGGCCCGTCATGGCCGACTGCGAGCGCGGCCTCGGCCGCCCCGAGCGCGCGCTGGCCATGGCCGGCGAGCCCGAGGTGCAGAAGCTGGACAAGGCCGGCCAGGTCGAGATGCGTCTCGTCGCTGCCGGTGCCCGGCGGGACCAGGGGCAGCTCGACGCCGCCATCGTGACCCTGCAGAGCCCGGAGCTGGCGTCCAACTCCGTCCAGCCCTGGACCGCGCGCCTGCGCTACGCCTACGCCGACGCCCTGCTGGCGGCCGGTCGTGAGGAAGAGGCGCGCGAGTGGTTCGCGAAGACCCTCGAGGCCGACAAGGACGGGGCGACGGACGCCTCCGACCGTCTCGCCGAGCTCGACGGTGTCGAGTTCGTCGACGCCGCGGTCGAGCCGGCCGACGACATCGACCTGGACGAGGACGACGAGGACGAGGTCGACGACGAGGACGAGGACGCGGCGGAGATCGCCGCGGCCGAGCGCGCCGCCGACGTCACCGAGTACTACGACGAGGACGACGAGGAGTACGAGCCGCTGGAGCAGTCCGCGGCCGACGCCGACGCCGACAAGGGCTGACGCGGGCTGATGTGACGCACGGAAGGGCGGTGCCCCGGTCGGGGTACCGCCCTTCCGCATGTCCTGGAGTCGGTCAGCCCAGGCCGCGCAGCACCAGGCCCGTCGCCGGCTTCGGGCCGAAGGAAGTGGACTTGCGGGGCATCGTGACGCCCTGGCGGGCCAGGTCCCGTACGACTTCCTCCCGTACGGGGTGCAGCAGGACCGCGGTGCCGCCGTGGCGTTCCGCCTGCTCCACGGTGGCCGCGGCGTCGTGGATGTACGTGATCTGGTCCGGGGTGTCCGGGACGTGCCACAGGGCGTCCAGGAGGGTCGCGTGCAGCACCGTGGCGTCCAGTCGGCGCCAGGCCTCGGGACGGTCGTGCCGGACCGTGCGGTCCAGGAGGTCCAGGTCGGGGTCGGTGACCAGGTGGAAGGTGCCGTCGCCGGTGAGGAGGAAGGCGTTGCCCCGCTCCGCGGCGTCCGCGAGGGCCTCCAGGGCCAGCGGGAGCGGCCCGTCGACCGGGCGGACCCGGAACCGGCCGGCGAGCGCGGCCAGGGCGTCCGCGACGGGCAGGCGGCGCAGCATCCGGTGGATGGCGCGCACCTGGAGGGGGTAGCGCGCGGTGTCCACGAGGAGGACCAGACCGAAGTCCCACGCGGTGGGGGAACCGTGCTCCTCCTGCAGGCGCAGGTAGGTGGCCCAGCGGTGGTGGCCGTCCGCGATGAGCGCCTGGCGGTGGCTGAGGTCGGACGTCATGCCGGCCAGCTCGGCCGGGTCCGTGACGGCCCAGAGGCGGTGCTGGACGCCGTCCTCCGTGGTGGTCGACAGGAGGGGGGTGCGCTGGGCGGCCCGTTCGACGGCCGCCGCCGCGCCCGCCCCCGGGTCGTCGCCCCGGTAGGTGAGGAGGAGGGGTTCGAGGTTGGCGGCGGTGGCCCGCATCAGACCGGCGCGGTCGGTGACCACGTCCGGCATGACGTCCTCGTGGGGGAGGACGATGCCCTCCTGGGCGGCGGACAGCGCGAGGGCGCCGATGATGCCGCGCTGGAGCAGACCTGCCTTGCGCTGCTCGTACACGTACAGGGCGGGCTCGGGGTCGGCGCTGAGGATGCCTTGGGCGATCCAGTCGTGCAGGGTGCGCGCCGCCTGTTCGTTGCGCGCGGCCGGGGTGCCGGCCTGGGGGAGGATCAGGCGGACGATGTTGTGCGGGTCCGCGGATTCCAGGTGGTCGACCCCGTCCGGGCGCACGACCACGTCGTACGGCGGCGAGGTGACGGCGGCGAGGCTGCCGACACGCTCCGGGACGTAGCGCAGGCCGTTGAAGGGGATCAGCCGAAGGCCCTGGCCCGCGGTACCAGAAGAGGTCATTGGTGCATGGTAAGTCGCGTCTCGCCATGCGGGATGATCGGGGGTGCAGGGAATCGGACAAGATCGATCGTGTGGGGAGCGGACAGGATGAGCCGGCAGAGCAGGACCAGTCCCGCGGCGAGTGAGCGGAGTCTGCACCAGGCGTACGACACGGCTCTGCTGGACCTCGACGGTGTGGTGTACGCGGGCGGGGAGGCCATCGCGCACGCCGTGGACTCCCTCGCGGTCGCCCGCGCGGAGGGCATGCACCTCGCCTACGTGACGAACAACGCCCTTCGCACTCCGGACGCGGTCGCGGAGCACCTGGGCGAGCTGGGCATCCCGACGGAGGCGGCCGAGGTGATCACCTCGGCGCAGGCGGTGGCCCGGCTGATCGCGGAGCAGGTGGAGCCGGGCTCGAAGGTGCTGGTGATCGGCGGGGAGGGGCTGCGGGTCGCGCTGCGCGAGCGGGGCCTGGTGCCGGTGGAGTCGGCCGAGGAGGAGGGGCTCGCGGCGGTCGTCCAGGGGTACGGCGGGCCCGACCTGGCGTGGGGCCGGTTCGCGGAGGCCTCGTACGCGATCAACCGCGGCGTGCCGTGGTACGCGTCGAACACCGACCTGACGATCCCGGGGGCGCGCGGGATCGCGCCGGGCAACGGGGCCGCGGTGGAGGTCGTACGCATCGCCACGGGCGCCGAGCCGCAGGTGGCGGGCAAGCCACTGCCCCCGATGCACCGGGAGACGGTGCTGCGCACCGGGGCGCGGCGGCCGTTGGTGGTCGGGGACCGGCTGGACACCGACATCGAGGGCGCCTTCAACGGGGAGGTGGACTCCCTGCTGGTGCTGACCGGGGTGACGGACGCGGCGCAGCTGGTGCGGGCGGAGCCGCGGCACCGTCCGACGTACGTGGACCGGGACCTGCGGGGGCTGCTGACCGGCCAGCCGGAGGTGGAGCCGGCCGGTGAGGGCTTCCGCTGCGGGGGCTGGACCGCGGTCGCGGTGGACGGCCGGGCGCTGGAATTGCGCGGGGAGGAGGGGGATCCCGTCGACGGGCTGCGGGCCCTGTGCGCGGCGGCCTGGACGGAGGCCGGGGACGGGGTCTGCACCTTGGACGCGGCGAAGGCGCTGGCCCGGTTGGGGCTGTAGGCGGACCCGGCGCCCGGGCTGGGGCGGCAACCCTGGCCGGGTCCGGGCTGCGGGCGGACGTACCCGGGGCGGGGCGGCAGGGCGCGTCCGGGGCGGCGGGGGCTGGCCGGGCGCAGCCGGGGAAGGCGGCGGGGTCCGGGCGGGTGTAGCCGGGGGAGGCGGCAGGGTCGGGCCGGGCTCCGGGTGGGCCGACCCGGGGCGTGCGGCCGGGGCGCTCCCCGGTGAGCTCCGGGCGTTCGAGTGAGAGGCCGGTTCAGGGTAGGCTAACCTAACTCGCGTGTTGGTTGAGAGTCCCCCCGAACCCGGACCGGGCACGGCGCAGTCGTCCGCCGTCGTCGCCCGGCCGCGCCGTGCCCCGCGCTTCGCCGGTCTGCTCGCCGCCCTCGTGGTGCTGGCCCTGATCGCCGTCCTGAGCATCGCCGTGGGCGCCAAGCAGATGCCCCTCGACGAGGTCTGGCACGGCCTGTTCGACTACTCGGGGACCACCTCCGACGTGGTGGTGCGGGACCTGCGGGTCCCGCGCACCCTGCTCGGGCTGATGGTCGGGCTCGCGCTCGGCCTGTCCGGGGCGGTGATGCAGGCCCTGACCCGCAACCCGCTCGCCGAACCGGGCATCCTCGGCGTCAACGCGGGCGCGGCCGCCGCCGTGGTCTCGGCGATCAGCTTCTTCGGGGCGAGCTCGCTGAGCGAGTTCGTGTGGTGGGCCTTCCTCGGTGCCGGCGTCGTCTCCGTCGTCGTCTACGTGCTCGGTGGCAGCCGCAGCGCGACGCCCGTGCGCCTCGCCCTCGCCGGTACGGCGGCCAGCGCGGCCCTCGTCGGCTACATCAACGCCGTACAGCTGATGGACAGCAAGGCGCTGGACAAGCTGCGCTTCTGGACGGTGGGTTCGCTGTCCTCGGCCACCATGGACACCGTCCGCCAGGTCGCGCCCTTCCTGCTGGCCGGCGCCGTGCTGGCGCTGGCACTGGGCCGGCCGCTCAACGCGATGGCCCTGGGCGACGACACCGCGCGGGCGCTCGGCGCCCACCTGACGCGGACCCGGATCGGTGCCATGGCCGCCATCACCCTGCTGTGCGGCGCGGCGACGGCCGCATGCGGCCCCATCGTCTTCATCGGGCTGATGATCCCGCACCTGGTACGGGTCTTCACCGGCCCCGACATGCGGTGGGTGCTCGCCTACTCGGCGGTGCTCTCGCCCGTCCTGCTGCTCGGTACCGACGTCATCGGCCGGGTCGTCACCCGTCCCGCCGAACTCCAGGTCGGCATCGTGACCGCGCTGATCGGCGGTCCCGTCTTCATCCACCTCGTCCGGCGCAAGAGGATGGCCCAGCTGTGACCGTGACCGCCAAGGCCCGCCGGCTGAACCTCCCCGGCGGGATCTCCCTGCGCGTCGAACGGCGTGCGCTGGGCGTCGGAGTGCTGCTCACCGTCGCGGCGTTCGCGCTGGCCGTGCTGCTCATCGGCACCGGCGACTTCCGGATCGCGCCGTGGGACGTCGTACGGACCCTGCTGGGCAACGGCACGCCCGCCGACGACTTCATCGTCAACGACCTGCGGCTGCCCCGGGTCCTGGTCGGGCTGCTCGTCGGCGCGGCCCTCGGGATGGCCGGGGCCGTCTTCCAGTCCGTCTCCCGCAACCCGCTCGGCTCACCGGACCTGCTCGGCTTCGGGTACGGGTCGGTGGTCGGCGCGCTCGCCGTCATCATCCTGTTCAAGGGCGACGCCACCGAGGTGGCCGTCGGAGCGCTGGTCGGCGGGGTGCTGGCGGGGATCGCCGTGTACCTGCTGGCGTACAGGCGGGGGATCCACGGCTACCGGCTCGTGCTCGTCGGCATCGGCGCCTCCGCCATGCTCATCGCGGTGATCCAGTACCTGATCACCAAGGCCCGGATGGTCGAGGCCACCCGGGCCATGGTCTGGCTGACCGGCTCGCTGGCCGGCCGGGACTGGGCGCAGGTGTGGCCGCTGCTCGGGGTGTGCGCGGTGCTCTTCCCGCTGATCCTCTCGCAGGGCCGGGCCCTGCGGATGATGGAGATGGGCGACGACGCCGCCCACGCCCTCGGCGTACGGGTGGAACGCACGCGGCTGCTGCTGATGCTCGGGGCGATCCTGCTCACGACGGCGGCGAGCGCGGCGGCCGGGCCGATCAGCTTCGTGGCGCTGGCCGCACCGCAGCTGGTACGGCGGCTGACCCGGTCGCCCGGGGCGAACCTGCTGTCCGCGGCGCTGATGGGCTCGGTGCTGCTGCTGGTGTCCGACTGGGCCTCGCAGCGGGCCTTCGGTGCCGACCAGCTCCCGGTGGGCGTGGTGACCGGACTCGTCGGCGGCGTGTATCTGCTCTGGCTGCTCGTCACCGAGCGCAAGGCGGGACGTATATGAACCTCAGGAGTGCTCAAGTGCAGCGGCTGACCGCGCAGGACGTGACCCTCGGATACGACGAGAGGGTCATCGCCGAGAACCTCTCGGTGGAGATACCCGACCACTCGTTCACGGTGATCGTCGGCCCCAACGCGTGCGGCAAGTCCACGCTGCTGCGGGCCCTTTCGCGGATGCTGAAGCCGACGCAGGGACGGGTGCTGCTCGACGGGCAGGCGATCGGGTCGATGCCGGCGAAGAAGGTCGCCAGGACGCTGGGCCTGCTGCCGCAGTCCTCCATCGCGCCGGACGGGATCACGGTCGCGGACCTCGTGTCGCGGGGACGCTACCCGCACCAGGGGCTGCTGCGGCAGTGGTCGCCCGAGGACGAGCGGATCGTGCGCGAGTCGATGGCCTCGACCGGGGTCGCCGAGCTGGCCGACCGGGCCGTGGACGAGCTGTCGGGCGGACAGCGGCAGCGGGTCTGGATCGCGATGGCGCTGGCGCAGCAGACGCCGCTGCTGCTGCTGGACGAGCCGACCACCTACCTGGACATCCAGCACCAGATCGACGTGCTGGACCTGTGCGCGGAGCTGCACGAGGAGCAGGGGCGGACGCTGGTGGCCGTGTTGCACGACCTCAATCACGCGGCCCGGTACGCGACGCACCTGATCGCGATGCGCGGCGGGTCGGTGGTGGCGGAGGGAGCGCCGGGAGAGGTGGTCACCGCGGAGCTGGTGGAGGAGGTGTTCGGGCTGCGGTGTCAGGTGATCTCCGACCCGGAGACGGGGACGCCGCTGGTCGTGCCGGCGGCGAGGGCTGCGCGGGCGCGGGCGGTCTAGCCGCGGGGTGTGGCGCCGCCGCCTGGGGCTCCGCCCCCCGGGCCCCCGCGCCTCAAACGCCGGCGGGGCTGGTTTGGTGCGGGCTCGTCCGCCGGTGCGGGTCAGGGATTCGGGGCTCCGCCCCGGGCCCCGCGCCTCAAACGCCGGCGGGGCTGGTTTGGTGCGGGTCAGGGATTCGGGGCTCCGCCCCGGGCACCGTGCCTCAGAGCAGGCTTTTCAGGCGCAGCAGGTCGCGGAAGCCGGCTTCCAGTTTTACTCGGCCCGAGGTCCAGGCCTTGGCGAACTTGAGGTCGCCCGCCACCAGGGCGACCAGGTCGTCGCCGGTCATGGCCAGGCGGATCTCGGCCTTCGTCGCCGGTGGGCCGGGGGTGACCGCGTCCACGCGGATCCGGCCGCCGTCGAGGCGGCCCGTGAAGGTCCGGTCGAGGTCCGTGATGTGGCAGCTCAGGGAGCGGTCCAGCGCGGCAGCGCCGCGGACGCCGCCGTCCGCCGCGCCGGCGAGGTTCTCGGAGAGTTGGTCGAGTGCGGCTCGGCACTCATCGATCGTAGCCATCGTGATCACGACGGTACCGCAGAGCCGTGCGTGGTCGTGGGGCGCTTCGGGGTAGCGTCTGGGCATGGACGACGAAGAGGCCGCCCCCGCCGCCCCCGCCGCGCCCGCCCCCGCCGGGGCCGCGCCGCTGGGGCTCGTACGGACGCCCACCGGGCACGACGGCGTGGACGCGCGGCTCGCGCGGCTGGCGGACGTGGACGACCTCGCGGCGGACGGGCACGTCGCGGTGTACGAGGATGTGCACAGGGGACTGCGCCACGCGCTCGACGCGCTGGACGCACCACCCGTCCCCGTACCTCACGAAAACAGGAGCTGAACCGAACGTGGCAGGAGTGGCGCGCCGCCGCCTGGACGCCGAACTGGTACGCCGCAGCATGGCCCGCTCCCGGGAGCACGCCGCGCAGCTGATCGCCGCGGGCCGGGTGACCGTCGGCGGCACCACCGCGACCAAGGCGGCCACCCAGGTCGAGACCAGTGCGGCACTGGTGGTGCGACAGGACGACAGCGATCCGGACTACGTCTCGCGCGGCGGCCACAAGCTCGCGGGCGCGCTCGCGGCCTTCCAGCCGCAGGGGCTGCGGGTGGAGGGGCGCCGGGCGCTGGACGCGGGGGCGTCGACCGGAGGCTTCACCGACGTGCTGCTGCGGGCGGGCGTGGCCCATGTCATGGCCGTCGACGTCGGTTACGGGCAGCTGGCCTGGTCGCTGCAGAGCGACGACCGGGTCACGGTCAAGGACCGGACGAACGTCCGTGAACTCACGGTGGAGATCCTCGACGGGATTCCGGTGGATCTCGTCGTCGGGGACCTGTCCTTCATCTCGATCGGGCTCGTGCTGCCCGCGCTCGTGCGGTGCTGTGCGCCGGACGCGGACCTGGTGCTGATGGTGAAGCCGCAGTTCGAGGTCGGCAAGGAGCGCCTGGGCAGCGGCGGTGTGGTGCGCAGCCCGGAGCTGCGGGCCGAGGCCGTGCGGGACGTGGCGGCGCAGGCGTGGAAGCTGGGGCTCGGAGTGCTCGGCGTGACCGCGAGTCCGCTGCCCGGTCCGTCGGGCAACGTCGAGTACTTTCTGTGGCTGCGGGCCGGGGCACCTGCACTCGACCCGTCGGATGTCGACCGTGCAGTGGCGGAGGGGCCGCAGTGACTGATTCATCGGGGGAACGGACCGTATTCCTGCTCGCGCACACCGGGCGGCCGGCGGCCATCCGCAGCGCGGAGCTGGTCGTGAAGGGCCTGCTGCGGTGCGGGCTCGGTGTACGGGTCTTCGCGCACGAGGCGGCCGACCTGCCGCTGCCGCCCGAGGTGGAGCCGGTGGCGGAGTCCGCGCCGGGCGTGCTCGACGGCTGTGAGCTCCTGATCGTGCTGGGCGGGGACGGGACCCTGCTGCGCGGCGCCGAGTTCGCCCGGGCCTCCGGGGTGCCGATGCTCGGCGTCAACCTGGGGCGCGTCGGGTTCCTGGCCGAGGCCGAGCGCGACGACCTGGACAAGGTCGTGGAGCGGGTGGTGAGCCGGGACTACGAGGTCGAGGAGCGGATGACCCTCGACGTGGTCGTCCGGACCAACGGCGACGTCGTCCACCGGGACTGGGCGCTGAACGAGGCCGCGGTCCAGAAGGTGTCGCCGGAGCGGATGCTGGAGGTGGTCCTGGAGATCGACGGGCGCCCGGTGACCGGCTTCGGCTGCGACGGGATCGTCTGCGCGACCCCGACGGGCTCGACGGCGTACGCCTTCTCCGCGGGCGGACCGGTGGTCTGGCCGGAGGTGGAGGCGCTGCTGATGGTGCCGATCAGCGCGCACGCGCTGTTCGCGAAGCCACTGGTGACCTCGCCGACCTCGGTGCTCGCGGTCGAGGTGCAGACCGGCACCCCGCACGGCGTGCTGTGGTGCGACGGCCGGCGCATGCTGGAGCTGCCGGCCGGGGCCCGTGTGGAGGTCCGGCGGGGGGAAGTGCCGGTGCGGCTCGCCCGGCTGCACCACGCGTCCTTCACGGACCGGCTGGTCGCGAAGTTCGCGCTGCCGGTGTCGGGTTGGCGTGGGGCGCCCCACTGACCGGCTCCGCACCGTGTAGCTAATAGCACATTCGTTCGGAGAACTTGGGGCGGGTGACGTCACATGGCATCCGTGAAACCTCGGTATGGTCGTCCCGTGCTTGAGGAGATGCGGATACGGTCGCTCGGGGTCATCGACGACGCGGTGGTCGAGCTGTCGCCCGGTTTCACCGCGGTGACCGGCGAGACCGGCGCGGGCAAGACGATGGTCGTCACCAGCCTCGGGCTGCTGCTCGGCGGTCGCGCCGACCCGGCCCTCGTACGGATCGGGGCCAAGGCCGCGGTGGTCGAGGGCCGTATCGTCATGCGCCCGGACGCCCCCGCCGCCGTACGCGCCGAGGAAGCCGGGGCCGAGCTCGACGAGGGTGCCCTGCTGATCAGCCGGACCGTGTCCGCCGAGGGCCGCTCGCGCGCCCACGTGGGCGGCCGCTCGGTCCCCGTCGGGCTGCTCGGAGAGCTCGCCGACGACCTCGTCGCCGTACACGGCCAGACCGACCAGCAGGGACTGCTGCGGCCCGCCCGGCAGCGGCAGGCCCTCGACCGGTACGCCGGTGACGCCGTCGCCGTCCCGCTGGAGAAGTACGCAGCCGCCTACCGGCGGCTGCGCGCGGTCGCCGTCGAGCTGGAGGAGATCACCACCCGGGCCCGGGAACGGGCCCAGGAGGCGGACCTCCTGCGCTTCGGGCTGGACGAGATCGCGGCCGTGGAGCCGGTGGCCGGCGAGGACGCCGAGCTCGCGGCGGAGGCGGAGCGGCTCGGCCACGCCGAATCGCTGGCCTCGGCGGCGCAGCTCGCGCACGGCGCCCTCGCGGGCAACCCGGAGGACCCGGAGGGCATCGACGCGAACACGCTCGTCGCGGGCGCCCACCGCGCACTGGAATCCGTACGCTCCCACGACCCGGCGCTCGGCGCGCTCGCCGAACGGATCGGGGAGCTGGGCATCCTGCTCGCCGACGTGGCCGGGGAGCTGGCGGGCTACGCCGACGACCTGGACGCCGATCCGCTGCGGCTGGCCGCGGTGGAGGAGCGGCGGGCGGCGCTCACCCAGCTCACCCGCAAGTACGGCACCACGGGGGACGTGGACGGCGTACTGGACTGGGCCGAGAAGGGCGCGGCGCGGCTCCTGGAACTCGACGGCGACGACGAGCGGATCGCCGAGCTGACCGCCGAGCGCGACGGACTGCGCTCCGAACTGTCCCTGCTGGCACAGGCGTTGACGGACGCCCGGGTGGAGGCCGCCACCCGGTTCGCCTCCGCGGTGACGGCGGAGCTGGCGTCGCTGGCGATGCCGCACGCACGGGTGACCATCGACATCCGGCAGGTGGAGGACCCCGAAGGAGTGGACGTCGACGGCCGCCCCGTCGCGTACGGGCCTTCCGGCACGGACGAGGTCGAGCTGCTGCTGGCCCCGCACCCCGGGGCCCAGCCGCGGCCGATCGCCAAGGGCGCCTCCGGCGGTGAGCTGTCGCGCGTGATGCTGGCCGTGGAGGTCGTCTTCGCGGGCTCCGACCCGGTGCCGACGTACCTCTTCGACGAGGTCGACGCGGGTGTCGGCGGCAAGGCGGCGGTCGAGGTCGGCCGGCGGCTCGCGAAGCTCGCCAAGTCGGCGCAGGTCGTGGTCGTCACCCATCTGCCGCAGGTCGCGGCCTTCGCGGACCGGCAGCTGCTGGTGGAGAAGACCAACGACGGGTCCGTGACGAGGAGCGGTGTCACGGTGCTGGAGGGCGAGGACCGGATCCGGGAGCTGTCGCGGATGCTGGCCGGTCACGAGGACTCGGTCTCGGCGCGGGCGCACGCGGAGGAACTCCTGGCGGCGGCGCGCGCGGACGCGTGACGTAGGGCGTACGGCCGAGGGGCCCGGGGCGTGCGTACGCGCCCCGGGCCCTTCGCCGTGTCCGGGCGGGCGCGGGGGTGAGGCGGGCTAGCCCGTGTGGGTGAGGCTCGGGGGTGTCCGGCGGTATCTCCTACGGGATCCGTACCCGTATGGTCCCGGAACGCGCGTGCGGACTGGCATTCTTGGCGAGTCTCTGACTCCTCCCCTCATCCTGGAGCCCCGGCCCGTGAGCAGCTCCCCGGTCTCCGCGTCCGTCCCGGCCCAGCCCTACGGGCGGCCGCCGCTGCGTACCGTCCAGGTCCTCGGCGCCGCCGCCGGGGCGGGCAGCAGCGCCCACGTGCGGTCCCTCGCGAGAGGGCTCGCCGAGCGCGGGGTCGGGGTCACGGTGTGCGCGCCCGTGCGGGCGGAGGGGGAGTACGACTTCACGGGCGCGGGTGCGGACTTCGCACCCGACGCAGTGAGCGTGCTGCGGGCGGCGTGCGCGGGGGCGGACGTGGTGCACGCCCACGGCGTGCGGGCCGGCGCGCGCGCCCTGCTGGCCCTGCGGGGGCGCCGGGTGCCGCTGGTGGTGAGCTGGCACGGGGACGGCCCGGTGGCCGACGGGGCGCTCGGGCGGCTGAGCCGGATGCTGGAACGGCACGTGGCCAGGGCGGCGGCGGTGGTGCTGGGGCCGTCCTCCGACCAGGTGGACCTCGCGCGGCTGCGGGGGGCGCGGGACGCGAGGCTGTCACCGGTCGCGGTGCCGGCCGGCTCGGCGGTGCCCGAGCCGGACAAGGTGCGGGCGGAACTGGGCGCCGTGGAGCGGCCGTTGCTCATCGCGGTCGGGAGCCTGGTGCCGCACCGGGGGTACTCCGTACTGCTCGACGCGGCGCGGGAATGGCGGGCGCTGGACCCGGCGCCGCTGCTGGTGATCGCGGGGGAGGGGCCGCTGCGGGCCGAACTCGCCCGCCGGATCGAGGCGGAGGCGCTGCCGGTGCGGCTGCTGGGGCGCCGCCGGGACGCGGCGCGGCTGCTGGCGGCGGCGGACGTGGCGGTGCTGCCGAGCCGGTGGGAGGCGCGGGCGCCGCTGGCGCAGGAGGCGCTGCGGGCCGGGGTGGCCCTGGTGGCCACGTCGGTCGGGGGCGTGCCGGAGCTGGTGGGGCAGGGGGCGGTGCTGGTCCCGCCGGGGGACGCGGGCGCGCTCGCCTCCGCCGTGACGGGTCTGCTGGCGGATCCGGAGCGCCGGGCCGTGCTGGCCGCCGCCGGGCTGGCGCAGGCCGCCACGTGGCCGTCGGAGGACGACACGGTCGCGCAGGTCCTGTCGGTGTACGACGAGCTGATGGAACGCTCCCGCCACTAGGGGGTGTTGCGGAAGTCCTGTGCGGTGCCCGCGGTGTCCGGTGCGTGCTCTCGGCGTGCCGGGCGAAGGTCCTCGTACTGGGCGTACTCGGGGCTTCGGCCGGTGCGGCGAGAGTGCGTGCCGGGCGCCGTGGGCGCCGTGCGGGACTTTCGCAACACCCCCCAGCCGCCGGCCGGCCTCCGCCCCGGGGCTCCGCCCGCACCCCGTACCCGGCGCCTCAATCGCCGGCGGGGCTGGAGTTCGGCGGCGTGGGCTGCCCGGCGCGGGCCAAGGCCCTGGGGCTCCGCCCCGCACCCCGCGCCTCAAACGCCGGCGGGGCTGGATGTGGCCGGCTGCGCTGCCACGCGCGGCACCGCTGCGGGGACTCCGCCCCCGAACCCCCGCGCCTCAAACGCCGGCGGGGCTGGATGTGCCGGCGGGGCTTTCGTCTGCGGCGCGGTTTCCCGGGGCTCCGCCCCGGACCCCGGTCCTCAAACGCCGGACGGGCTGAAATTGCCCGCTGCGGCGGATATCCAGCCTCGCCGGCGTTTGAGGCGCGGGGCCCGGGGCGGAGCCACGGGGAACGGTGGAAGGGCGGGTAGGGGACAGCTCCGCGCAGCGGCAACCGCCCGCGGCCGAGGCGCGCGGGCGGCGCGTCAAGAAGGAGAAGGGGTATGGCGGCGGGCGCGGAGGGCCAGGCTCAGGGAGAGGACCGTTTCCGGGTCGTCCAGGTCCGTGCCCAGGAGTTCCGAGATGCGGGCCAGCCGGTTGTACAGGGTCTGCCGGTTCAGGTGCAGCTCGCGCGCCGTCTCCGCCTTGCGGCCCGCGTGGGCCAGGTACGTCTCCAGGGTGGGCAGGAGAGGGGGGCGGGAGGTCGTGTCGTGGGTGCGCAGGGGGCCGATCGCGCGGTCCACGAAGGCCGCCAGGTCGGGGTGTTCGCGCAGCCGCCACAGCAGCAGGTCGATGTCCAGGCGGCGCGCGTCGTACCAGGGCCGGGCCGGCAGGCCATGGGCCGCGGTGGCGGTCTCCGCCGCGTGCCGCAGCCCCGCCGAGGCCGCCGCCCAGCCGCCCGCCACGCCCACGACCACGGCCGGCGGCGCGACGGCCCGCTCCAGCCCGGCCCGCTCCACCCCGGCCCGCAGCGCCGCCGCGACCCGGTCCGCCACCGCCGTGCGCTCCGATTCGGAACGCAGGGAGACGAGCAGCGGCACCCGCCCCTCCACCGGGCGGACGCCCAGCAGCACCGGCACGCCGACCGACGCCAGCTCCTCCAGGACCGCGCGCGCCAGCACCGCCCAGTTCCCGGACGGCCCGAGGTCCGATCCCAGCCGCATGACGACCGGGAGCAGCGGGCCCGGGCCCGGCTTGAAGCCGAGGACGCGGGCCTGAGACGGGGCGTCCTCGGCGCTGATGCGGCCCTCCGCGAGGTCCGTCAGGAAGTCGCCCCGGCCGCGCGCCGCCAGCTCCTCCTCCTGCCGCGCCTGCATCAGGACCACGGCCAGCACCCCGGCCGTGCGTTCCGCCGCCATCCGGTGCACCGGCAGCAGCGGGGCCGTGACCCCGACCAGGACCACCCGGGCCCGCACCGAGCCCGTGCCGTGGCCCCCGCCCGGTACGTCGACGACCACCGTGTTCCCGGCCGGCTCGGCCTCGCGCTGGCCCCGGAGCCCCTCCCACACCTGGAGCGGGTCCGCGCCGGTGTCCGCCGCCCCGTTGCCGGCCGCGTACAGCAGTGCGCCGTCGGGGGTCTCCAGGAAGACCGGGTTTCCGGTGAAGCCGGCCAGGATCCGCAGCACCTGCGGGATGCCCCCGCCGCCCAACAGGGCCTCGGTACAGCGCCGGTGGACCTCCTCGGCGCGCTGGAGGAGCGCGTAGTGGTGGTTGACGATCTCGGTGTGGATCTCCTCCGTCACCGCCACGAACGGGACTTCCCGGTGGAGCTGGACGAGCGGCAGGCCGGCCGTGCGGGCCGTTTCCACGATGGTCGCCGGGAGGCGGGTGAAGCGCGGGCCGAGCTCGACCACCAGCGCGGCGATGCCCCGGTCCGCGAGACGGCGTACGAAGGCGCGCTGCTCGGCCGGCCGGGTCCCGAGGCCGAGCCCCGTGGTGAGCAGCAGCTCGCCGCCCTTGAGCAGGGAGGCGATGTTCGGCACCTCGCCCGCGTGCACCCAGCGGACGGTGCGCCCCAGACGGTCGGCGCAGGCGACCACCTCCGGCAGCCCGCTGCGCAGCCCCGGCAGCTCAAGTGCCCGCTGAACTGTGATTCCGCCCTGGTCGTCCATGTGGCGGACGCTACCGGGCCGCGTGTTCCGGAGACATCACCTAGCGGTTACAAAGCCCGATCTGCCCCTCTTCCGGACCGACAACTCGTCTTCTTCACAAGGAGATTATCGGACCGCGTGCCGATTGTGGTCTGCGTCACCCGGGTGGAGAGTGGCGGCCTCCCGACACAGGAAGAGGAGCCCATGAGCACAGGCACGACCAGCGGGTCATCCCAGACGCCCGCGGCCCCACAGGTGCAGCGACTCAAGGCCAACTCGGTCGGCCTCGTCGGCGTCGTCTTCATGGCCGTCGCGACGGCCGCCCCCATCACGGCCATGACGGGCAACCTCCCCATCGCCGTCGGCTTCGGCAACGGCACCGGCGCCCCGGCCGGATACCTCTTCGCCACCCTCGTCCTGACCGTCTTCGCGGTCGGCTACGTGGCCATGGCCAAGCGGATCACCGCCGCGGGGGCCTTCTACGGATACATCTCCCACGGCCTCGGCCGGATCGCCGGCATGGCCTCCGGCATGCTCGCCGTCCTCGCCTACATCGTCTTCGAGGCCTCGATCGTCGGAGTCTTCTCCTACTTCGCGAAGACCACCGTCCACGACCAGCTGGGCGTCGACCTCCCCTGGATCGTCTACGCGGCCGCCATGCTGGCCGTCACCGCCGCCCTCGCGCACTTCGACATCAACCTCACCGCCAAGGCCCTCGGCGTGATGCTCGTCGCGGAGATCGCCGTGCTCTTCGCCGTGGCCACCGCCGTGCTGATCGCGGGCGGCGGACCGGAGGGGATCCCGCTCGAGCCCGTCAACCCGAAGAACGCCTTCACCGGCACCTCCGCCGGCCTCGGCCTCTTCTTCGCCTTCTGGTCCTGGGTCGGCTTCGAGTCCACCGCCATGTACGGCGAGGAGTCCCGCGACCCCAAGCGGGTCATCCCCAAGGCCACCCTCATCTCCGTCGTCGGCGTCGGCCTCTTCTACATCTACGTCTCCTGGATGACCATCGCGGGCAACGGCCTGGCCAAGTCCGTCGAGCTGTCCGCCTCCGCCAGCCCCCTCGACCTCTTCTTCGCCCCCACCCAGAGCTTCATCGGCGCCTGGGCCGTCGACGCCTTCCAGTGGCTGCTGCTCACCGGCTCCTTCGCCTGCGGCATGGCCTTCCACCAGTGCGCCGCCCGCTACCTCTACGCCATCGGCCGCGAGGGCTTCCTGTCGCCGAAGCTCGGCCACACCCACCCCGAGCACGGCTCTCCGTACATCGCCTCGGTCGTGCAGACCGCCATCGCCACCGCGCTCGTCGCCGGCTTCTGGCTCACCGGCCAGGACCCGTACCTGCACCTCTACACGCTGCTCGCGATCCTCGGCACGATGGCGATCCTGATCGTCCAGACGCTGTGCTCCTTCGCCGTCATCGGCTACTTCCGCAAGAACCACCCGGAGGACCGGCACTGGTTCAAGACCTTCACCGCTCCGCTGCTCGGCGGCATCGGGATGACCGCCGTCGTGGTCCTGCTCGTCCTCAACATGGAGACCGCGGCCGGCAGCGCCGCCGGATCGGTCTTCTTCAAGCTGATCCCGTGGATCGTCGGCGCCGTCTTCCTCGGCGGCCTCGGCCTCGGCCTCTGGCTCAAGGCGAAGGCCCCCGCGCGCTACGAGATCATCGGCCGGATCGTCCTGGAGGACGCCGCCGAGCGGCCCGCCGACACCGAGGGCCAGCCGGCCCCGACCGTCCTTCCCGGGCAGGGCGCCGCCCCGTCCGGCTCCACCGCCGCGAACCTCTGAGGAGCCGCCGCCATGGCCCGTACACCCCTCATGCACGCCCTGCGCCGGCTCGCCGCCGAGCACGCCGCGGCCACCCGCCTCGGCATGCCCGCCGCCGAGGTCCGCGGGTCCACCCGCCGCGAACTCCTCGGCCGGGCGGCCGCCCTCGGCCTCGGCACCGCCCTCGCCGGCTCCGTGGCCGGTGCCGCGCACGCCGCCGAGACCGTCCCCGCCAAGAAGCCCGTAGGCCCGGCCCGCGTCGCCGTCGTCGGCGCCGGCATCTCCGGTCTGACCGCCGCCCTCACCCTCAAGGACGCGGGCGTCGACTGCACCCTGTACGAGGCCAACCCGAGCCGCGTCGGGGGCCGGATGTGGACCCAGCGCGGCCACTGGGCCTACGGGCAGACCTCCGAGATCGGCGGCGAGCTGATCGACACCAGCCACAAGAAGATCCTCGAGCTCTGTCGCCGCTTCAACCTGGCCACCGAGGACTTCCTGGGCGGCGGCCCGAACGGGGCCGAGGAGGTCCTCTGGTTCAACGGCGAGTACTACTCCCGCACCCAGGCCGACGAGGACTTCAAGGCCGTCTACCAGGCCCTGCACCGGGACCTCTCGGAAGCCGGCGAGGTCTCCTGGAACACCACCACCGCCGCCGGCACCGCCCTCGACAACATGACCCTGTACGAGTGGATCGAGACCCGTGTCCCCGGCGGCCACGGCTCGCAGCTCGGCCGCTTCATCGACGTGGCCTACAACGTCGAGTACGGCGCCGACACCACCGCCCAGTCCGCCCTCGCCCTCGTCCTGCTGATGGGCTACCAGCCCAACCCGGGCAACTTCAACGTCTGGGGCCTGTCCAACGAGCGGTACCACATCACCGGCGGCAACGACCGGCTGCCGAACGCCATCGCCGCCGCCCTGCCCGCCGGGTCGATCGTGATGGGCCGCGAACTGGTCGCCGTACGGGCCAACGCCGACGGCACCCAGACGCTGACCTTCAACGACTCCGGGGCCGTGCGCACCGCCGTCGCCGACCACACCATCCTGTGCGTGCCGCTGCCGATCCTCCAGCGCATCGACACCTCGCAG
Source organism: Streptomyces sp. NPDC053432 (assembly GCF_055585365.1). NCBI lineage: Bacteria > Bacillati > Actinomycetota > Actinomycetes > Kitasatosporales > Streptomycetaceae > Streptomyces > Streptomyces sp. NPDC053432. The sequence continues at coordinate 17,649 of NZ_JBVJKF010000019.1, forward strand.
GCCGGCTTCGACCCGCTCATGCGCAACCTGCTGCGCGACGCGCGCATGGGCTACTGCACCAAGCTCAACATGCAGTTCACCGCCCGCCCCTGGCGCGGCACCGGCCCCTGGCCCGGAGTCTCCGCGGGCGACTGCTTCACCGACTCCGAGGTCCAGCAGACCTGGGACACCACCAAGGTGCAGCCCGGCACCGGAGGCATCCTGCTCCAGTACGGCGGCGGCAGCCTCGCCGGGTCGCTCACCCCCGCGAGCCCCTTCGCCACCGAGGCCGACCCCTACGTGAAGGCGCTCGCCGGGCGCATGCTGACCGGCATCGACGCCTTCTACCCGGGCACCAAGGCCGTCTGGACCGGCAAGGCGCAGCTCTCAGCCTGGCACCGCAACCCGTACTCGCTCGGCGCGTACTCCTACTGGCCCACCGGCTACCTGCACCGCTACGCCAAGTACGAGGGCACCGCGCAGGGCAACATCCACATCGGCGGCGAGCACTGCAGCTACGACTTCCAGGGCTTCATGGAAGGCGGCGCCACCGAGGGCGAGCGGGCGGCGCGGGAGGTGATCGCCGCCCTGAGCTGACCCCGGGCGCGGGCCTCAGGCCGGCCGGATGTTGTGGTTGAAGCGGAAGACGTTGTCCGGGTCGTAGCGCCGCTTCAACTCCGCCAGCCGCGCCAGGTTCTTCTCGCCGAGGCCCGCGACCACCCGGTCCGAGCCCTCGTCGCCCGTGAAGTTGAGGTAGACCGCGCCGGTGCTCCACGGCTGGGCATCGGCGCGGACGTCCTTCACCCACTGCCGGCACCGCTCGTCGTCGGCCTCGTCCTCCCAGACACCGAACGGGTGCACCGCCCAGGGCGCGCTCCGGAAGGGCAGCGGGTAGTCGTCCGGCGCCTCCGCGATCGCACCGCCCTGCGGCCAGACCACGTGCTGGGTGCCCGTCGGCACCGGCATCGAGTCGGCGCGCGCGCAGAACACGTCCACGAACACGTCGGGCAGGCCCGTGAGGTACTCGGCCGACCAGTAGTTCCGCATCCCCGGCGGGTCGTCCAGCATGCACTGCAGCTCGGCGTAGGGGATGTCCATGACCATCTCCACCTCGTGCGGGATCCCCAGCAGCGGCGCGGCCAGCTCGCGCAGCTCCTCCTCGGGACCCGTGTACGTCACCAGCGCGCCGCACAGCAGCAGCCCCACCAGGTGCGGCGGCACGAACTCCTCGGGCGGGCCGGTCAGGTAGATCACCCCCCCGCCCGCGTCGGGCGGTCCGGCCTCGATGACGTCCCGGAACGTACGGACCACCTCGGGCCCGCGTTCCGGCAGGAACAGCAGGAACGCGATCGACATGCGGGGCAGCTCGTGCAGCCGCAGGGTCAGCGAGGTCGCGATGCCGAAGTTCCCGCCGCCGCCGTGCAGCCCCCAGAACAGCTCCGGGTGCTCCTGCGCGGTCGCGTGGACGAGCTCGCCGTCGGCGGTGACCAGCTCCGCGCCCAGCAGGTTGTCAGCCGCCAGCCCGAACTTCCGGTCCAGCCAGCCGGTGCCGCCGCCCAGGACGAAGCCGCCGACCCCCGTGGTGGAGACCCGGCCGCCGGTGGTCGCCAGCGCGAACGGCTCGCAGGCCCGGTCCAGGTGGCTCATCGTGGCCCCGCCGCCGATGTGCGCCGCCCGCGCCGCCGGATGGACCGTCACCCCGTGCATCCGGCGCAGGTCCACGACCAGCCCGCCGTCGTTCAGGGCCGTCCCGGCCACGCTGTGACCGCCACCGCGCACCGCGATCTTCAGGTCCAGGTCCCTGGCGAACCGCACGGCCGTCACGACGTCCGCCGTGCTCTCGCACTGGGCGATCACGGCGGGCCTGCGGTCGATCATCGCGTTGAAGACCGTACGGACCTCGTCGTACCCCGGATCGTCCTGGGTGAACACGTCGCCGGACAGGTCCTCGCGGAGCGCGGCCAGGGCCGCCCCCGCCTTCGAGAGGGGAGCCATGGCTGCCCCCTTCCTTCCCCGGAGGGCGGGCATGGGACCCCTCCAGCGTAGGCGGGGACGATCACCCCGGCACGGCGGGAAACCGGCCGGCCCGGTCACGGCACTAGCCCCCGTACGCCCCGCTCGCCGTCAGGCGCAGCGCGGTGTCGATCAGCGGGACGTGGCTGAAGGCCTGCGGGAAGTTGCCGACCTGCCGCTGGAGCCGCGGGTCCCACTCCTCCGCCAGCAGGCCCAGGTCGTTGCGGAGCGACAGCAGCTTCTCGAAGAGCCGGCGCGCCTCGTCCACCCGCCCGATCATCGCCAGGTCGTCGGCCATCCAGAACGAGCACGCCAGGAAGGCCCCTTCGTCGCCCTCCAGGCCGTCCACGCCGGCCTCCTCGCCCGCCGTCGGGTAGCGCAGGATGAAACCGTCGGGCGTGGACAGCTCGCGCTGGATCGCCTCGATGGTCCCGATGACCCGCTTGTCGTCCGGCGGGAGGAAGCCCATCTGCGGGATCAGCAGCAGCGAGGCGTCCAGCTCCTGCGAGCCGTACGACTGGGTGAAGGTGTTGCGCTCCTTGTCGTAGCCCTTCTCGCACACGTCCTGGTGGATCTCGTCGCGCAGCTCGCGCCAGCGCTCCAGCGGACCGTCCGCGTCCCCGCTCTCGATCAGCTTGATCGTCCGGTCGACGGCCACCCAGGCCATCACCTTCGAGTGCACGAAGTGCCGGCGCGGGCCGCGCACCTCCCAGATGCCCTCGTCCGGCTGGTCCCAGTGGGTCTCCAGGTAGCGGATCAGCTTCAGCTGGAGCAGCGAGGCGTAGTCGCTGCGCGCCAGCCCGGTCATGTGGCCCAGGTGCAGGGCCTCGGTGACCTCGCCGTACACGTCGAGCTGGAGCTGCCCGGCGGCGCCGTTGCCGACGCGGACCGGGCGCGAGCCCTCGTAACCGGGAAGCCAGTCCAGCTCGGTCTCGCCGAGCTCCCGCTCGCCCGCGATCCCGTACATGATCTGCAGGTTCTCCGGGTCCCCGGCGACCGCGCGCAGCAGCCACTCGCGCCAGGCGCGGGCCTCCTCGCGGTAGCCGGTGCGCAGCAGCGAGGAGAGGGTGATGGCCGCGTCGCGCAGCCAGGTGTAGCGGTAGTCCCAGTTGCGGACGCCGCCGATCTCCTCCGGCAGCGAGGTGGTCGGCGCGGCCACGATGCCGCCCGTGGGGCCGTAGGTGAGGGCCTTGAGGGTGATCAGGGAACGGACCACCGCTTCCCGGTAGGGCCCGTGGTACGTGCACTGGTCGACCCAGTCGCGCCAGAACTCGATGGTCGACTCCAGCGCCGCCCCGGGGTCCGGGAGCTCGGGCGCGCCCTTGTGCGAGGGCTGCCAGCTGATGCTGAACGCCACCCGCTCGCCGGGCCGCACCGTGAAGTCGGAGTAGGTCGTCAGGTCCTTGCCGTAGGTCTGCGTGTCGGTGTCCAGCCAGACCGAGTCGGGGCCGGCCACGGCCACGGTGCGCCCGTCGACCTTGTGCACCCAGGGCACGACCCGCCCGTAGCTGAAACGCATGCGCAGCGCGGAGCGCATCGGGACGCGCCCGGTGACCCCCTCGACGATGCGGATCAGCTGGGGCGCGTGGTCCTCGCGGGGCGGCATGAAGTCGGTCACCCGGACCGTGCCGCGCGGCGTGTCCCACTCCGACTCCAGGACGAGCGACTCACCGCGGTAGCGGCGGCGGGTGGCCCGCGGGGCCTCGGCGCCGGGCGGGACGGCCGGGCCGATGCGCCAGAAGCCGTGATCCTCGGTGCCGAGAATGCTCGCGAACACGGCGTGGGAGTCGAACCGGGGCAGGCACAGCCAATCCACTGCCCCGTCCCGGCAGACCAGCGCCGCGGTCTGCATGTCCCCGATCAGTGCGTAATCCTCGATGCGCCCGGACACGTTGCATCTCCAGTCGAACGGCCACGTCCGCCCCGAAGGGCGCTTGCATTGCGCGGTTGCGCGGTCTCCTGTGTGCAGGGATCCCCGCATTGAGCCCATGATTCCGCATAGCGGCTCGGTTAGGCCGTCTGACGGACTGCTCGGCGGCGATGTTGTGCGATATCCGAGCAGGATATGACGGCACCCTAGTGATCCCCTTAAGCGGCCGAAGAATGGCGCTCGGCCAAACGGGTGAGCTGCGGATATGTCCCCCGGCCGGTTCCAGGGGAGCGGTCGGACCGTGTGGCCGGAGGCGGACCGCCCACGGCGCTGATAGGCTGGTACCCCGTGGACCGGTGGTCTGCCTGTGCGAATCAGGAGCCCCGAAACCGCAGCTTCGGCGCCCCCTGAGACCCTCCGGATCGACGGTGGCCGGCGCCGGACGCACCTCACTTCGCGACCACGGGAGCCCCCTCTTGGCGATGCCGCCCAAATCTCTGACGACCAAGCACATCTTCGTCACCGGGGGTGTCGCTTCCTCCCTCGGCAAGGGCCTCACGGCCTCCAGCCTGGGTGCGCTGCTCAAGGCGCGGGGTCTTCGGGTCACGATGCAGAAGCTCGACCCGTACCTGAACGTCGACCCGGGCACGATGAACCCGTTCCAGCACGGCGAGGTGTTCGTCACCAACGACGGCGCCGAGACCGACCTGGACATCGGCCACTACGAGCGCTTCCTCGACGTCGACCTCGACGGCTCGGCCAACGTCACCACCGGCCAGGTCTACAACACGGTCATCGCCAAGGAGCGCCGCGGCGAGTACCTCGGTGACACCGTGCAGGTCATCCCGCACATCACCAACGAGATCAAGCACCGCATCCGCCGCATGGCGACCGAGGACGTCGACGTCGTCATCACCGAGGTCGGCGGCACCGTCGGCGACATCGAGTCGCTGCCGTTCCTGGAGACCGTCCGCCAGGTCCGCCACGAGGTCGGCCGCGACAACGTCTTCGTCGTGCACATCTCGCTGCTGCCCTACATCGGCCCCTCCGGCGAGCTGAAGACCAAGCCGACCCAGCACTCGGTCGCGGCCCTGCGCAACATCGGCATCCAGCCCGACGCGATCGTGCTGCGCGCCGACCGCGACGTCCCCACCTCCATCAAGCGCAAGATCTCGCTGATGTGCGACGTGGACGAGGCGGCCGTCGTCGCGGCCATCGACGCCAAGTCGATCTACGACATCCCGAAGGTCCTGCACACCGAGGGCCTCGACGCCTACGTCGTGCGCAAGCTCGACCTGCCCTTCCGCGACGTCGACTGGACGGTGTGGGAGGACCTGCTGGACCGCGTCCACAACCCTGACCACGAGGTCAAGGTCGCGCTCGTCGGCAAGTACATCGACCTGCCCGACGCCTACCTGTCGGTGACCGAGGCGCTGCGCGCCGGCGGCTTCGCCAACAAGGCCCGCGTCCAGATCAAGTGGGTCACCTCCGACGACTGCAAGACCCCGGCGGGCGCCGCCGAGGTCCTCGCCGACGTGGACGCCATCTGCGTGCCCGGCGGCTTCGGCGACCGCGGTGTCAACGGCAAGGTCGGCGCGATCACCTACGCCCGCGAGAACAAGGTCCCGCTGCTCGGCCTGTGCCTGGGCCTGCAGTGCGTGGTCATCGAGGCGGCGCGGAACCTGGCGGGCATCGAGGACGCGAACTCCACCGAGTTCGACCCCTCCACCGCCAACCCGGTCATCTCCACGATGGAGGAGCAGCTGGCCTTCGTCGAGGGCGCGGGCGACCTGGGCGGCACCATGCGTCTGGGCATGTACCCGGCGAAGCTCGCCGAGGGCTCCATCGTGCGCGAGGTCTACGGCGACCAGGCGTACGTGGACGAGCGCCACCGCCACCGCTACGAGGTGAACAACGCCTACCGCGGCGAGCTGGAGAAGAAGGCGGGCATCGTCTTCTCCGGCACCTCCCCGGACAACAAGCTCGTCGAGTACGTCGAGTACCCGCGCGAGGTGCACCCCTACCTGGTGGCCACCCAGGCCCACCCGGAGCTGCGCTCGCGCCCGACCCGCCCCCACCCGCTGTTCGCGGGCCTGGTCAAGGCGGCCGTGGAGCGCCAGCAGGCCGCGAAGTAGGTCCGGCGACCGCATAACGTAGACAGCCGGGGTACGGATCTTCCGTACCCCGGCTGTCGCGTGTTGTGGAGGGCTTCGGGGAATGAACATCAAGGACACGTCGGAATCCTGGGAGACGGTGTCGAGCACGCGGCCCTTCCAGGGCGCCAAGACGGCCGTCGACTCCGACGAGGTGCGGATGCCGGACGGGTCGGTCGCCCGCCGCGACTACCAGGTGCACCCCGGATCGGTGTGCGTGCTGGCCCTGGACGAGGACGGGCGGGTCCTCGTCCTGAGCCAGTACCGGCACCCGGTGCGGCGGCGGCTGTGGGAGCTGCCGGCCGGGCTGCTCGACGTACAGGGGGAGAACCCGCTGCACGGGGCGCAGCGCGAGCTCCGCGAGGAGGCCCACGTCAAGGCGGGGGACTGGCGGGTGCTCGCCGACTTCTACGCCTCCCCGGGCGGCTCCGACGAGGCCGTCCGGGTCTTCCTGGCGCGGGACGTCTCCGAGGCGGAGGGGGAGCGGTACGCGGAGGCGGGGTCGGAGGAGGCCGACATGGTGGTGACCTGGGTCCCCCTGACCGACCTGGTCCGGGGCGTCCTGGCGGGCGAGCTGGGCAACCCCGGGCTGGTCACGGGAGTCCTGGCCCTCTCCGCCGCGCTCGCCGCGGGGAGCGGCCTGGACGCCCTCCGCCCGGCCGACGCCCCCTGGCCGGCCCGCCCGTACGAGGCGTAGCCCGCCGGGCGCGGCGCCGTTGCCGGGGGCACTGCCCCCGGACCCCCGGTCCTCAAACGCCGGACGGGCTGGTTTGCCTCCGCCGTCGTTCGAGGCGCGGGCGCGGCAGCGCACGTACGGGGTCCGGGGCGGAGCCCCGGGGAACGGTGGAAGGGCGGGTAGGGGACGGCTCCGCGCAGCGGCACCCGCCCGGCGGCGCGCACCCGGCCCGCCATGAGGCAGCCGGCACCGGCATGCGGCCCCAGGCGCGGGCTCGTGGCGCGGCCGCGCGAAGGCCCGGGCCGCGAAAAGAAGAACATCGGCTGATCCGATCAGGCGATATGACCGCCGCGCTCCACACGAGTCGTCGCTCTGCGTGAACTACGCTCGGGATCCCCGAAGGCAGGGGCAGGGAGAGGAGCGGATCCGTGGCGGATTTCGTCGGGCGGCGGCGCGAGCTCAAGGAGCTGCGCGAGGACATCGCACGGACCGGGCTCGACACACTGTCCGGCCGCAAGGCGAAGGCCCCCCGCGCCCGGGTGCTGCTCGTCGCCGGGCGCCCCGGATCCGGGCGGACCGCGCTCGCCGAGGCGTTCGTGCGCGAGGTGGCCGAGGAGTACCCCGACGGGGTCCTGCGCACCCGGCTCACCGCACCCGGAGGCGAGACCGTGGCCACCGAGCGCGCCGTACGGGGCCTCCTGGAGGCGCTGGGCCACCGCACTCCCCCCGGCGCCGGGGAGGACGAACTCAGCTCCGCCCTGCGCACCGCGCTCGACGGCCGCCGCGTGATCATCCTGGTCGACGACGCCGCGGACCCGCACCAGGTCGACGCCCTGCTCCCGGACACCCCCGAGTGCCTCGTCGTCGTCACCGCGGAGGGCCCGCTCACCGGGATCCCCGATGTGCGGCCCTGCACCCTCGGCGGGCTCGACACGCCCTCCGCCGTGCGGATGCTCGTCCACCGCATCGGCGACACCCGGGTCACCGCCGACCCCCGCGCCGCCGAATCCCTCGCCGAGGAGTGCGGGGGCCAGCCCGCCGCGCTCGTCCTCGTCGGCGGCTGGCTCGCCGCGCGCCCCAAGGCCTCCGTCGCCGACGTGGCCAAGCAGCTCCACGACATGCCGGCCAGCACGGGCGGGCCGCTCGCCCGGTGCTTCCGCCTCGTCTACGAGAGCCTGCCGCAGCCCGCGCAGCGGACCCTGCGGCTGCTGCCGCTGGCCCCCGCCGGGATCATCGACTCGCACACCGCCTCCGCCCTCGCCGGATGCTCCGTGGCCGCCGCCCAGTCGACGCTCGACGACTTCGCCGCGCTGGGTCTCGTACGCCCGGCCGCCGACGGGCTGTTCCTCCTGCCCGGCTGCCTCGCGCCGCTGCTCCAGGCCCTGCTTGAGGCCAAGGAGCGCCCGGCGGAGGTGCAGCTGGCCCGGGCGCGGATGCTGGAGCGGACCGTACGGCTGCTGCACTCCTGCCGGGCCATGGCGGGAGGGGAGGAGGAGGACGGGCTGCGGGAGGCGCTGGAAGGGCTGCCGCGCGCGCTGCGGTTCCCCGACCGGCGGGCCGCCGCCACCTGGCTGGACACCCGGCTGCCCGCGCTGTCCGCCGCCGCGTCCCTGGCGGTGGCCGACGGGGAGCTGGACACCCTGGCGCGGCGGCTGGTCGCGGGCCTCGTACGGGCGCTCGCGGAGCACCGGGGGACCGCCGAGGCCGCCCCCGAGCTGTACGGGCTGCACCGCCTGGTCCTGGACGTGGCGGAGCGCCGCGGTCTGCACCGGGAGCAGGCCGCCGCCCTGCTGAACCTGGCCGATCTGGACGCCGGCACCGGCCGGACCCGGGAGGCCCTGGAGCGCTACCGGGCCGCCCTGGACGCGGGAAAGGCGGCGAACGACCCCTACGCGACCGGCCGCGCGATGGAATCCGTAGGCGGCGCCCATCAGGAGCTGGCGGACTGGCACCGGGCCGCCGACTGGTTCGGCCGGGCCCTGTCCCACGCCCTCGCGCGGGGGGAGCGGGCGGACGAGGCGCGGCTGTACGGGCGGCTCGGGAACGTGCACACCTACGCGGGCCGCTACGGGGAGGCACTGCGCAGCTGGCGGGCGGCCGCCGCCGGGTACCGGAAGCTGGCCGATGTGCCGGGCCAGGCAAAGGCGTTGAGCGAGATGGCGCGGGTCCAGGAGTACGCCGGCCGGCCCGAGGAATCGCTGCACACCTGCCGCGAGGCGGTGGAGCTCGCGCGCCGTGCCGGGGACCAGCGGCTTCAGGCCGCGCTGCAGGTCAGACTGGCCGACACGCTGGACAGGCTGGGCGACCCGGCAGCTGCCAGGCTGCACCGGGCCGCGGCCGACAGATTGCTGGGCGACGACCCCGCAGCCTGCGAAATCCGCAGTGGATCCGACTGAGATTATTTGTTTGCAAGGCTAGACACGCGACAATCCTTCAATAAACTGGGTTCACCACGTCATCCGTGGTGCATCCCGTTGCGCGTTCTTGTGGGCGGGTATGTATGGAAGTGCCCCGTTCAATCCCCCTGAGTCAAGGACCGTGATCGACGATGAAGGTCGGCATCCCCCGCGAGGTCAAGAACAACGAGTTCCGCGTGGCCATCACCCCCGCCGGTGTCCACGAGCTCGTCCGTAACGGCCACCAGGTCTTCGTCGAGCAGAACGCCGGTGTGGGCTCCTCGATCACGGACGCCGAGTACGTCGCCGCCGGCGCCGAGATCCTCGGCACCGCCGACGAGGTCTGGGCCACGGCCGACCTGCTGCTGAAGGTCAAGGAGCCCATTGCGGAGGAGTACCACCGCCTCCGCAAGGACCAGACCCTCTTCACCTACCTGCACCTGGCGGCCTCCCGCGAGTGCACGGACGCCCTGCTGCAGTCCGGCACCACCGCCATCGCGTACGAGACGGTCGAGCTCGCCAACCGCGCGCTGCCGCTGCTCGCCCCGATGTCCGAGGTCGCGGGCCGCCTGGCCCCGCAGGTCGGCGCCTACCACCTGATGCGCTCGGCCGGCGGCCGCGGCGTGCTCCCCGGCGGCGTCCCCGGCACCCACGCCGGCGAGTGCGTGGTCATCGGCGGCGGCGTCTCCGGCTGGAACGCCGCGCAGATCGCCATCGGCATGGGCTTCCACGTGACCCTGCTCGACAAGGACATCAACAAGCTCCGCGAGGCCGACAAGATCTTCGGCACGAAGATCAAGACGATCGTCTCCAACGCCTACGAGCTGGAGAAGGCCGTCGTCGAGGCCGACCTCGTCATCGGCGCGGTGCTGATCCCGGGTGCGAAGGCCCCGAAGCTGGTCACCAACGAGCTCGTCGCCAAGATGAAGCCCGGAAGTGTCCTTGTCGACATTGCGATCGACCAGGGCGGCTGCTTCGAGGACTCCCGTCCGACCACCCACGCCGAGCCGACCTTCCAGGTCCACAACTCGGTCTTCTACTGTGTCGCGAACATGCCGGGTGCGGTCCCGAACACCTCCACCTACGCGCTGACGAACGCCACGCTGCCCTACATCGTGCAGCTCGCGAACCTCGGCTGGGCCGAGGCGCTGCGCCGTGACCCCGCGCTCGCGCTGGGCCTCAACACCCATGACGGCCAGGTCGTTTACGGCCCCGTCGCCGAGGCCCACGGTCTCGAGACCCTTGAGCTGAGCACGCTGCTCGGCTGAGCCGTCAACGACTGACGTCAATCTCACGTATCCGGCCGGACCTTGCCCGCAAGGTCCGGCCGGACGCGTTTGCGAGGAACCCGCGCGCCCGGCTCAACTCGCCTCGAACGTAACCCTTTAACCCTTTCGCACACCCGCGAAACTTCGCGGCGACAGTCCGTGCGCCCTTGACAGAGTGGTGTTCGGTTGCCGACACATCGTGCCGGGTCCGACGGATTGTGTTGCCGCTGAGCGGTGACACGCCATAGAGTCGCCAACCGTCGGCATGGTGCCACGCTGACCTATCGATAAGTGTCCTGGTCACGTCCGAGGAGGTAAGACGACTTGTGAATGAGTCGACATTTGCTCCTGGGGGTGGTCGAGCGGGTATGCCCGCGCGGGGCGAAGGCCCTGCCGGTCTCGAGGCTGTCGGCTCCGTCGCAGTACGCACCTTCGCAAACCACCAGCACCTGACGACGCCCCAAAAGAGCATGGACGGCCTAGACGTGAACTCCACGGCCGGCGACCACGGTGGCGATACGCCCATTGGTTTCGCCGACTACGACCAGGTGCCCGAGGGGCACTTCTACGACCCCGACGCGGAGTACGAACCGGACCCCGAGTACGCGGCCACCCTCGCCCCCGACGCTGCCCGTCAGCGCCGTGAGCGGATCGGCCCGACCGGACGCCCCCTGCCGTACTTCCCGATCCCGGGTCCGCTGACCGACCACGGTCCGGCGAAGATCATCGCGATGTGCAACCAGAAGGGCGGCGTGGGCAAGACCACGTCGACCATCAACCTGGGTGCGGCGCTCGCCGAGTACGGGCGCCGTGTGCTGCTGGTCGACTTCGACCCGCAGGGCGCGCTGTCGGTGGGCCTCGGCGTGAACCCGATGGAACTCGACCTGACGGTCTACAACCTGCTCATGGAGCGGGGCATGTCGGCCGACGAGGTGCTGCTCAAGACGGCGGTCCCCAACATGGACCTGCTGCCGAGCAACATCGACCTGTCCGCTGCGGAAGTGCAGTTGGTCAGCGAGGTCGCGCGCGAGTCGACCCTCCAGCGGGCCCTGAAGCCCCTGATGGCCGACTACGACTACATCGTGATCGACTGTCAGCCCTCGCTCGGCCTGCTGACCGTGAACGCCCTGACGGCGGCTCACAAGGTCATCGTCCCGCTGGAATGCGAGTTCTTCGCGCTGCGAGGTGTCGCGCTCCTCACGGAGACCATCGAGAAGGTGCAGGAGCGGCTCAACCCGGAGCTGGAGCTCGACGGCATCCTCGCCACGATGTACGACTCCCGTACGGTGCACAGCCGCGAGGTGCTCGCGCGCGTGGTCGAGGCCTTCGACGACCACGTCTACCACACGGTCATCGGCCGGACGGTGCGCTTCCCGGAGACCACGGTCGCCGGTGAGCCGATCACCACCTACGCCTCCAACTCCGTCGGCGCCGCCGCCTACCGCCAGCTGGCCAGGGAGGTGCTCGCCCGGTGTCACGCCGAGTGAGTCTGCCCGGAGCCGACGAACTGTTCCGCACGACGGGAGGGATGGCCCTCCAGTCGTCCTCGCCGAGGCGGGGGGCCGACGAGGCGTCGGGCGCGGCGGGCGAACACTCGGCCGCCTCGGTGGAGGGCGGCTCGTCGGGGGAGGGCCGCAGCCGGGAGGCTGAGGCCGGTACGGAACCGGTGGTGGGCGCGCCGCGGCGGTCGCAGGAAGGTTCTGTCACCAGGACCGGCCCCGCGGGGGCGACGACCGCCGGCCGCGGCAAGGGCCAGGGCCGGGGTGCGAACCGGCGGCCCAGCGGGCGGGAGCGGCACGACGAGAAGATCACGGTCTACGTCTCCGCCGAGGAACTCATGGACCTGGAGCACGCCCGTCTGGTGCTCCGCGGGGAGCACGGCCTGGCGGTCGACCGCGGCCGCATCGTCCGCGAGGCGGTGGCGGTGGTCCTGGCGGACCTCGAATCCCGCGGCGACGCGAGCATCCTGGTCCGCCGCCTCCGAGGCCGCTGACCCGCCTGCGGCGCGCCCATCCGCCGTCGTGATGCACCGGGAGGCCCGGCACCCCTGTGGGTGCCGGGCCTCCCGGCTTCCCGGGGCCGGACGGTGGCGCCGGCCGGGGCCGGAGGGGGCCGCCCGGCGGACTGGAACGTGGCGCGGCGTCCGGGATCCGGTGGGCGACTAGGCTGCTCGTGGCCGCGGGGGCGCCCCCCGGCCGTACGCCGTTCCTCCGCGCCACCCCTGGACCCCGATGCCCCTCCCCGCCGAACCCGGCCGCCCGACCCGCCGTGCGCTGGGCCGGGGGCCCGGTGTGCCGGGAGAGGCCCAGGAGGGCCCTGAAGGGGGCACTGAGCGGCCGGCGGCGTCCGACGGGGCGGCGGAGCAGCAGCCCGTCCCCGAGGCCCCTGCGGGGCGTGGGGCGGGTCTGCCGCCGGCGGACGGCGTCCCGGACGCCGAACGCGTAGCGGCCCCCGACGGCGGGGCTTCCGCGGGGCACGGGGCCGGCCGGTCCGTACCGCCGCGAGGGGGCGAGACCGGGGAGGAGGGCCGGTCCGGTGTTCCGTCGCCCGACGGCGAGGCCGCCGCGGGGCCGGAGGCCGGGGGGCCGGCTCGGGACGCCGACCGGCCCGCGGCGCCGCCCGACGGCGAGGCGTCCGGGGTGTCCGCCACGGGCGACGGCCGGTTCACCCTGCGGCTCGACAACTTCGAGGGGCCGTTCGATCTGCTGCTGCAGTTGATCTCCCGGCACAAGCTCGACGTCACCGAGGTCGCCCTCTCCCAGGTCACCGACGAGTTCATGGCCCACATCCGGGCCATGGGGCCCGACTGGGACCTCGACCAGACCACCGAGTTCCTCGTCGTCGCCGCCACCCTCCTCGACCTCAAGGCCGCCCGGCTGCTGCCCGTCGCCGAAGTGGAGGACGAGGCCGACCTCGCCCTCCTGGAGGCGCGGGACCTGCTCTTCGCGCGGCTGCTCCAGTACCGGGCGTACAAGAAGATCGCCGAGATCTTCGAGGGCCGCGCCGAGGCCGAGGGCAAGCGCTACCCGCGGACCGTCGGGCTGGAGGCCCACCACGCCGACCTCCTCCCCGAGGTCGTCATCTCCATCGGCGCGGACGGGCTCGCCCGGCTCGCCGTCAAGGCCATGCAGCCGAGGGCCAGGCCCCAGGTCTACGTGGACCACATCCACGCCCCGCTCGTCAGCGTGCGCGAGCAGGCCGGGCTCGTGGTGCGGATGCTGAAGGCGCGGGGCGAGGCCACCTTCCAGGAGCTCACCGAGGACACCGACGACACCCTCACCGTCGTCGCCCGCTTCCTGGCCCTCCTGGAGCTCTACCGGGAGAAGGCGGTGGTCCTCGACCAGGAGGAGGCCCTGGACACCCTCACCGTGCGCTGGAGCGGCGGGGACGGCGCGGGCGTGCCGGCCGTGACCGACGAGTTCGACCGGATCATCGAGGAGGCGAAGGATTGAGCAGCGAGACGAGTGCCGTGGCCGGGCTGGAGATCAAGCCCGCGCTGGAGGCCGTCCTCATGGTCGTGGACGAGCCCGCGACCGAGGCGCACCTCGCCAAAGTGCTGGAGCGCACCCCCCGCGAGGTGGCGGACGCGCTGCGTGAGCTCGCCGACGAGTACACCGTGCAACGGCGCGGCTTCGAGCTGAGGCTGGTGGCCGGCGGGTGGCGGTTCTACAGCCGGGCGGAGTACGCGCCGGCCGTCGAGGGCTTCGTACTGGAGGGCCAGACGGCCCGGCTCACCCAGGCGGCACTGGAGACCCTGGCGGTCGTCGCGTACCGCCAGCCGGTGAGCCGCTCGCGGGTCTCGGCGGTCCGCGGAGTCAACTGCGACGGCGTCATGCGGACCCTCCTCCAGCGCGGTCTGGTGGAGGAGGCGGGCACGGAACCCGAAACAGGTGCGATCCTGTACAGGACGACGAACTACTTTCTGGAGCGGATGGGCCTGCGCGGCCTGGACGAGCTCCCGGAGCTCGCGCCCTTCCTCCCCGAGGCGGACGCGATCGAAGCCGAGACGCAAGAAGGTGTGCCGTCGTTCGATCCGGACGCACCGGACACCGATGAAGACGACAAGACGACGGAACTTTGATGCGAAGCAGCGGCAACGGCAACGGTGGCGGCAACAGGAACAGCGGCGGCGGCGCCGGAGGCGGGCGCGGTAACTCCCGCGGCGGCTCCTCCAGCGGCGGCGGTGGCTTCCGCGGGAGCGGCTCCGGCGGTGGCGGCCGGGGCGGCAGCTCCGGCGGATCCCGCGGCGGATCCTCCGGCGGTGGCTACCGCGGTGGCAGCTCGGGCGGCTCCCGCGGTGGCAGCTCGGGCGGCTCGCGCGGTGGCTACCAGGGCGGTGGCTACCAGGGCGGCGGCTCCGACTCCCGTGACCGCGACCAGCCGGCCCCCCGCATCCGCAACCCGCGCCCCGAGGAGCGCCGCTACGACGTGGGCCCCGAGGGCGAGCGCAGCGGCCGCAGCGGCCCGAAGGCCGGTGGCGGCGGCGCCCGTGGTGCGGCCGCGCGCGGTGGCGCCAAGGGCGGTCCCCGCACCGGTTCCAGGACCCCCGGCATCGGCGGGGCGGGCGGCCCGCGCAGCGGTCCCGGCAGCCGCAGCGGCCAGTCCCGCCCGCGCGAGCTGGACGCGCGGATCGAGGAGCGCGTGCGCGACCGGTACGCCGACAAGCCCGTGATCAGGACCCCGAAGACCTTCCCGGGTGCCGAGCAGGAGGGTGAGCGTCTCCAGAAGGTCCTCGCGCGCGCCGGCATGGGTTCGCGCCGCGCCTGCGAGGAGCTCATCGAGCAGGCCCGCGTCGAGGTCAACGGCGAGATCGTCACCGAGCAGGGCAAGCGCGTCCAGCCGAAGGACGAGATCAAGGTGGACGGCCTGACCGTCGCCACCCAGTCGTACCTGTTCTTCGCGCTGAACAAGCCCGCCGGCGTCGTCTCCACGATGGAGGACCCGGACGGCCGCCAGTGCCTCGGCGACTACGTCACCAACCGTGAGACGCGTCTCTTCCACGTCGGCCGGCTCGACACCGAGACCGAGGGCATCATCCTGCTCACCAACCACGGCGAGCTGGCCCACCGCCTGACGCACCCGAAGTACGGCGTGCAGAAGACGTACGTGGCCGCGATCACCGGCAACCTGCCGCGTGACATCGGCAAGCGCCTCAAGGACGGCATCGAGCTGGAGGACGGGTACGCCCGCGCCGACAACTTCCGCGTCGTCGACCAGGTCGGCAAGAACTACCTGGTCGAGGTGACCCTCCACGAGGGCCGCAAGCACATCGTGCGCCGCATGCTGTCCGAGGCGGGCTTCCCCGTCGACAAGCTCGTCCGGACCGCCTTCGGGCCGATCGAGCTCGGCGACCAGAAGTCCGGCTGGCTGCGCCGCCTGACCAACACCGAGGTCGGCATGCTGATGCGCGAGGTCGGTCTGTAGTCCCGCTCCTCCCGGCAGATCCTGAAAAGCCCGCGGTGCCCTTCGGCGCCGCGGGCTTTTCCCTTGTCCCGGACCGCCCTCCCTGTTTATAGTCAACCTGACTATTAAAGGGAGTGAGGGATCGTCATGAGCTGGACCGAGGTACTCGGGTTCGCCACTGGTGCCCTGTGCGTCTGGCTCGTGGCCCGCCAGCACGTCGCCAACTGGCCCATCGGCATCGCCAACAACGTCTTCTTCATCGTCCTGTTCGCCCAGGCCGGCCTCTACGCCGACGCCGGGCTGCAGGTCGTCTTCATCGCCCTCGCCGCGTACGGCTGGTGGTCCTGGACCCACGGGGGTGGACCAGGAACCGCCGAGGCCCTGCCGGTGCGCCGCACCACGCGCACCGAATGGGTCTGGCTGGCCGCGGCGGGGGCGGTGGGGGTCCTCGCCCTCACCCTCCTGCTGAGCCGGGTCACGGACTCCACCGTGCCCTTCTGGGACGCCCTGACCACCGGGCTCTCGCTCGCGGCCACCTACGGCCAGTGCCGCAAGCTCGTCGAGTCCTGGTGGCTGTGGATCGCCGCCGACCTCGTCTACATCCCGCTCTACGCCTACAAGGGGCTCTACCTCACCGCGGGCCTCTACGTCGGCTTCCTCGCGCTCTGCGTGGCCGGCCTGGCCGGCTGGCGGCGGGACCTCCCCGGGCGGGAGCCCCGTACGGCCCTGGGGGCGACGGCATGAGGCGCTACGCCCACGGCCTGGTGCTCGGCAAGTTCTACCCGCCGCACGCCGGCCACCACCACCTGGTGCGCACCGCCCAGGACCGCTGCGACCGGCTGACCGTCCTGGTGTGCGCGGCCTCCGTGGAATCCGTCCCGCTCGCCGACCGGGTCGCCTGGATGCGCGAGGAGCACCCCGGCGCGGACGTCGTCGGCGCCGTCGACGACATCCCTGTCGACCTGACGGACCCCGCGGTCTGGGAGGCGCACATGGCGATCTTCCGGGAAGCGGTCGGCCGGCCCGTCGACGCCGTCTTCACCTCCGAGGAGTACGGGACCGAACTCGCGCGCCGGTTCGGCGCCGAGGAGGTCTGCGTGGACCCCGCCCGGACCCTGTTCCCGGTCTCCGGGACGGCCGTCCGGGCCGACCCCGCGGGCTGCTGGGACTTCCTCGGCCCGGCCGTACGGGCCGCCCTGGCCCGGCGGGTCGTCGTCCTGGGCGCCGAGTCCACGGGCACGACGACCCTGTCCCGGGCGCTCGCGGCGCACTACCGGGCGCGCGGCGGGGTATGGGCCGCGACGGGCTGGGTCGCCGAGTACGGGCGCCGGTACAGCGAGGAGAAACTGGCGGCGGCCCGCGCCGCCGACCCGGCGGCCACCTGGGAGGACATCACCTTCGCCTCGCGGGAGTTCCCGGTCATCGCCCGGCGGCAGGACGCGGAGGAGGAGAGGGCGGCCCGGCAGGGCTCGCCGGTGCTGATCTGCGACACCGACTCCTTCGCCACCGGCATCTGGCACGAGCGCTACGTCGGCGGACGCAACGAGGAGGTCGAGAAGACCGCCGCCCTCACCCGGCGCGACCTGTACCTGCTGACGGACGACGCGGACGTGCCCTTCGAGGACGACGGGCTGCGCGACGGCCCGCACCTTCGGCCCTGGATGACCGGACGGTTCCGGGAGGAACTGGAGCGCACCGGCAGGCGCTTCCTCGTCGTGCGGGGCAGCCGCGAGGAACGGCTGGCAGCCGCGGTGGCGGCCGTCGACGAGCTGCTCGCCGAGGGCTGGCACTTCGCCGACCCCCTGCCGGAGAACCGATGAGTGGCGCGCCGCCCGCGGGCTACGACCCGTACGCCTTCTCGCCGTTCGCGGTGACCGTCGACCTCGCGGTGTTCACCGTACGGGCCGGGCTCCTGCACGTGCTGCTCATCCGGCGCGGCCAGGAGCCCTACGAGGGGGCCTGGGCGCTGCCCGGCGGTTTCGTCCTGCCCCGGGAGTCCGCCGAGACCGCCGCCCGCCGCGAACTGGCCGAGGAGACCGGCCTCGCGGAGCCCCTGGTCGCCGCCCTCCACCTGGAACAGCTGCGCACCTACAGCGAACCGGACCGCGATCCCCGGATGCGGGTCGTCTCGGTGGCCTTCACGGCCCTGGTCCCGGACCTGCCCGAGCCGGCACCGGAGGGCGGCGGCGACGCGGCACACGCCCGCTGGGTGCCCGTGGGAGAGGTCGAGGAACCGGCCTTCGACCACGCGGTGATCCTCGGTGACGCCTGCGAGCGGATCCGCTCGAAGCTGGAGTACACCTGCCTGGCCACCGCCTTCTGCCCGCCCGAATTCACCCTCGGGGAGCTCCAGGCCGTCTACGAGACGGTCTGGGACACCACCCTCGACCGCCCCAACTTCCGCCGCAAGGTGCTCGCCACGCCCGGGTTCGTCGAGGCGGTGCCCGGCGCCGCCCGGCTGACCGGCGGGCGCGGGAAACCGGCCGCCCTCTACAAGGCCGGCCCCGCCACCGCCCTCCACCCCCCGCTGCTCCGACCCGAAGGAACCACGCGATGACCGAACGAGCCGCGACCGGCGCCCTGCTCGGGCTGGCCCTGGGCGACGCCCTCGGCTTCCCCACCGAGTTCAACGACGTGCCGTCGATCCTCGCCAAGACCGGCCCCTGGCGGGAGATGGCGCTGCCCCGCCCGGCGATCGTCACGGACGACACCCAGATGACCCTCGCCCTGGCCCGCGGCATACGCACCGCCGCCGAGCGGGGCCGGGTCGGCCCGCTGCGCCTCGCCCGCCCGGTCCGCGAGGAGTTCGTCGACTGGTACCACTCGCCGGAGAACAGCCGCGCCCCCGGCCGCACCTGCATGGTGGCCTGCTCGCTGCTGAACGACCCGGAGCGGGACTGGCGGGACGCCAGCCAGACCGGCTCCAAGGGCTGCGGCGCGAACATGAGGGTGGCGCCGGTCGGGCTGGTGCCCGGCTGGACGGAGGAGGAACGGGCCGGCGCGGCCCAGCTCCAGTCGGCCCTCACCCACGGCCACCCGACCGCGCTCGCCGCCTCCGACCTCACGGCCCGTGCGGTCCACCTGCTGGCCGCCGGCACCGAGGTGACGGGCCTGGTCGGGCTGCTGCGCTCGTACGCCCTGGAGAACCGCACCCGCTACCACGAGCGCTGGCTCGGCGACCTGTGGATGCGGACCGCCTCCGACGCCTCGCCGGAGTCCTTCATCGCCCGCGGCTGGGACGAGTGCCTCACGGTCCTGGACCGGCTGGCCGCCGCCCTGCGCAGCCCGTCGCCGGAAACGGACCCCTGCCTGACCACGGGCGACGGCTGGATCGCCGAGGAGGCCCTCGCGACCGCCCTCCAGTGCTTCCTGCTCTTCCCCGACGAGCCCCTCCTGGCCCTGCGCCGCGCGGCCTGCACCAAGGGCGACTCGGACTCCCTCGCCTGCCTCGCCGGGGCCTTCGCGGGAGCCCACCTCGGCGCGGACGTCTGGCCCCGCGACTGGGAGGGCCGCATCGAGTACCGGGACGAACTCCTGGCCTTCGGCGCCCTCTGGGATGCTTGATCCATGCTCGACGCACTGAGTCTCGACCTCGCCCCCGTCGTGGCGGAGCAGCCCGACCCGTTGCTCTTCGCCACGGTGTCGGGCGCCCACCTGTACGGATTCCCCTCCCGGGACTCCGACGTCGACCTGCGCGGCGCGCACCTGCTGCCGGCGGGGGCCCTGCTGGGGCTGCGCGATCCGGAGGAGACCCGCACCCGGATGTGGGACCGGGACGACGTGGAGATGGACCTGGTCACGCACGACCTGCGCAAGTTCGTCCGGCTGATGCTGAACCGCAACGGCTACGTCCTGGAGCAGCTGCTGTCCCCGCTCGTGGTCCACACGACGCCGACGCACGAGGAGCTGATCGCGCTGGCCCCGGGGGTACTGACCTCCCACCACGCCCACCACTACCGGGGCTTCGCGAACACCCAGTGGCGGCTCTTCGACAAGGCCCGCGAACTCAAGCCGGTGCTCTACGCGTTCCGGGCCCTGCTCACCGGCATCCACCTGATGCGCTCGGGCGAGGTGCAGGCGCACCTGCCGACCCTGATCGGCGAGGTGGCCGAGGCGCCCGCGTACCTCGGGGCCCTGATCGAGGCCAAGGTGGCCGCCGAGCACGGCGGTTACGAGGGGCCGGACACCGCACGGGTCCGCGGCGACTTCGAGGCGCTGCACGCCGTGCTGGACGCCGCGCAGGCCGCGTCGGCACTGCCGGACCAGGCCTCCGCGTACGACGCGCTCGACGAGCTCGTCATACGGCGCCGGACTCCGGACCGCTGACGCCGCACGGGGTCAGGAGGCCGCCGCGCGGCGCGTGCGCAGGAGGAAGTCCTCGACCCGGGCCAGGTCGGGCTCCTGGGGCAGGGGCGTCGTGGAGAGGGCCGCCTCGGTCTCCTCCTGCAGCCGCGCCATCCAGGCGTCGACCTCCTCCCAGGAGGTCTCGCCACGGCGGACGGCGAGCAGGCGCTCGCGGTACGGGCCCGCGTCGATGGTCAGACGGCCCGTGCGCAGCAGGTCGCGGCAGGACAGGAGCAGCCGCAGCAGGTGCATGGCGTGCTTCCAGCGCGGGGCGCCGTGGACGCGGACGTCGGCGAGCAGTTTGCCGCGCTGGGAAGCCGCGTACCGGCTGAAGCTGGTGTGGGCCCGGCGGGAGAGGAACGCCTCGCGCAGCGAGAGGAGTTCCTCTCCGACCGGGGTGGCCTCCTCCACGAGCGGGGAGTGCAGGCACTCCAGGATGTTCGGATTGGCGCGGAGCGCGAGCTCGCAGAAGCGCTCCAGCTCCCAGGAGAACTCCTCGTCCCGAGGGCCCTCCACGTGCGTGGGGGGCTTCTCGAACCGCCAGAACAGCGGCGTCGGGGCGAGGTAGACACCGCGCCGGTCGGTGTCGCTCGCCTCCGTCGCCAGCCCGAACGCCCGGGACCCCATCACGCACCGGTAGACCATGTGGTCCCGTACCAGTGTCAGATCGTCCATCCGGAGAGGTTAGGCGCCACGGCCCGCGCTACGCGAGCGAGATGTTTCCGTCCGGAGCCACGGTGATCTTCTTCTCGGGCAGGGGCTTCGTGGCCGGGCCGTGGGCCACCGCACCGTCCGCGACCTGGAACTTGCTGCCGTGGCAGGGGCAGTCGATGGTGCCGTTCTCCACCTTGTTCACCAGGCAGCCCTGGTGCGTGCAGACCGCGCTGAAGCAGCGGAAGGACCCCGCGGTCGGCTGGGTGACCACCAGCTTCTCCTCCTTGAGGACCGTGCCGCCGCCCACCGGGACGTCCGCCGCCTTGGCGATGGCCTTCCCGCCCGCCGCCGGGGCGGACGAGTCGCCGCCCGGGGAGGGGGTGGCCGCGCTGCCCGACTCGCTCTTGGGCTGTTCCTTCTCGCCGCTGCCGCACGCGGCGAGGGTGCCGCCCGCGAGGGCGGCCGCTCCCACCGCCAGGACGGTGCGGCGGGCGGTGGTCGTGGGGTCGCTCATGGGTGTCTCCTCAGCTGTGTGGCGTTCGGCGAGCAGCATCCTGGCCTGTGCCGGCCCCCAGGTGAAGCCCGCCGCGCCGTCTCAACGGCCGGTCGGCTCCCACGGGGACAGCGAGGCAGGGCTGCCGGGTGTGCGTACCACCTCCCACACGCGCCCCACGGCTTCCCGGTTCAGCGGACCGAAGACGTGCGGGTAGCGGCCGTCGGAGCCGCCCTCCCGGCGGACCTCCGCCGTCAGGGCGGCCTCGTCGAGCTCCACCGCGAGCAGGGTCCCCGGCAGGTCCCGGTAGTACGCCTCGACGACCGCGAGGGCCGTCGCCCGGTCCGCCGAACAGTGCACGAAGCCGTCGGAGTCGAGGGAGGGCGGGGCGTACGGGAGTTCGGGCGCGGCGGTCCAGTCGGCGAGCGGGACGATGTGGAAGATCATGCCGATCGTTCTACCCCAGTGGTGGGGGAGCGGTGCGCCAGGTGGCGGTGTCGACCGGTATCGGGGAGATTGTCGGTGTCTCGAAGCCGGGTACGACGCCGTCCGCGCGGCCCGGTCCCCCTTCGAAAGGCATCACCATGGCGGGTAACGACCTCGGCTCCCTTCTGGGCGGCCTCCTCGGCGGTTCGGGCGGCTCCGGCGGCTCCGACAGTGGCCAGGGCGGTGGCGACATCCTCGGCTCGCTGCTCGGCGCGCTCATGGGCGGCGGCTCCGGTGGCGGTGCGCACACCGGCGGGAACGGCAACCCGCTCGGCGGGCTCCTGGACATGCTGACCAGATCCGGGCTCGCGGACCAGGCGCAGTCCTGGATCGGCACGGGGGACAACCAGCCCGTCAGCGGCGCACAGGTCAGGGAGGCGCTGCCCGCCGACACCCTGCGGCAGGTCGCCCAGGAGGCCGGAGTCAGCCAGGACGAGGCCGCCGACCAGATCGCACGGACCCTGCCCCAGGCGGTCGACAAGCTGACCCCGAGCGGCCGGATGCCGTCCGGGTCGCTGGAGGACATCATCAGGGAACAGGCCCTCTGACCCCGCCGTACAGGAGATTTCCGGCGGGGGCCCGGCGGCCCGTCCCACGGGATGGGCGGCCGGGCCCTCGCGCTGCCCTCTCTGGCTACTCTGGCCACGCAGAGCTCTTGATCCCTTACGCACCCCCTGGAGCGCCCCGTGAGAACCGCCGTCGTCATCGGAACCGGACTGATCGGCACCTCCGCAGCACTCGCCCTGTCGGGCCGGGGCATCACCGTCCACCTTGTCGACCACGACCCGGCCCAGGCCCGTACGGCGGCCGCCCTCGGCGCCGGCACCGACGAGCCCTTCGACGGCCAGGTCGACCTCGCGATCGTCGCCGTGCCGCCGAACCACGTGGCGGCGACCCTGGCGGACGTGATCGGGCGCGGCGTGGCGCGGGCGTACGTGGACGTGGCCAGCGTCAAGGGCGGGCCGCGGCGGGAGCTCGCGGAGCTGGGGGTGGACCTCACCGCGTACATCGGCACGCACCCGATGGCCGGCAAGGAGCGGTCGGGGCCGCTCGCGGGCTCGGCGGACCTCTTCGAGGGCCGCCCGTGGGTGCTGACCCCGACCCGGGACACGGAGCACGAGGTCCTGAACCTCGCCCTCGAACTGGTGGCCCTGTGCCGGGCCGTCCCGGTCGTGATGGACGCGGACGCCCACGACCGGGCGGTGGCGCTGGTCTCCCACACGCCGCAGCTGGTGTCGAGCATGGTCGCGGCCCGGCTGGAGGAGGCGGACGAGACCGCCGTCCGGCTGTGCGGGCAGGGGATAAGGGACGTGACGCGGATCGCGGCCTCCGACCCCCGGATGTGGGTGGAGATCCTGTCGGCGAACCCGGGGCCGGTGGCGGACGTCCTCGCGGGGATCGCGGCCGACCTGGAGGAGACCGTCGAGGCGCTGCGGGGCCTGCAGTCGGGCGACGAGGACAAGCGGCGGAGCGGCGCCGCCGGGATCGAGGACGTGCTGCGGCGCGGGAACGCCGGGCGGGTGCGGGTGCCGGGCAAGCACGGCGCGGCGCCGACGGTCTACGAGACGGTGGCCGTGCTCATCTCCGACCAGCCGGGCGAGCTGGCGCGGATCTTCGCCGACGCGGGCCGGGCGGGGGTCAACATCGAGGACGTGCGGATCGAGCACGCGACGGGGCAGCAGGCGGGTCTGGTGCAGCTGATGGTGGAGCCGCGCGCGGTAGCCGGCCTGACGGCCGAACTCCGCGACCGCGGCTGGGCCCTGCGACAGCAGTAGCCCCGCGGGGCGGCGGCCGGGCGGACCGGGTGCGGCGCCGCTGCCGGGGCGCTGCCCCCGACCCCGCGCCTCGAACGCCGGCGGGGCTGGTTTCGGCCCGGCGGGGCCGGAAGCGTGAGGGCGCGGCACCGCTGCCGGGGCTCTGCCCCCGGGCCCCCGCTCCTCGAACGCCGGAACTCCAGCCCCTCCGGCGTTCGAGGAGCGGGGTACGGGGCGGAGCCACGGGGCTTTGAGCCGCCCGGGACCGGGGGCTTCCCGGGGCCGGTAACCTGGAGCAGGGGCGTTTTTGCGCGCCCTCGTACCTACGCGCTAACCAGGAAGGTGCCCGCACCGTGGAAACCGCAGCTCCGGCAGCCGTGATCGTCGCCATCGACGGTCCCTCCGGCACGGGCAAGTCCAGCACCTCCAAGGCCGTGGCCGCCAAGCTCGGGCTGCGCTACCTGGACACCGGTGCCCAGTACCGGGCCATCACCTGGTGGATGATCGCCAACGGCGTGGACACCGAGGACGCGGAGGCGATCGCCCTCGCCGCCGGCAAGCCCGCCATCGTCTCCGGTACGGACCCGGCCGCGCCCACCATCACCGTGGACGGCCTCGACGCCTCCGGCCCCATCCGCACCCAGGAGGTCACCTCCAAGGTCAGCGCCGTCAGCGCCGTCCCCGAGGTGCGCGCCCTGATCACCGAGCTGCAGCGCTCGATCGCCGCCGACGCGGCCCAGGAGGCCGACGGGATCGTCGTCGAGGGCCGGGACATCGGTACCACCGTGCTGCCCGACGCCGACCTGAAGGTCTTCCTCACCGCTTCCCCGGAGGCCCGCGCGGCCCGCCGCAGCGGCGAGCTGCGCGGCAAGGAGGCCGCCGACCTCGCGGCCACCAAGGCGGCGCTGATCAAGCGCGACGCCGCCGACTCCGGCCGCAAGACCTCCCCCCTCGCCAAGGCCGGCGACGCCGTCGAGGTCGACACCACCGAGCTCACCCTCGACCAGGTCATCGAGTGCGTCGTGACCCTGGTCGAGGAGAAGCGGGCGGGACGCAAGTGAGCGATACGCCCTCCCTCAAGGGCGCGGCGGTCGGCAGGCGCATCGGCATCGGGCTCATGTACGGGCTGTGGAAGCCCCGCGTGCTCGGCGCCTGGAAGGTGCCCGCCTCCGGCCCCGTCATCCTCGCCGTGAACCACTCGCACAACATCGACGGCCCCATGGTCATGGGCACCGCGCCCAGGCCGCTGCACTTCCTGATCAAGAAGGAGGCGTACGTCGGCCCGCTCGGCCCCTTCCTCGAAGGGATCGGGCAGGTCAAGGTCGACCGCAGCGGCCCCGACCGGACGGCCATAGGCCGCGCCCTCGGCGTGCTCGACAACGGCGGCGCCCTGGGCATCTTCCCCGAGGGCACCCGGGGCGAAGGCGACTTCGCCTCGCTGCGCGCCGGGCTCGCCTACTTCGCGGTCCGCAGCGGCGCGCCCATCGTGCCGGTGGCCGTGCTCGGCAGCGGCGACACCCCGGGGCGGCTCGTAAAGGGGCTGCCCGCCCTCAAGAGCCGGGTCGACGTCGTCTTCGGCTCGGCCTTCGACGCCGGGGACGGCAGTGGCCGCCGTACCCGTACCGCGCTGGACCAGGCCACCGTACGCATCCAGGACCGGCTGACCGCCCACCTGGCCGACGCCAAGCGCCTCACCGGGCGCTGAGCGAGACTTGACCTAGTAGTGGAACCGCGCTGCGCGGGTGCCACCGATCACCACGAACGACGAGGAACGGACTTCATGAACGACCAGCACGACCACGGAGCACTTGGCGACGCCGAGTACGCGGAGTTCATGGAGCTCGCCGCGGAAGAGGGCTTCGACATCGAGGACGTCGAAGGTGCCCTCCAGGAGGCCGCTGCCGGCCCCCTCCCCGTCCTCGCCGTCGTGGGCCGGCCGAACGTCGGCAAGTCGACCCTGGTGAACCGCATCATCGGCCGCCGCGAGGCGGTCGTGGAGGACAAGCCCGGCGTCACCCGCGACCGCGTCATGTACGAGGCCGAGTGGGCGGGCCGCCGCTTCACGGTCGTCGACACCGGCGGCTGGGAGCAGGACGTCCTCGGCATCGACGCCTCCGTCGCCGCCCAGGCCGAGTACGCCATCGAGTCCGCCGACGCCGTGGTCTTCGTCGTCGACGCCAAGGTCGGCGCCACCGACACCGACGAGGCCGTCGTCCGGCTGCTGCGCAAGTCCAAGAAGCCCGTCGTGCTGTGCGCCAACAAGGTCGACGGCCAGAGCGGCGAGTCCGACGCGGCCGCCCTGTGGTCCCTGGGCCTCGGCATGCCGCACCCGGTCTCCTCGCTGCACGGCCGCGGCACCGGCGACATGCTGGACGCCGTCCTCGAGGCCCTGCCGGAGGCCCCCGAGCAGACCTTCGGCAGCGGCACCGCCATCGGCGGCCCGCGCCGCATCGCGCTGATCGGCCGCCCGAACGTGGGCAAGTCCTCGCTGCTCAACAAGGTCGCGAAGGAGGAGCGGGTCGTCGTCAACGAGCTGGCCGGCACCACCCGCGACCCGGTCGACGAGCTGATCGAGCTCGGCGGCGTCACCTGGAAGTTCGTCGACACCGCCGGCATCCGCAAGAAGGTCCACCTCCAGCAGGGCGCCGACTACTACGCCTCCCTGCGCACGGCCGCGGCCGTGGAGAAGGCGGAGGTCGCGGTCATCCTGATCGACACGACCGAGCAGATCAGCGTCCAGGACCAGCGCATCATCACCATGGCCGTCGAGTCCGGTCGCGCGATCGTGATCGCCTACAACAAGTGGGACGAGCTCGACGAGGAGCGCCGCTACTACCTCGAGCGCGAGATCGAGACCGAGATGCAGCAGGTCTCCTGGGCGCCCCGGGTGAACGTCTCGGCGCTCACCGGCCGCCACATGGAGAAGCTGGTCCCGGCGATCGAGACCGCCCTCGCGGGCTGGGAGACGCGCGTCCCCACCGGCCGGCTGAACGCCTTCCTCGGTGAGGTCGTCGCCGCCCACCCGCACCCGATCCGCGGCGGCAAGCAGCCCCGCATCCTGTTCGGTACCCAGGCCGGCAGCAAGCCGCCACGGTTCGTCCTCTTCGCCTCCGGCTTCCTGGAGCACGGCTACCGGCGCTTCATCGAGCGCCGGCTGCGCGAGGAGTTCGGCTTCGAGGGCACCCCGATCCACATCTCGGTGCGGGTGCGCGAGAAGCGCGGCGCCCAGTACAAGAAGAAGAAGTAGTACGGGGCGGGAACAGCGGTTCCGGGGTCAGTAGCCCCGGCGCGGTGCGGGCGGCAGGGCCGCCGGGATGTGCGTCATCCCGGTCTGGTGCTGCCGCCCGCCGCTGTATGCGGGGGCGGGCTCGGAAGCGGTGCCCGCGTACGAGTAGGCGGGCGGCACAGGGGCGTAGGAGGGCTGCCAGTCGTCGACGCGCTGCCACGCGGAACCGCTCCAGCCGCTGCCGTACGAGCTGCCGCCGGTGTAGGAGCCCCCGTACGAGAACGCCGTGAACCCCAGGTCCTCCTCGCCCGTGCGGTCGCCGGGCAGCGCGCGGAAGGCGCGCAGGTACTCCGAGTACAGGGTGTCGTAGATCGGGGTGTGCGAGACGGTGCTCGTACGGGCGGGGGCGCGGGAGGAGTCGTATGAGTGCACGTACCAGCCAACGAACGCGGTGGCCTGCGGATGCGGGGTGAGCGGGGCGAAAACGCAAGAGGCCGGGGGTGCGCGGGACGGACCGCGCACCCCCGGCGCACACCGCCGGACCCCCGGGGTGGAGGGGGCCGGCGGCCGTTCGGGAACCGGGGGCGTCAGGCCCCCGGGGTACCCGCGAGGGGCATCGAGGCCGCCACGAGCTTGCCCGCGGCGGCGGCCTTGTCGAGGGCGTCGCGCAGCAGGTCCTCGCGGGGCTGCTGGCCGATGGAGCCGACCGGGGCGGCGTAGATGAGCACGCGCTGGGTCTTGTTGACGGCCGTCCGCCAGCCGTCCGTGACCGACAGCGCCTGGTGTGCCTGCCACCAGGCGACCTGGCCGCCGTCGGTGCCGGGCTGCAGCACGGCGTGCAGCTGCCCGCCCGCGAGCAGCACCGACCAGCCGCCGAGGGCGGTCGGGAGCTCCGCGGTGTCCGTGACCGGGATGAAGCCCTGCTCGATGAGGAGCGGCAGGAAGTCGTCCCCGGGGCCGGTGGTGCCGGGGCGGGCGATCGGCGCGGTCGGCTCGACGACCAGCGCGGGGTGCAGCTCGCCGCCGATCAGGACCAGGCCGCTGGTGATGCCGAGGACGGCCTGCCCGCCGGGCACGTTCTGCGGGCCGTCACCGTCGAGCGGCAGGACGGGCACGGCGGGGGCGGGGCTGTCGCCGGTGATGCTGCGGACGGCGCCCTGCAGCTGCTCCTCGGACACGGTGACGACCTGGGAGGGGATGCAGGTGGCGTGGGCGAAGGCGAGGACGGCGGTCTCCTCGCCGACGAACAGCACCGTGCTGGTGCGGTCGCTCTCGGGGTCGCCGGGGGTGCGGCAGGAGGTGCAGTCGTAACTGCGCGGTGCGTCGTCGCCGACGAGCAGCCTCTCGGCTTCTTCGTCACCGATCTCGGCACGTACCTCATCACTGACGTCGAGCATGCGCGGCACGGGGTGGCTCCTCGGGCATAGGTGCGGGCCGGCGGATCCCGGCTCGCCGGGCTCAACGGGGGACCGGCGGCCGGGGTCACGCCATTGGAGGGAACGGAATCGAACCGGGCCCCCGGAAGAGTGAACCGTGCGACCGGGACTTTGTTTTCTTGCCAACTCTTTTCTGGTTGTGCGCAGTTGCTGTGCGGAGATGGCCGTTCGGGGGAGGCGGTGCGTCGGCCGACCGGGTGGGCTGCGGGAGCGCGCGGCGCGGCGCGGCCGGAGGGCGGCGGGGCCGCGCGTAGCGTGACGCGATGCCCAACCCCGGGATCCGGCCGCGCGCCGTCGGCGCCGCCGTCACCGTCACCGCTGCCGCCGTGCTGGCGCTCGTACTCCCCTCCGGTGCGGCGGCAGCGGCCCCGCCCCCGCCCGCGCCGGGGCCCCCCGGGGTCGCGCACCCCGGTTCGCCCGGACTGATCGGGAAGGGGCCCGGTGACTGCGGGCCGGGCGGGGAGTGGCCCTGGGACTGCGTGGCCGACTGCGAGAGCAGCGGGCGCTGGGCGGTCAACACCGGCAACGGCTTCTACGGCGGGCTGCAGTTCTGGCAGCCGACGTGGGAGGAGTACGGCGGGCTGGCGTTCGCGAAGCGGGCCGACCTCGCGAGCCGCGGGCAGCAGATCCGGGTCGCCCAGGACGTCCTCGCGCGGCAGGGGTGGGACGCCTGGCCGGTGTGCTCGAAGCGGTACGGGCTGGCGGGCCGGATGCACACGGTACGGGCCGGGGACACGCTGTACGGGATCGCCCGGCGGTACCGGGTGCCCGGGGGGTGGCAGGCCCTGTACGCGGCGAACCGGGCGGCGGTCGGGGCGCGGCCGGAGGCGATCGGGATCGGGCTGCTGCTGGCGATCCCGGCCGCGGCCCCGGTCCCGGGTCCCGGGGCTGCCGCCCCGTCGCCCCGCCGCTGACGGCTGCGGTGGGTGCCCCGGCTGCGGCGCCGACGCCGGGGCTCCGCCCCGGACCCCGCGCCTCAAACGCCGGCGGGGCTGGATCTGCCCCCGGCCGCACCGAGGCGCCCGGCGGGGTGCGCTGGGGTTTGGGCGGCGGGGCTGGATCTGCCCTCGGCAGCACCGAGGCGCCCGGCGGGGTGCGCTGGGGTTTGGGCGGCGGGGCTGGATCTGCCCCCGGCCGCAGTGAGGCGCCCGGCGGGGCTGGATCTGCCCCCCGGCAGCACTGAGGCGCCCGGCGGGGTGGGGGTGGTGCGCGTTGCGGGATGGTGTGGGGGCGCCGACGCTGGAAGGGCTGATTCGTGCGGCTTGGACGGTGGTGAGCCAGATGGGCCTGAGAAGACATCCGCGCGCCGCGGGGCTGGCGGTGGCAGCGGTACTGCTGGCCGTACCGGCCCTTGCCGGGGCTTCCTCGGCGGCGGACCTCGCAGCGGCGGTGCCGACGTCCGCCGGGGCCGCGGCCCTGCCCGCCGCGGACGGACCGGCCGATCCCGCGGCGGCCAAGGCGCAGATCGAGAAGAACTGGGCCGCCTTCTTCGACCCGAAGACCTCCACCGAGGAGAAGGCCGCGCTGCTGGAGCACGGCGACTTCCTGGAGCCACTGCTGGGCGTCTTCGCGAAACTCCCCCAGGCGGACAAGGCCTCCGCGAAGGTCACGAACGTCACCTTCACCTCGCCGACCCAGGCGACCGTGACCTACGACCTGCTGGTCTCCGGCTCCCCGGCGCTGGCCGGCAGCAAGGGGATCTCGGTGCTCGACGACGGGGTCTGGAAGGTCTCGCTGAAGAGCCTGTGCGGGCTGATCGGGCTCAGCGGCAAGCCGGCGCCGGCGCCGCCCTGCTGACGCCTGCAGAAGCCCGCGGCCCACGGCCCTCGGGGCCCGCTGGCAGACTCGGGGCATGCTCGAGACCTCCGCACGACTGCTGCGCCTGCTCTCCCTGTTGCAGGCCCACCGCGAATGGACCGGCGCCGACCTCGCGGACCGGCTCGGGGTGACGCCGCGGACGCTCCGGCGGGACGTGGACCGGCTGCGGGAGCTCGGGTACCCGGTGAACGCCAGCCCCGGCACCGGCGGCGGCTACCAGCTGGGCGCGGGGGCCGAGCTGCCGCCGCTGCTGCTCGACGACGACGAGGCCGTGGCGGTGGCCGTCGGGCTGCGGACCGCCGCCGGGAACGGGGTCGAGGGCATCGGGGAGGCATCCGTACGGGCCCTGGCGAAGCTGGAGCAGGTGCTGCCCTCGCGGCTGCGGCGGCGGGTCTCGGCGCTGAACGAGTTCACCGTGCCGATGCTGCGCGGCGCCGAGCGCTCCACCGTGGACCCCTCGGTGCTGGCCGAGCTCGCCGCCGTCTGCCGGGATGCCGAGCGGCTGCGCTTCGAGTACCGGGACCACGGCGGCAACGCCACCCGCCGTACGGTCGAGCCGCACCGGCTGGTGTGCACCGAACGCCGCTGGTACCTGGTCGCCTGGGACGTGGAGCGGGAGGACTGGCGGACCTTCCGCGCCGACCGCATCGAGCCCAGGCCCCCGCACGGACCGAGGTTCGCCCCGCGCCGTCCGCCTTCCGAGGACCTGGCCGCGTACGTCTCCCAGGGCGTGGCCCAGCGCGCGTACGCGGCCCGCGCGGTGGTGCGGCTGAAGGTGCCGGCGCAGGACGCGGCCCGGATCGTCGGGCCGAGCGACGGGGCCCTGGAACCGGTCGACGGGAACAGCTGTCTGCTGCGCACCGGGGCCGTGAGCCTGGACGTTCTTGTGATTCACATCATGCTGCTCGGCTGTGAGTTCGAAGTGGTCGAGCCGCCGGAGCTGACCGACCGGATCAGGGCCGCGCGGGATCTCCTCGCACGGGCCGTGGGGGCGGGAGAAGTGAAGGAAATGTAGCGGTTCTGAGGGGCATTCGGTTGGTCCGGTCCAGGGCCGGGGCCGGGGGAGTGAAGGCAATGCCCGGAGGAAATGCGCGGGCTCTCGGGGGGAATTCCGGAGGGCCCGCGCGGCGGGCGTGTCGCGGACCGCAAAACAATTGGGAGTTGTAGATATTCTGTGACACAAGCGTGACCCGGGACGGACGAACGTCCGGGCGCGGCGCTGACGAACGGCGAAGGCGGGCCGGGTCCAGGACCCGGCCCGCCTTCGTGCCGCGCGGGTGAGGTGGTGCGTACCGGCCCGCGCGGGGGTGCTCAGCCGCCGGCGACCGGACGCGCCGCGGCCGCGGCCGTCCCCCGGGCGGGAGCCCGCTCGCCGTGGGGCGGCCGGCGGCTGCCGACCGGGGTGACCGGGGTCCGCTCGGACCGGATCACGTGCTGGCGTCCGGACACGTGCGCGGCCGGCCGGGGCGCCGGGGAGTGTGCGGCGACCGCCGCGGCCGCGGGCTGCGGGACGGGTCCCGCGGCCGGCTCCGGGGCCGCGTCGCCGACGGGCCGCAGCTGCCACTTGCCGCCCGCGGAGAGGAGCGGGGTGAGCGCGGTGACGACCGGGGCGGGCATACGTCCGGTCTCGGCACGGCGGCGCAGCAGCTCGCGCAGCTCGAAGACGTACGCCTCGGACCGGGCGATCAGCGGCTCGAACCAGGGGAGGGCCAGCAGGATCAGCAGGCCGGCGGACCAGCCGAGCAGCACGTCGCTGACCCAGTGCGTGCCGAGGTACACGGTGGTGGCGCCCACGCTCAGCGAGACGACCGCGGAGACCACGGACAGCACCCGCCGGGTGACCACGGTGGAGGCCAGGTAGGCCAGGATTCCCCAGGTCACAACGGCGTTGGCGGTGTGGCCGGAAGGAAATATATCGCCGCCCGCGAAGAGCTCGGCCGAGCCGATCTCCGTGGCGTAGTGCGGACCGAGCCGGCCGAGGCCGAGCTTCACGGCCCCGACGGTGATGTTGAGGAGGAGCAGGGCCACGCCGAGGGCGATCAGGGGGCGGAGGGTGTGCTGCCGCCAGGAGCGCCAGCCGAGCCAGGCGGCGACCATGACCGCGGTGGGCCCGCGCTGGCCGAGCACGACGAGGTAGTCGAGGAACGCGTGCACCTGCGGCCACTGCTCGTAGGGCCGGAAGAACATGACCTGCCAGTCCAGGCGGACGAGCCAGGACGTGGTCAGCACGGCCACCACGATCGCGAGGTAGAAGGCGAGGGTCGATCCCAGGAGTACGACGCGGTGCCGGCTCATCTGCGGGGTTTGCAGATGAGCCGGTCGCTCCGGTTCCCGGTCCAGCCGGGCGAAGACCCGCTCCAGACGGGTCAGGATTTGATCGGTACGCACTCAATCGACGTTACCGCGCGCCGCTGCTCAAGCCGGGCGAATCGCGGGCTTTGTGATGACCATGTGATGTGGAGTTGGTCTCACGCGAGACTTAATTCCGGTTATTTCGGCAGGGGTTGAGCAGGCCTTGATCGGCCGTTCCGGTAATTGTTTCCCGTGCTTATCCGAGCTTTATGCCGTTGTGCCGTTTCCATTTCTACGGAGGCCCCGAGCCGTTCAGCCAGAACGCCCCGTACACCGCCGAGGCCAGCGCCGCCGCGCCCAGGACCGCGCCCGCCCGCACGGTCCGCCACCGGGCCAGCGCCAGCGCCACGGGCAGCAGCAGCGGGAAGGCGGGGATCAGCAGCCGGGGCTTGGAGCCGAAGTACCCGGAGGCGCACAGCGCCAGCGCCACGACGATCCCGCAGTACACGAGCAGCGGCGCCGGCTGCCGCTGCCGTACGCACGTCGCGTACAGCCACAGCACGAGCAGCACCCCCGCGATCAGCGCCACCCCGGCGGGGAAGGCGGGGGAGGCCAGCTTCCCGCCGATGAACCGGGCGAAGGCCCGGCCGCCGTCGAAGCCGTTGCCCCAGCCGCCCTGCACGTCCAGGTATCCGAACAGGCCGCCCCCGGTGCGCGCCCCGACCCACAGCACGTACGCCGCCGCGCCCGCCGGAGCGAGCAGCGCACCCGCCGCCATCCGCCACGACCGCTCCCCGTGACGCACGGCCAGTACGACGGCCACCCACACCGCCGCGACCACCGCGGCCCCGACCGGGCGGGTCAGCCCGGCCGCCGCGGCGAGCAGTCCCGCCGTCAGCCACCGCCCGCGCAGGGCCCCGTACAGGGACCAGGCCGCCAGCGCCGTGAAGAGCGACTCGCTGTACGCCATCGACTGCACGATCCCGACGGGCAGCGCCGCCCAGACCCCGGCGGCGAACACCCCGGCGCGCCGGCCGTGCACGAGCTCGGCCACCGCGAAGATCCCCCAGGCCGCGGCCGGCCCGGCGACCACCGACACCACCAGCCCCGCGGAGCCGTACGACAGCCCGGTCGGCGCCGACACCAGCCGCTCCAGCCAGGGCAGCAGCGGGAAGAACGCCAGGTTCGAGTGGACGTCCCCGTTGGGGAGGGCCACCTCGTACCCGTATCCCTCCGCGGCGATGCGGGCGTACCAGAGCGAGTCCCAGCGGGCCGACAGCAGCGTGTGCGGGCTGCTGCCGGCCGCCGCGCACCACACCGCGAGCACCGCCACCCCGAGCAGCCGGACGGCGGCGAAGACGGCGAGCGCGGGCGCGGCCCGGCGAAATCCAAGATCCTTCACGGGCATGATTATCGGTGGCGGCGACCGCCGACCCGGGCCGCGGCCCGGGCGGGGAAGGCGGCGGGAACTGCGCACCGTGATCGCGCGTGTACGCGGGGGAGACGGGGGGTGGAGGGGAGTGGCGCACACCACACGCGGGGCGCCGCCGGGATGAGAGCTTGGCCACGTGCCCGGCAGACGAACTCGCGTACGCTGATCGTTCACTCGCGTGTCGATGCCGGACCCCGTTGGACGCCGCACAGCGCACCACCCCCCGTGGCTCCACAAGACGCTGGTCCGCCGAGCCCGAGGGATCACCTGGGAGGTACATGCATGTCGGGGACGAACGCGGCCGGGGTCAAGGCCCCTTCCCCCTGGCAGCGGCTCTGCGCGGCCTCCGGCGGAACCAACCGCTGGGTCGTCCTGGCCGTCCTCTGCGTCAGCCTGGTCCTCGTCGCGCTCGACGCGACGATCCTGCACGTGGCCGTGCCGTCCGTCACCGAGGACCTGCGCCCCGGCTCCATCGAGCTCCTCTGGATCGTCGACGCCTACCCGCTGGTCTGCGCCGCGCTCCTGATCCTCTTCGGCACCCTCGGCGACCGGGTCGGCCGCCGCCGGATCCTCCTCCTCGGATACGGGCTCTTCGGCGTGGCCTCGGCCATAGCCGCCCTCGCGGACAACGCCCAGGTCCTCATCGCCGCGCGTGCCCTGCTCGGCATCGGCGGGGCGATGATCATGCCCGCCACGCTGTCCATCCTCCGCCAGGTCTTCCCCGACCGGCGCGAGCGGGCGCTGGCCATCGGCATCTGGACCGCCGTCGCCGCGATAGGCGCTGCCAGCGGGCCCGTGCTCGGAGGGTTCCTCGTCCAGCACTACTGGTGGGGTTCCGTCTTCCTCATCAACATCCCGCTGATGGCGCTGATCCTGCCGCTCGGACGGTGGCTGCTGCCGGAGTCGCGCGGCGCGGCGGACGGGCCCTGGGACGTGCTGGGCGCGCTGATGGCCGCCGCCGGAGTGCTCGGCACGGTCCTCGGGATCAAGCGGCTCGGCGCGGAGCGCCACCTGCTCGACCCGCAGGCACTGGTACCGCTCGCGCTCGGCGTGGTGCTGCTCGTGCTCTTCGTGCGGCGCCAGAAGCAGCGCGAGCACCCGCTGATCGACATGCGGATGTTCTCCCGGGCGGCCTTCTCGACCTCCGTCGGCTGCATCGTCCTGGCCATGCTGGCGCTGGTCGGCCTGGAGCTGATCGCCGTGCAGTACCTCCAGCTGGTGCTGCGCCTGAGCCCGCTGGAGACCGGCCTGCGGCTGCTGCCGCTCACCTTCGCCGCCATGGCCGCGGGCGCCACCGGCTCGTACACGCTGTCCCGGGTCGGGCCGCGCACGATGGTGTCCCTGGGCTTCGTGCTCACCGCCTTCGCGGTGCTGCTGCTGACGCTGATGGGGCAGAACGACCGGCCCGTGCTGCTGACGGTGGGCTTCGTGCTCCTCGGCTTCGGGCTGCAGACCACGCTGTTCGCGGCGTACGAGTCGATGCTCAGCGAAGCCCCGGCGGCGACGGCCGGCGGCGCGGCCTCGATCGGCGAGACCTCGTACCAGCTGGGCGCGGGCATGGGCATCGCGCTGCTGGGCAGCGTGATGAACGCCGCGTACCGGCCGGGGCTGGCGGACGTGCCGGGGGTCGCGGCGGCGGACTCGGCGGGCGCCGCCAATTCCCTGGGCGAGGCCTACCAGATCGCCGCGCACCTCGGCGGGCCGGCCGGGGCCGCGCTGTACGCCGCGGCGCGCCACTCGTTCGTGCACGGGCTGCACGTCACTCTCGTGGTGAGTGCGGGGCTGTTGTTCGCGGGGGCGGTGATGGCGCTGAAGCTGCCGAAGGTCATGGAGTGCGGTGTGCCGTCCGGCGGTGAGGCGGAGGCGGAGGCCGGGCTGCCGGCGCAGGGGTCGGCCCCCGGCCCCCGGGTCGCCGTGCCGGCGCAGGTGAAGGCCGAGCCGTGCCCTTCCCCGGTGGAGCAGGCGGGCTGAGCCTTCGGCTGCGGCTCCGCCGCCGGGGCGCTGCCCCGGACGCCGCGCCTCAATCGCCGGCGGGGCTGGATTTCGGCTGATGCCGGCTGACCGGTGCGGCTCAGAGACGGGGGCTCCGCCTCGGACCCCGCTCCTCAAACGCCGGAGGGGCTGGATGTGGTCGGAGCCGGGAAGGTGGGGCTGGATTTCGTACGGCCGAGGTCGGTAGCGTCAGCGGCGCGGCGTGAAAACTTGCGCTGCTAGGTTCTGTCGGCCGGGCCGGCCGCGACGCGGCCCCCGGCAAAAACGCGGCCCTCGGGGCCGCCCAGGCCGCCGGGAGGCCCCGTGTCCTTCGTCCCCACCGATCCGCTCGGGCTCGACGAGCTCCTCGGGCCCGAGGACCTCGCCATCCGGGACACCGTCCGCGACTGGGCCGCCGACCGGGTGCTGCCCCACGTCGCCCAGTGGTACGAGAGCGGCGAGCTGCCCGTGATCCGGGAGCTGGCCCGGGAGCTGGGTTCCATCGGGGCGCTCGGCATGTCCCTCACCGGCTACGGGTGCGCCGGGGCCAGTGCCGTGCAGTACGGGCTCGCCTGCCTGGAGCTGGAGGCCGCCGACTCCGGGATCCGCTCGCTGGTCTCCGTGCAGGGCTCGCTGGCCATGTACGCGATCTGGAAGTACGGCTCCGAGGAGCAGAAGCAGCGCTGGCTGCCCGGGATGGCGGCCGGTGAGCTGATCGGCTGCTTCGGGCTGACCGAGCCCGACGTGGGCTCCGATCCCGCCGCGATGCGGACGTACGCGAAGCGCGACGGCGGCGACTGGGTGCTGAACGGGCGCAAGATGTGGATCACCAACGGTTCCGTGGCCGCGGTCGCGGTGGTGTGGGCGCAGACCGACGAGGGGATCCGCGGATTCGCCGTCCCGACGGACGCTCCCGGTTTCTCCGCACCGGAGATCAAGCACAAGTGGTCCCTGCGGGCGTCCGTGACGAGCGAGCTGGTCATGGACGACGTACGGCTGCCCGCCGACGCGGTGCTGCCGGGAGTGACCGGGCTCAAGGGCCCGCTCGGCTGCCTCAGCCACGCGCGGTACGGAATCGTCTGGGGATCCATGGGCGCGGCGCGCGCCAGCTTCGAGGCCGCGCTCGACTACGCGAGGACGCGGGAGCAGTTCGGGAAGCCGATCGGGGGCTTCCAGCTCACCCAGGCCAAGCTCGCGGACATGGCCCTCGAACTCCACAAGGGCATCCTGCTCGCCCACCACTTGGGCCGGCGGATGGACGCGGGCACCCTGCGGCCGGAGCAGATCAGCTTCGGCAAGCTCAACAACGTCCGCGAGGCCATCGATATCTGTCGCACCGCGCGGACCATCCTCGGTGCCAACGGGATCTCCCTCGAATACCCCGTCATGCGGCACGCCACCAACCTCGAATCGGTCCTCACCTACGAGGGCACCGTCGAGATGCACCAACTGGTGCTGGGCAAGGCGCTCACCGGGCTCGACGCGTTCCGGTGAGGGCCCTGCCTAGCTCTGGTTGAAGAAGTCGCGCGAGCGGCCGGCGGGCTCGCCGCTGACGATCTGGGTGTCGGCCGGGGTCAGGAGGAAGACCCTGGTCGCCACCCGCTCGATGGATCCGCGCAGCCCGAAGGTCAGTCCGGCCGCGAAGTCGACGACGCGCTTCGCGTCGCTCGGGTCCATCGAGGACAGGTTCACGATGACCGGGACGCCGTCGCGGAACAGTTCGCCGATGCCCCGCGCGTCACGGAAGCCGTCCGGGGTGACCGTCGCGATCCGCCGGCCGTGCTCCACCGCCGACTCGGAGGCCACCTTGACCCGGGGGTCGGTGACCCACGCGTCGCCGGGGCCGGACACCGCTCCGTGCTGGCGCTCCACCGCCTCCGCGTAGTCGTCGTCGTAGTAACGCTCGTCGTCACTGTCCTCCACGAGACCCAGCCAGGCACTCGCCTTGCGCACCGAACCCATGGACTGCCTCCTTTCATCGCGGTCAGTCTGTCTTCTTCACCGCTGCCCCTATGCTCGTCCATGATGCTGACAACGCGCCAAGTGGATAGTCGCCGCGCAGGGGTTTCGTGACGGTACTGGTGCAGAACATCCGTTGCACGGTCAAGGATCCTGGCAGCTACCACTGCTGTCTGAGTGAAAATACGACTGCTACCTCCGAATGGGTGAGCGATTGCGGCGTCCGGGTGACGGCGCGGGCTCGGTACGATGCCCCGCAGGCACGCGTACGACTCACGGGGGAAGCGGTTTGTTCGGCATAGTCAGACCTTGCACGCACCGGCTCGGCGAACGGTTCAAGGCGGAGTGGATGGCCCATCTCTGCGGCCTCTGCCTGGCACTTCGGGGTGACCACGGCCAGTTCGCGAGGATCGTCACCAACTACGACGGTCTGCTCGTCTCCGTTCTGACGGATGCTCAGTCGGGCCCGGCCGCCGGCTCCCGGCGCACCGCGGGCCCCTGCCCCCTGCGCGGGATGCGCACCGCCTCCGTGGCCAACGGCGAGGGCGCGCGGCTCGCCGCGGCCGTCTCGCTCGTACTGGCCTCGGCGAAGGTGCGGGACCACGTGGCGGACCGCGACGGGCTGTTGGCCCGCGCCCCCATCGCCATGGCCGCCCGCAAGGTCGCCCGTGGCTGGGACCGCGCCGGCGCCCGCACCGGCGCCTCGCTCGGCTTCGACACGGCCGTGCTCGTCGACGCCGTGGACCGGCAGGCGGGCATCGAGACGCTCGCCGGCCCCGGCACCTCCGTGCTCGTCGTGACCGAGCCGACGGAGACCGCGACGGCCGCCGCCTTCGCCCATACCGCCCAGCTCGCCGGACGGCCAGGCAACGCCCCCGCGCTCGCGGAGGCGGGCCGGTACTTCGGGCGGCTCGCCCACCTCCTCGACGCGGTCGAGGACCAGGCCGCGGACGCCGCGGCGGGCGCCTGGAACCCGCTCACGGCCACCGGCACCTCCCTCACCGAGGCCCGCCGGCTGTGCGACGACGCGCTGCACGGCATCCGGCTCGCGCTGCGCGAGGTGGAGTTCTCGGACGCGGGACTCGCCCACCGGCTGCTGGTGCACGAGCTGCGCACCTCGGTGGACCGGGCCTTCGGCACGAGCAGCTGCGGCCACGGGCACGCAGCGACGAACTCCGCCGGGCAGGGCGGCGGCGGACCGTACGTCGCGAACCCGTACGCGGGCAGCCCCCAGTCCGGCGGTGCCCCGTACGGTTCGAACCCGTACGGCTCGAACCCGTACGCCCCCGGCGGCCCCGGTGCGGCCCCGCCCATGGGCCCCGGCGGGCCGGGCTGGGGTGGCGGCGGTGGTGGCGGCGGTCTGCCCCCGCAGCGGCCGCGGCGCGGGCTGCTCGCGGGCTGCGCGGTGGCCATCGGGCTGTTCTGCACGTGCCAGCTGTGCTGCACCGAGCACGAGGGCCCGTGGTCCCGGGAGCGCAAGCAGCCCTGGTGCGACAACTGTGACGGATGCGACGGCTGTGACTGCTGCAACTGTGACGGCTGCTGCTGCGACGGGTGCGACTGCGGCTGCGACTGCTGAGGCTCGCTCGGCCTGAGGGCCCGTCAGGCCCGTTCCCCCTTCCGATCCGTGCAGGTCCGGACGGCGTACCCCGGCTCCACCAGGGGTTTCCGTCCGGACCGGTGTGGAAGGGTTGAGCGGCATGAGCGATGACGCAAATGATCCGCAGGCCGCCTGGCACGCATGGCACGAGCATCGGGTGGCCACCGTCTCCGCCCCTTATGGTCCCCTCGCGCTGATCGGCACCCACTGGCTCGCCGATTACCCGGAAGGTCGAATTCCGGCCGTTCCGGGGCAGTGGCGCGCGGCCGGCGGCGCGGTGGAGCTGACGGCCGCCCCCGGGGATTCCCTTCGGCTCGACGGCGAGCCCTTCAGCGGTGACGCCGTGCTCGCCGCCGACGAGGGGCCGCCCTCGCGCTCCCGGCTCACCGCCGGGGACCTGAGGCTCGTCGTGATCCGCCGCGAGGGGGAGTGGGCGGTACGCGTCTTCGACCCCGCGTCCGAGGCCCGCCGGAGCTTCCGCGGCATCGAGGCGACCCCGTACGATCCCGCATTCGTCCTGCCCGGCCGGTTCACGCCGTACGGCGAGCAGCGGACCGTCCAGGTGGACAACGTCGACGGGCAGGTGCGCGGACTCGGCCTCGGCGGTGAGCTCGCCTTCCGATTCGGCGGGGTCGAGCACACCCTCCAGGTCGCCGTCGACGAGGACGACGGCAGCCTCTGGGCCGTCTTCGGCGACGCCACCGGCGGACGCTCCAGCTACCGGTTCCGTTTCCTCAAACCCGGTGTCCCCGGGGAGGACGGCTCGATCACCGTCGACCTGAACCGGGCCCTGCTGCCGCCCTGCGCGTTCGCGGACCACTTCATCTGCCCCTTCCCACCCCCGGGGAACGTGCTGCCCTTCGAGGTGGCGGCGGGCGAGCGGCGGCTGAAAGACGCCCTTGCGACCGGTATCTGACGACAGGACACTCCCGACAGCGCTTGTCAGGGGCACGGCCAAAATTCACGCGCCGGTCATGCCTCCGACTGCGCCTCACGGGCGCCGGCACCCCCACAGCCGCCGGGCCCCCGAACCCTCTCCAGGAGGACGAGAAGTGAGGATCAAGCGCATCACCCGTACCAGGCTCCTCGCGGTGGCCACCGGCCTGGCCGCCGTCGCGGCGCTCGCGGCCCCCACCGTGGCGAGCGCGAAACCGCAGGACAGCGGTTTCAGCGAAGCACGGCTCGCCTCCGTCGGCGCGTCCGTGCTGCGCGCCGACGTCGCGGGCACCGCCTGGTACACCGACACCGCCACCGGCACCCTGGTGGTCTCCGCCGACTCCACGGTCTCCGCCGCCGACATCGCCAGAATCAAGCGCGAGGCCGGAGCCGACGCCGGCGCCCTGCGCATCGAGCGCACCCCCGGCAAGCTGTCGAAGCTGATCTCCGGCGGCGACGCGATCTACGCGTCCAGCTGGCGCTGCTCGCTGGGCTTCAACGTGCGCAGCGGCACCACGTACTACATCCTCACCGCCGGGCACTGCACCGACGGCGCGGGCACCTGGTGGACCAACTCCTCCCACACCACCACGATCGGCGCGACGGTCGGCTCCAGCTTCCCCACCAACGACTACGGACTGATCCGCTACGACAACACCTCGCTCGCCCACCCCGGCACGGTCGGCAGCCAGGACATCACCAGCGCCGTCAACGCCACCGTCGGCATGTCCGTGACCCGGCGCGGCTCCACCACCGGCATCCACAGCGGCTCGGTGACCGGACTCAACGCCACCGTCAACTACGGCGGCGGCGACATCGTCTACGGCATGATCAAGACCAACGTCTGCGCCGAGCCCGGCGACAGCGGCGGCCCGCTCTACTCGGGCACCCGCGCCGTCGGCCTCACCTCCGGCGGCAGCGGCAACTGCTCCTCGGGCGGCACCACCTACTTCCAGCCCGTGGTCGAGGCCCTCAACGCCTACGGGGTCAGCGTCTACTGACGCGTGACCCACGCGCCCCCGCCGCACCCCTGGACGTCCTCCCGCCTTCT
Organism: Streptomyces sp. NPDC053432; assembly: GCF_055585365.1. NCBI lineage: Bacteria > Bacillati > Actinomycetota > Actinomycetes > Kitasatosporales > Streptomycetaceae > Streptomyces > Streptomyces sp. NPDC053432. The sequence continues at coordinate 58,859 of NZ_JBVJKF010000019.1, forward strand.
GGGAGGATGTCCAGGGTGTCCGTGTCCACGGGGGAGGCAGGGTTCCGAATGAAGCGAATCGGCGTGACCGGGCACCGGTCCATCCCGGACGAGGTGCTCGCCCATGTGGACAGCGGCCTGCGTGCCGTACTGGGCGGCCACGAAGGGCCGTTGGAGGCCCTCTCCAGTCTCGCCGAGGGAGCGGACCAGCTCTTCGCCGCCATCGCCCTGGAATACGGCGCCGGCCTCACCGTGGTCATCCCCAGCGGGGACTACGAGGACTCCTTCGAGGACACCGAGTCCCTCGCCCGCTACCGCGGCCTCAAGCGGCGGGCCACCCAGGAGGTCCGGATGGACTTCCCCCGCTCCACCGACGAGGCCTACTACGCCGCCGGCACCTACATCGCCGACTCCTGCGACCGGCTCGTCGCCGTCTGGGACGGACTGCCCGCGCGCGGGCACGGCGGCACCGCCGAGATCGTCGCCTACGCCCGCGCCCTCGGCAAGCCGGTCACCGTGATCTGGCGCGAGGGCGTGACCCGGGACTGAGCCACGCCCTCGGCGCAGGTGCCTCAACTACTGTGCCGGGCCAGCCAGTCCGTGTGCTGGGGCGAGACGTACCGCTCGGTCTCGTACACCGCCGAAGGCCACTGCGACTCGGTGATGGTGGTCTGCATCACGACCATCATCGCCGCCAGGTCCTGCTCGATCAGCGTGTGCGCCTCGATCAGCGGATGGTGGCGGCGCACCTCGTTCCACGCGATGCCGGCCGCCGCCGCCGTGCTCAGCAGCCCCGTCAGCTCCGGCCCGGGCCCCGAACCGAACGCCCCGAACGCGGCGAACAGCAGGGCCAGACAGGTCAGCAACACGATCGTCCACGACCACAGGGCCGTCGCCCGCCGCGAGACCTCGGTCTTGCGCCGGTACCAGTTGCGCTGCTCGATCAGCCGGTCCCGGACGTACGTCTCCCGCCGCACCTGGTAGTCCAGGCCGCGCAGCCTGAACATCGCGCCGGTGATCTCCCCGCCCTCGGGGACCGCCCCGGAGCTCCGCGGATCCTCCCAGCCCATCTTCTTCAGCTCGTCCAGCCCCGCCTCCAGCCGCACCCGGTACGTGGCCTCCGCCCCCGCCTCGTCGCTGCCGAACGGCGCCCCGTGCACGGCGTACCGCCAGGCCAGAGACTTGATGAACTCGGCCGCGCTCCGGTTGAGCTGCCACTGCGGACGGGCCCGGCGCCTCGTCGCCCGTACGCCCACGCCCAGCACTCCGGCGTACGCGACCACGCTCACCAGCCCGAACAGGTACAACGAGCCCAGCCTGGGGCCCGTGGGCAGGGCCGCGGCCGCCGCGGCCGCGACGAGGAGCAGCAGCTGCGCGCGCGTCGCCTGGGTGGACTCGCGCTGCCGGGAGATCGCCGCCTGGTCGGTGTGGTGGAAGAGGGCCGGCAGGTCCTCGTTTCGAAAGGTCATGCTGTCGGGCACAGCGCCCCCCTGCTGTCGATCGGATCGATCGGATCGATCGCGTTTCGGCGGCGGGGACCGGTGGGGTCCCCGCCGCCCTCCTCGGATCACACGGCGAGCGGCTCCAGGTCGCGGTGGACCCGCCGCTCGTCACGGGCGTACCGGGTCAGACCGTGCTCCTCGCCGAGCAGCCGCGTCAGCTCGCCGACCGCCTCCGCGCGCAGCCGGGCCGCCTCCTCCTTGCGGCCCATGGAGTCCAGGCTGACCGCCATGTTGGAGGCGCTCGCCAGGGTCTCCGGGTGGTGTGCCCCGAGCGCCTCCCGCAGCCGCATCACCGCGAGCCGCTCCAGCTCCAGGGCGCCCTCCGGATCGCCCAGGTCGGCCCGGGTGTTGGCCAGGTTGAGGTTGGCGAAGACCGTGTGCGGGTGGTTGTCGCCCAGCACGTCACGCATCAGCCGGATCGTCTGCCGCAGCATCGTCTCCGCCGTGTCGGCGGCGCCCGTGCCCCAGTGGAAGACCGCCAGGTTGTTCACGGCCGCCAGGGTGTACGGGTGCCGCTCGCCCGGCACCTTCATGTACTCGTCCACCACCTCCTGCGCCAGGTCCCGGGCCGCGCCCGGCTCCCCGGTCGCGAAGAGGTCCGAGGCCAGGTTCAGCTCGCAGGACAGCAGGTCCGGGTTGACCGAGGTGTACTTGGCCCGGTAGCGGGCCCGGGTGGCCGTGGTCAGCCGGAGCGCGTCCTCCAGCTGGCCGGCCCGGCGCAGCGACACCGCGAGGTTCTTCGCCGCGGCCAGGGTGCCCGGGAAGGCCCGGCCCAGTGTGCGCTTGTAGCTCTCGTACGTCCGGCTGAGCAGCTGCACCGAGTCCTCGTACCGGCCGACCTCGCGCAGGTCGCGGGCGAGGTTCTGCGCGGAGGACAGGGTGTACGGGTGTTCCGGCCCCAGCACCTCCGTACGCAGGTCGTGCACCTCCTGGTCGATCTCGCGGGCTCTGGTGTACTGCCCGACGAGCCGCAGGTTCAGCGCCAGGTTGTTCGCCGCGGCCAGCGTGCGCGGGTGCGCCTCGTGGAAGATCTGGCTGAAGCCCTCGTGCGCGTCGGTCGCCAGCTCCATCGCCTCGCCGTACTGGCCCAGGGCGCCGAGGGTGTTGGCGAGACCGCTCATGGTCATGTACGTGTGCGGGTGCGAGGGGCCGAGGACGGCCTTCTGCCGCTCCAGGGTGACCTCGTCCAGCTCCTTCGCCTCCACGAACCGGCCCTGCGAGCGCAGGATGTTCGACAGGTGGAAACGCAGGTACAGGTACTGCAGGTCGTCGTTGCCCAGCATCTCCTTCCAGGCTTCCCGCAGCTCCTCGCCGAGCGCGTACGCGGCCTTGAAGTCACCGCGCTTCCACAGGTAGCGGACCCGGTCGATCAGCAGCCTGCGGGTCTCCGGCTCCTTGCAGTACCGGGCCTCCGACGGGGTCAGGTGCGACCAGATCGTGTTGAACCGCGGCCAGGTCTCCGGGTTGTCGATCGGCTCGTCGTCGTCCGGGCGGGCGCCGGCCAGGATCCGGTGGACGGCGTGCCGGGCCTCGCGCTGCTCCTCCTCGGTCATCTGCGACCGGATCACCGCCTGCACCAGGCGGTGCACCTGGATGCTGTTGCTGACCTGGTCGACCTTGGCCAGCGCGAACCGGCCGATCTCCCGGATCACCCGGCCCAGCACCAGCTTCTCCTGGAGCGAGGAGTCGTACGGCTTGAGGGCGTCGATCATCTCCTTGCTGTACAGCAGGTTCGCCGAGATCGGCTCCGGCGCCAGGAAGGCACAGAGCTGGAGCAGCCGCACCGCGGCCGGGGAGCGGGACTGCAGCCGCTCGATGGAGATGTTCCAGGTGGCGGCCACCGGCTCCGGGTATCCCGGCGGCTGGTTCAGCCCGAGCACCCGGGCCGCCTGCTGGGCCAGCTGCTCGATGTACGCGGACACCGGGGTCGCGGTCTCCGCGATCCACGCGCCCGCCTGTTCGACGGCGAGCGGCAGGTCCCCCACCGCTATGGCCACCTGCTCGGCGTCCTCCTTGCTGAGCCCGGGGGCCCGGCGCTGGAGGTGCTCGATGGACTCCTCGCGCAGGAACACGTCCACCGGGAGCGCGTCGCCGTACTGCGACCAGGACTGGTTGCGCGAGGTCACCAGCACGTGACCCGGGCCGCCCGGCGGGAAGAACCGCTTGAGCGTCTCCGGATCGTCCGCGTTGTCGAAGACCAGCAGCCAGCGCGAGGACGGCACCCCCCGCCGCAGCAGGTCTATCGCCTCCTGCGAGGCGGCCGCCATGTCCTCGCCGGTCTGCGCGCCGAGGCGCACGGCCAGCTCGGCGAGGGCCGCGACCACGTCGTCGGTCTGCTCCGAGGAGATCCACCACACCAGGTCGTAGTCGGCCATGAACCGGTGGACGTACTCCAGCGCCACCTGGGTCTTGCCGACGCCGCCGAGACCGAACAGGGTCTGCGGCTGCGGCAGCACCACGGAGATGCCGCCGCCGAGCTGGTCGCGCATCCGCTCCAGCACCATGGAACGCCCCGTGAAACCGGGGTTGCGGGGCGGCGCGTTCCAGATCTTCGGGACGGTCCCCGGGAAGCGCGGGCCCGGCTGGGTGGCGCTGGCCACGGTGTCGGTCAGGGCCGCCGGCCGCTCCACCGCGCGCAGCAGCGCGGTCGTGGCGTGCACCTCGTCGAGGCGGAAGAGGTCCACCGGATTGCGGTCGATGTACGGCGTGGCGAGGCGCACGTCGCCCACGCGCAGCGCCACCAGATGGCGCCGGCCCCCGGTCGGGTCCTCGGCGGCGGCCCGCTCCCACACGTCCACGGCACGGGCGGACTTGAGGTAGGCGCTGGAGAGCAGCACCACGGTCCGGGCGGCGTTGTCGACGCTGATGCCCGTACCGCCGATGGTGTCCCCGGAGTCCGCGCCCGGGGTCCGTTCGGCGGAGACGTCCCGGGGGACGACCCGGAAGCCGGCCCGGGTGAGCACCGACTCGATCCAGTCGGCCCACATCCGGTTCTCGGCGACGTACGAGAGGAACAGGTCGGCGGGGAGCGCGGGGCGGCGGCGGGTGAAGGCGTCCCGGATGCGCAGGCGCACCTCCTCGCCGATGACCGGCATGGAGGTGATGGCGCCCTCGGTGACCACGGTGGTGAGCCGCTCGAAGGCGGAGAGCAGGGAGTTGGTGAGTCCGGCCTCGTCGCCGAAGGTGGCCAGGGTCTCCTCGTAGGCGTAGTAGGGGCGGTAGGGGATCTCCACCGCGCCCCAGTAGGAGGTGAGTTCGTCCCCGACCAGCCCGTTGGGGAAGCGGTCGAACTTGATCCGGGCCAGCGCCCGGCCCGCGTCCGCCTTCTCCTTCTCGCCCTCGTCGATGCGCATCGGAACGGGGTAGATCTTGATGCCGCGGTCGTTGAACCGCTCGTCGATCTGCCGGGCCACCGAGGCGGCGCCGTCGATGGACTGGTCGGAGAGGGTGAAGCAGTCCACCAGGATGTCGGGCAGGTGGACCGTGCAGATGTCGGCGATGTCGGAGAGGCCGGTCCGGCTGTCGATCAGGACGTAGTCGTAGTTGCTCTTCATGTCCTCCCGTAAGGCGTCGAAGAAGAGCCCGCCGCCGAGCCGGTCGTAGAAGTTGTCCCAGTCGAAGGTGGAGACGGTCGCCGAGTACTCGCGGTTCTGGCGGCCCGCCGACACGAAGTCCAGGGTGCCGCCGTCCGGGAACTCCCAGCCGAGGGTCTCGGGGGTGAGGGAGACGGCGTGCGGCTGGATCCGCGCGTAGTCCCGGTGCCAGTCGTCGGCGCGCTGCACCGGGCTGGTCGCGGCCCACGCGTACTCGCTGATGAGGTCGATGACCCCGGTGGTGGCCCCGAGGGTGGACGGGTCCAGGAAGGGGTGGAAGAAGCGGTGCAGGCCCGGGGCCTCCAGGTCCCAGTCCACGGCGAGGACCCGCTTGCCGTTGGCCGCGAGGATCCAGGCGGTGTTGGCGAGCGCCATGGTGCGGCCCGTGCCGCCCTTGTACGAGTAGAAGGTGACGATGCGTCCGTCACGGCTGTCTTCGCTGTCACGACTCGCTGTCATCCGCGTCCCCCCGATCGGTGTCGTTGCTGTCGTGGCTGTGGTCGCTGTCTTCGTCGTGCGCGTCGTGTGCGTCGTCGTGTGCCCCGGCCGGGAAGGGCACCCTCGGCGGGGCGGGCGGACCGCCCATTCCCATGGGCCCCAGCAGCCGCGGCCGTTCGATCTGGGTGTTGCCGGCCGGCAGGTACACCTGGGCGTGTCTGAGGAACTGCTGGGCGGCGGCCTCGACCACCTGCGGGAGGATCTGGCCGAGCGTCTCCATGCTGGCCACGCCGTTGGCGGCGGCCCGGCACGCGGCCCTGCCCTGCCGCATCTTGACGGGCAGGGTCTCCTCCAGCCGCCGGGCCAGCTCGGCCTCCTTGGCGCGGCTCTGGCTGTCGTAGCGGTTCCACGGCACGACCACGTTGATCCACGGGCGGTGCTCCTGGTCGAAGGCGGCCAGGCGCTGGCGCCGGTGCTCGTCCTCCACCGCCCACCGGTCGACGATCAGGATCTCGGGGCGGGTCGGCGGCTGCTTGCTGTCGAAGTGCCCGGCCTCGTCGTCGAAGGAGGCCACGGTGGTCTGGTAGTTGAGGTTCTTGACCAGGTCCTCGGCGACGTACGCGATGGGCCGCTGGGCGACCGGGTGGTACGGGTTCCACTCCAGGGCGCTGTCCCCGTAGTACTCGGGGCTGCGGCCCTCCGGCAGGTCGTGCCGGGAGGAGGCGGCCACCGTCACGTGCAGGGTGCGGGAGGGACCGCCGGCGGGACTCCCCGTGGTGCCGAAGGCACTGGGGACCACCCGGTAGTCCACCGGCCGCACGGGTGCGAGGTCGACGTTCTTGCCGACGTGGACGATGCGCCGGGCGAGCTCGTAGACGGCCTTCTCGTACTGCTCCGCGTAACCGCGCAGCTTGATCAGTCCGTACAGCCCGTCGGTGACGTAGCGCTCGCCGAAGGTGTTGTGGTTGAACTGCAACCGCTCGGCCGGGCCTGGCAGTTGGGAGGGCGGGACCGGCACCCATAACGCGGGCACGATGGCCTCCGGCGGCTGGCCGCCCGCGCTGACGGCCCCGTGCTGGATGGCCCGCTGGGCGAAGGCGTACCACTCCTTGCCGCACATCTGGCTGGTGAAGTACCGCGGTGAGAACAGGGGAACGAAGACACGGCAGTTGGCGAGCGCCTCGGCGAGCCGTTCCGACCAGCCCTCACCGCTGCGTATGTCCCGGTCCATGAAGCCGACCGGGAATCCGGCGGGTAGGTCCGTCATCGCCATGACATGACCGCAGAGATCACGGAAGAGGCGCTCCACCCACATGTCCGGGTCGGGTCCCCCCGCGCCGAATCTCGGTGTATGCGCGTAGCTGAGAAAAAAGTACGGCTCCCCTTTTTTTGCGGGCACACGACCCCCGTCCCGAAGATTGCGAGCGAAGGAACATCATTCCGGAGCTGCTTCGCCGCATCCCCTCATCGTTCAGTCAATCAGCGTCGGTTTTCGGTCATCCATTCGAGCGCGTGATCAACGGCATCCGGAAGGGAGAAGAGCATGGCCGAGGCCCCTCCCACCCGTCCCCTGCGCACCCTGGAATCCGGGAACGCGCCACCGATCTCGGCGAAATCGCTGTCGTCCAGCGCGACGTCCTCGTACGAGGTCCACTCCCCCTCTTGCAGGTCCCCCTGCCGGTCCCGCGGGTCCCCCTGCCTTCCCCCTGGAAGGTTCACCTTCACCACACACTCGTACATGCGCAAGGGGGGGTTCGGAATTCGATACTCCGCGAGATGGAAAGCGGAGCAGACGGAAAATCCCACATTGATCATGAGTACCTGTGCCCCCTCCCAGCACATCTTTCCCAGCGGGGACTCCTCGCCCATGTGGCTTTCCAGCCGGTGTCCGGAACAGAGCCGCTCCGCGTCCCCGCCGACCGCCGCGAACGAGGTCTGCGGGTGGGCGCTGCGCGCGGCTCCGGGCGCGGTACGGACGGCCTCGGCGAGCGCGCCCATGCCCTGGCCGGGGGTGCTCGCCGGGTCGAAGGCGGGCATCCGCTCCCGGAACGCCAGCACCTCGGGCCCCGACAGCCCGGCGATCCGCGCCAGGTGCGCGCTGGAGGTGGTGGAGTTCTCCGGGGTGAACGTGGGCACCATGAGCGTCCCGCGCGGCCCGAGCACGCCCAGCAGGGCGTCCCGCAAGGGCTCCGGGGCGAGGCCCGTCCCCCCGAGCGAGGCGTGCACCAGCAGCCGCATCCCCGGCCGCACCCCGAGCAGCCTCAGCTGCACGGCGAGGGCCAGTACGCCTCGCGGCCCGCCGGGGGGAGCCGGGGCCGTCACCGCCCGGGCGGCGACGGCCCGGACAGGACCGTCGGACGCCCTGCCCGGGCGCCGGCCCGCGGCCGGGCCGCCGCCGGCCGGGACCGGGGGCCCGCTCAGGGGCGGGCTTGCCGCCGCGGCCGGGCCGCTCGGGGCGCGGGCCGCGCCCGGCGGCGCGAGCACGGCCCGCGCCGGTGCCGAGGCGGCCCGCGCCGGTGCCGAGGCGGCCCGCGCCGGTGCCGACGCGGCTGCCGGGGCCGGGCCGGGGTTGCCCGTGCTGCCGTGGCCGGAGGCCGTCACGCGTCCACCGCCTTGAGCTCCCAGCGGAGCTCCTCCACCAGCCGCTTGCCGGTGACGGTCAGCTCCGCCGCCCCCGCGAGCCGGTCCAGGGCCTGGTGGATGCGGTCCGAACCGCCCGGCTCCGGCGACTCCACGGCCCGGCGGTAGGCCTCCACGGCCACCCGTTCGTGCACGTCCGCCAGCAGCCGGGACACCGGGACGGGGCGGGAGCGCCACGGCGAGGGGTGCTGCCACTGCCCGTCCAGCGCGTACAGGTCGGCCACCTCGGTCAGCGCCCGCAGCCGCGCCCGGCGCCGTCCGGTGAGCAGGGCCAGCGCGGTCTCCGGGATCCCCGCCGCGTACGGCACCCCGAGCGCCCCCGGCCCGTGCCGGCCCGCCTCGCCCCAGCCGCCGGCCCGCGGGCCGCCCGCGAGCGGGGTCAGCGTGGTCAGCCCGTCGGCCGCCGACCGGGCGAACCCCGGCACGGCGGAGCGCAGCAGCGCCCACGCCCCGTCGAGGCGGCCCCGCCACTCCTCGGCCTCCCCGGCGCCGAGCCGCAGCCTGGGCGGGCGGGCGAAGCAGTTGCGGTACGGGTCGAGGTCCTCCAGCGCGACCGGGGCCCCGTCCGGCCCGGGGGACCAGGTCCGTACGGGCTGCCAGCGCGCGTCCCCCGCCGCGGGGCCGAAGCGGTGCTCGGTGATGCCGTCCCGGGCGACGTACCCCTCGTCGGCGACGCGCAGCACGGCCCGGCCCTCGGTGCCGGGTTCTCCGAGCCGCAGCAGCCCGAGCGTCGGCAGGTACACCTCGCCGTCGCGGAAGGCCACCTCGGCCGGCAGGTCCAGCCCGCCCCGCAGCACCGCGGCCGCCGCGAGCGCGGTCAGCCTGCGCGCGGACTCGGCGGCGTCCGGGGCGCCGGGGCCGTCCGGGGTGCCGGCACCGTCCGGGGTGCCGGCACCGTCCAGGGCCGCCAGGATCCAGGTACGGGTGAACGGGTGGTCCAGTACGGCGTCCAGCGCCCGCGCGCCCGCCTCCCCGGCCCGCTCCACCGCGCGGAGCAGCTCCCAGGCGCGGGCCCAGCCGCGCTCGGCGGCGAGATCGGCGTGCAGGCGGGCCAGCAGGACCCGGGTGAGCTCCTCCTGGGAGCGGGCCAGCCGGTCGGGATCGGTCAGCTGCGGAGCGGTCGTGGCGGCCGCGGTGCGGCCCTCGACCCCGTCCACCAGCTCGCGCAGATCGGTGCAGTACACGGAGGGGTTGTCGAAGCCGTTCGCCGCCCGGTAGCGGTGCGTGTAGAGGCCGCCGCCGCACGAACGTACGACGGGGCACCGGCGGCACGCATCGCTGACGCCCGCCAGCCCCAGCTGCCGGGCACGGACCCCGGGATGGGCCGCGACCTGGTCAAACGCATGGTCGAAGACGTTGAAGCCGGTGGCCGCGGCGCCCTCGAAGGCGCTCTTGAGGGAGTCCACCTGCTCCAGCGTGCCGTCGGTCTCGACGACGACCAGGTCGGTGGGGGCGAGCCCGAGGGACTCGGTCAGGCTGGGCCCGCCGCGCAGGGTGGACAGCAGGGAGTCGAAGAGCCGTACGGGGACGGGCCGTTCGAGCCGCTCCCAGTGGTCGAAGATCCGCAGCAGCCAGCGGGCGTACGCGTCGGGGGCGCCGTCGGGACGGGCCGGGGGCGTCTCCCACGTGGCATGGGGGAGGAGGAAGTCGACCCGGGGCGGCTCCAGTTCGACGAGCGCGTCCAGTACGGCGACCGGGTCGTTGGCCACGTCGACGGTGCAGAGCAGACCCTGGTAGAGGTGGCGGTACGGCGCGGAGCGGAGCAGGGCGACGGCGGCCAGGACCAGCGGGTGGCTCGTACGGCCGTCCGCGAAGCGGCGGTGGCGGTCGTTGGCGGCGCGGTCGCCGTCGAGGGAGATGCCGACCCGGACGCCGAACTCGTCGAAGAGGTCGAGATATCGGGTGCTGAGCTGGAGGCCGTTCGTGTGGATCCGCAGATCGAGGTCGGCCGTCCCGGCGAGGGCGCGGGTGAACTCCTCGCACACGAGGCGGAGTCGGGCGGGGCCCGCCAACAGGGGTTCCCCTCCATGGAGGATCACCGTGACGGAGGGGAGTGCATGGTCACGGGCATGTTCGGCGAGCCTGGACGCGGTGGTCGCAATAACCTCGGGGGAGATCACTTTCGGCCGGGCTCGCCAGCTCTGATCTGCGTGTTCGTAGACGTAGCAATGATCACAAGCAAGATCGCATCTGCTGTGAACTTTCAGGACGATCTCGCGAAAAGCGATCAGGCCGGTCATTCCACCAGTCTAGAGCGCTTACTCCACTCTCAGAGAGCGGAGTTGAAGATGGGGGCCTGGACGGAGCGGCCGGATTCCGTCTTCAGCACCCGGCCCAGTGCGACGGCCGCGGAAGCGCTGCGGACGTCGATCCGGTCGAGCGGGACCCGGTCGGCCTTGACCGTGCTGGTCGGGGGGGTTGCGGAAGTGTTCACGACACCGTCCTTGGGGAAGCCATGGTGAATGGGCATGTGAATGGCAGCAGCGACGCGCTGCTGTCAAGCGTGGACTTTACTCGGCCACACTCCATTGAGCGACCGAGACATGACGCCTGATCAACCGTTCTATAGAAAGCGTGCAGCATTACCCGAGGTCGGCTCATCACCCGTTCGCCGAAAGGCAAGATCCTTTTCTCTTCCCGGCGGTCACCGGACGGCCGCCATCCACCTACGGAACGGGCCTGACCTGCGCGGAGTCCACTCGGTAGGTTGGCCTGATGACCACCACACCGCTGATCCTGCTGTTGTCCGGAAGCCTGCGTGCCGGTTCGTCCAACGAGGTGGCCCTGCGCACGGCCCGGGCGGTGGCCGCCGAGGACCCCGCGCGGGTGCGCACGGTCCTCTACGAGGGGCTCGGGGCCCTGCCCCACTTCAACCCGGACGACGACACGGACCCCCTGCCGGAGCCGGTCGCCGCGCTCCGCGCGGCCATCGACCGTGCGGACGCGATCCTGATCTGCGCCCCGGAGTACGCGGGCACCCTGCCGGGCTCCTTCAAGAACCTGCTCGACTGGACGGTCGGCGGCACCGAGATCAGCGACAAGCCCGTGGCCTGGGTCAACGTCGCCGCCCCGGGCCGCGGCGGGGGCGCGGACGCCACGCTGCGCACGGTGCTCGGCTACACCGGCGCCGCGATCGTCGAGGAGGCCTGCGTACGGATCCCGGTGTCGTCCGGGGGGACGTCCGGTCCGGACGGGACGATCGACGACCCGGCCGTCAGGTCGCAACTCGGTGAAGTGCTGGGTGTGTTGGCGGGAAGGGGCCGCCCCACAGGCTGAGGTCCACAGGCTGAGGTCCACAGGCTGAGGTCCGCGGGCTGAGGTCCGCGGGCTGCCGGAGGCGGCGGGCCGGGAGCCGCCCGCCGCCGGGAGGCCCGAAGGGGGTCAGGCGGACCGCTGCTCGCTGAGCGGGGGCGCCGGCAGGTCGCGCAGGAGCCAGGTGAGGACGTCGGGCAGCGCGCGCAGGGCCGCGAAGTGCGCGGCCGCCGGGTCGAAGGTGGTCGTGGCGCCCGGGATCCTGCGGGCCAGCCAGCGGGCGTGACCCACGGGGGAGAACACGTCCAGCTCCCCGTGCCAGATCAGCACCGGGCAGCGGATGCCGGCGGGATCGAAGCCCCAGGGGCTGCTGAAGGCGAGCATGTCGTCGATCCAGCCCCAGGCCGAAGTCCGCACCCCCTCACGGTAGTTCCGCAGCAGCATCGACCGCAGGCCGGCGTCCGAGACGATCATGCGGTCGCTCGCGGTCAGCTCGCGGCGCAGCTCGTCGAGGAGCCGCCCGGGGTCCCGGGCGATGCCGGCCGCGCGGGGGATGAGCCGGGCCGCCAGTTCTTCCGGGTCGCTGGCGGCGGTGGTGTACTCCCTCACGTTCGACGCGGCCATCCCGGCGAACCAGTCCAGGTCCTCGGCGTCCCGTGGGGCCATCGGGACCAGGGCCGCCGTGCGGGTCACCCGGTCCGGCAGCAGTGCGGCGCAGGCCAGGGCGCCGGGGCCGCCGCCGGAGCGGCCGGCCACGGCGAAGGTGTCGAAGCCCAGTGCGTCCGCGATGGCGGCCACGTCCTGGGCGACGTCGGCGACGGTGCGGCCGGGGTGGCGGTCGGAACCGCCGTAACCGGGCCGGTCGTAGGCGATGAGCTGCATGCGGCGCTGGTAGAGGACCATGCCCCGGGGGGCCGGCCCGAGTCTGCTGCCGGGCATGCCGTGGAGCAGGAACACCGGTTTGCCGTCCGGATCGCCCCAGCGCTCCACCGTGAGCGCCCGTCCGTCCGCGGCGCGCACCTGATTGCGCACGCACTGCCTCCCTCGCGGTCGATTCCACTTGGTCACCGTGATTGTGCTCGCTGGGGGAGGGGCGCGGTAGGGCGCACTTCGCGCGAAATTCTTGTGAAAGTTTTCACAATTGCACAGGGGTCTTTAGTCCTCCCGCATATGCCCAGGTCAAGACGGTGACCTGGGGGGCGTGAACGGGCGTGAACGGACCTTCGGTCCCCCGGTTAAGGGCTTTTTCGGCGCCACTGATTCCGCTTTCTGGTGTCGAATTGAGGCATCAGGAAAACAGGTCCGCGCAGGCCTTGTGGCCGGGCGGGTTCGAAATGAAGGAGTTCCTGCCATGCGGGCCAACGAGATGGTGGACGGACTGGTCGAGAGGGCGCTGGGCGCCCTCGCCGGGTTCGAGTCGTTCAGCCAGGAGCAGGTCGACCACATCGTCAAGAAGGCTTCCCTGGCAGCTCTGGGCGCACACGGCGAACTCGCGCGGCTCGCCGTCGAGGAGACCGGCCGCGGCCTCTTCGAGGACAAGGCGGTCAAGAACCTCTTCGCCTGCGAGCACGTCGTCAACTCGATGCGCGGCCTGAAGACCGCGGGCGTCATCCGCCGCGACGAACTGAACGGCATCACCGAGATAGCCGAACCCGTCGGCGTGATCTGCGCGATGACCCCCGTCACCAACCCGACGTCGACCACCGTCTTCAAGGCGCTGATCGCCCTGAAGACCCGCAACCCGATCGTCTTCGCCTTCCACCCGTCGGCACAGAACTGCTCGGCCGAGGCCGCCCGCATCGTCCGCGACGCCGCCGTCGCCGCCGGAGCCCCCGAGGACTGCGTGCAGTGGGTGACCGCCCCCTCGATGGAGGCGACCGCAGCCCTCATGAACCATCCGGGCGTCTCCACCATCCTCGCGACCGGCGGCAACGCGATGGTCAGGGCCGCCTACTCCTGCGGGAAGCCCGCTCTCGGCGTCGGTGCCGGCAACGTCCCGGCGTACGTCCACAAGAGCGCCAGGCTCGGCCGCGCCGTCCACGACATCGTGCTCTCCAAGGCCTTCGACAACGGCATGATCTGCGCCTCGGAACAGGCCGTCATCCTGGACCGGGAGATCTACGAGCAGGGCCTGGCCGAGTTCCGGCGGCTCGGCGCCCACGTGGTCTCCGCCGCCGAGAAGACCAAGCTGGAGCAGTACGTATTCGGTACGACGGCCTACGCCGCGGACGTCTCCGGCGCGAAGCTCAACGCGGCGGTCGTCGGCAGGTCCGCGCGGTGGATCGCCGAACAGGCCGGCTTCACCGTCCCCGAGGGCACCTCCGTCCTCCTCGCCGAGTGCGCCGAGGTCGGCGAGAACGAGCCGCTGACCCGCGAGAAGCTCTCCCCGGTGCTGGCCGCCCTGAAGGCGTCCGACACCGAGCACGGTCTCGAACTGTCCGCCGAGATGGTCGAGTTCCACGGGCTGGGCCACAGTGCCGCCGTCCACGCCGAGGACGAGGAGCTCGTCGAGGAGTTCGGCCGGAAGGTCAGGGCGGTCCGCGTCATCGCCAACTCGCCCTCCACGTTCGGCGGGATCGGCGACGTCTACAACGCCTTCCTGCCCTCGCTGACCCTCGGCTGCGGCTCCTACGGCCACAACTCGGTGTCGGACAACGTCACCGCGGTGAACCTGGTCAACGTCAAGCGGATCGGACGGCGCAACAACAACATGCAGTGGTTCAAGGTCCCGCCGAAGATCTACTTCGAGCGCAACTCCATCCGCTACCTCGGTGAGATGGAGGGCATCAGCCGGGTCTCGATCGTCACCGACAGGAACATGGTCGCCCTCGGCTTCGTGCAGAAGGTCACCGACATCCTCCGGGCCCGTGAGGGCTCCGTCGCCGTCCAGGTCATCGACGGCGTCGAACCCAACCCGGAACTCTCGACCGTGCGGGCGGGCGCCGCGCTGATGCGGGACTTCGGGCCCGACACGATCATCGGCCTCGGCGGCGGCTCCCCGATGGACGCCGCGAAGATCATGTGGCTGATGTACGAGCACCCGGAGGTGGAGTTCGCGGACACCAAGGAGAAGTTCTTCGACGTCCGCAAGCGCGCCTACAGGTTCCCCTCGCTCGGCGGGAAGGCCAGGATGGTCGCCATCCCGACCACTTCCGGCACCGGCTCCGAAGTCACCCCGTTCGCCGTCATCTCCGACCCGGCCGCGGCCCAGAAGTACCCCCTCGCGGACTACGCGCTGACCCCGGACGTCGCCATCGTCGACCCGGTCCTTGCCATGGAGCTGCCGCCCACCGTGACCGCGGACTCCGGCTTCGACGCCCTGACGCACGCCACCGAGGCGTACGTGTCCGCGTACTCCAACGACTACACGGACGGCCTCTGCCTCCAGGCCATCAAGCTGATCTTCGAGAACCTCCGGCGGTGCGTCGTCGACGGGCCGAACGACCCCGAGGCCCGCGAGAGGATGCACAACGCCTCGACCGTCGCGGGCATGGCCTTCGCCAACGCCTTCCTCGGCCTGGTGCACGCCATGGCGCACACCCTGGGCAACACCTTCCACGTCGCCCACGGCCGCACCAACGCGATCCTGCTGCCGCACGTGATCCGCCACAACGGGACCGTCTCCCACAAGGCCACCCCGTGGCCGAAGGCCGAGGTCTACCGGGCGCCCGAGCGCTTCCAGGAGATCGCGAGGATGCTGGGCCTGCCGGCCGCCACCCCGGCCGAGGGCGTCGAGTCGTACGCCCGGGCCGTCGAGGAGCTGCGCACCGAGTGCGGGATCCCCGCCTCCTTCGCCGAGGCGGGCGTCGAGGAGCGGGCCTTCATGGAGGCCCTGCCGGTCCAGGCGATGAACGCCTACGCCGACCAGTGCGCCCCCGCCAACCCGCGGATGCCGATGATCGACGACATGAAGCGGCTGATGCGCCAGGCGTACTACGGCACGCGGCCGACCCCCTAGCGTCCGCCGACCCCGTAGCGTCCGCCGAGGACGGCGGCGGACGAGCCCGCCCGGGCAGTCAAAGGCCCGGGCGGGCCTCGCGCTACGCGTGGGGGATCACGCGTGGGGGATCAGGAGCGCCGCCGCCGAGCGGGCCTGCGCCAGCGCCCGGGCGCGGTCCGCGCCCCGCTGGCCGAGGACGACCCGGGTGCTCAGACCGTCCAGCAGGGCGAGGAGCTCCGAGGCCCGGGCCGGGACGTCCATGGGGGCGAACCGGCCCTGGTCCACGCCCTTGGCGAGCAGGGTCTCCAGGTCCCGCTGCCAGCTGTCGTCGATCTCCTCCTGGGCCGCCTTGAGCGGTTCGTTGGAGGCGGTACGGGCCCACAGCTCGATCCACAGGGTCCAGCGCGGGTCGCGCGGCCCCTCGGGCAGGTAGAGCTCCAGGTACTGGTCGAGCTTGCGGGAGGCCGTCACCCGGCGGCCGAGGAGGGCCCGGCGCTCCCCGGTGAGCAGTTCCTCACTCCAGCGCAGGGCCTCCAGCAGGAGCCGGTCCTTGCTGCCGAAGTAGTACAGGATGTGCCCGCCGCTGGTGCCGAGCCGCTCGGCCAGCTTGGACATGGTCAGCGCGGCGAGTCCGTCCTCGGCGATCGCCGCCATGGCCTCTTCGAGCATGCGTTCCTGGGCGATCTGCCCGTCGCGCCGCCGTGCCGCTCCTGCCACCGCACCCGCCCTCCGTCTTCCCTCGCCAGACCTTATCCCGAGCAGGGTCTTGACGGCCGACCTGTCCACCCCTCATCTTGAATGCCATTCAAGAATCTAGAACGCCGTTCAAGATCAGTCAGGGGTGCAAGCGGATGAGCGACGAGGTCTTCAAGGTCGAAACGCACGGCATAGACCCGATTCCGGACGAGGAGCGGCACGGCAGTGCCATGGACCTCTTCTGGCTCTGGTTCGGCTCCAACCTCACCTTCACCTACGTGATCAACGGCGCCCTGGCCGTGGCCTTCGGGCTCTCCTTCTGGCAGGCCACCGCCGTCGTCGTGGTCAGCGGACTGTCGTTCTTCGCCGTCAGCGCCGCCGGACTCAGCGGCATCCGCACCGGCACCGCCACCCTGGTCATCTCCCGCGCCGCCTTCGGTGTCCGGGGCAACTTCCCCGCCGGGGTGCTCAACTGGGTCGTGAGCATCGGCTACACCATCGTCAACACCGTCGTCGGCACCCTGGCGCTGGAGCTGATCCTCGACCGGACCGGCCTGGCGGACGGGAAGCCGGCCCGCGCCATCGCCCTCGCGATCACCCTCGCGCTGACCTTCACCGTCGCCATGTGGGGCCACGCCACCGTGCAGTTCGCCGAGCGCTGGGCGGCGTACGTGCTGGCCGCCGGATTCGGCGCGCTGCTCGTCCTCCTCCTGCCCGGCGCCGACACCTCCGCCCCGTCCGCGGCGGCCGGGCTCTCCGGCTGGAGCCTGGCCTTCGTGGTCATGCTGGCCGGGCCGTTCTCGTACCTGCCGATGCCCGCCGACTACACCCGCTACCTGCCCCGCACCACCTCGCTGAAGTCCATCACCTGGACCGGCGCCCTCGGCGGCTTCGTCTCCTCCGTGGCCCTCGGCGTCGCGGGCGTGGCGGCCGCCACCCGGACCGACATGACCGACGCGGTCGCCGGAGCCCAGGGCCTGCTCCCGGGCTGGTTCCAGCCCCTGTTCCTGGCCCTCGTGCTCGGCGGATCCGTCACCAACTCGATCATCACCCTCTACTCCTCCAGCCTGAACCTCCAGGTCCTCGGCATCCCGTGGAGCCGCGCCCGCGCCCTCGGCATCAGCGCCGCCGTGACGGCCGCCGGCTCGCTCGCGGCGCTGTTCCTCACCGACTTCACCACCTCCCTGCTCTCCTTCCTCTCCCTCCTGATCATCGTGTTCGCCCCCTGGGGCGGGGTCTTCCTCGCCGACATGCTGCTGCGCCGCTGCCACTACGACGCCGACGCGCTGCACGCCGGGAGCGCGGGCGCCTACTGGTACCGCGCCGGCTACCACCCGGCCGGCATGGCCGCCCTCCTCACGGGCATGGTCTTCGCCGCCCTGACCTGCGACTCCGCGCTGTGGACCGGTCCGCTCGTGGCCCCGCTCGGCGGCGCCGACCTCACCTTGCTCGGCTCGGTCGTCTCGGCGCTCACGTACTGGGCGCTGGCCCGCCGCGGGGTGTCGGCGGCGAGGCGCGTCCCGGAGGCCGTTCCCGCGCCCTGAGCGCCACGCGCCCGCCGCCGTTCGTCACCCCATCCCTCGCCCCCCATCCCTCGCCCCCATCCCTCGCCCCTCACCCGTCACCCCTCCCCCCCCGGTACCCGCAATGGAGCACACGCCGATGTCCCGTCCCCTCCCCGCCGACCTGCTGCTCACCGGAGCCCGGATCCACACCGTCGACCCGGACCTCCCCGAGGCCGAAGCCCTCGCCGTCCGCGACGGGGTGATCGTCTGGGTCGGCCCCGACGCCGGGGCCGCCGCCTGGGCCGGCCCGGACACCGAGCGGATCGACGCGGCCGGGAAGCTGGTCCTCCCCGGCTTCGTCGACGCGCACAACCACGTCCGGCTCGGCTCCGACGACGCCTGCGTGCAGCTCGCCGGAGTGCGCACGCTGGAAGGCATCCACGAGCGGATCCTCGCCTGGCGGGAGGCCAACCCCGACGCCGGGTGGATCGAGGCCGAGGCCTTCGACTACTCCGCGATCCCGGACGGCCGGATGCCGACGGCCGCCGACCTGGACCCGGTCACCGGGGACACCCCCGCGCTCTTGCTCTCGTACGACGTCCACACGGCCTGGCTGAACACGGCGGCGATGCGGCGCCTCGGCGTCACCCGCGACCGTACGGACCTGCCCTTCGGGACGGCGGCGGTGGACCCGCAGACCGGCGAACCCACCGGATTTGTCAAGGACTTCGCGGTCAAGGGCCTCTCGCGCGACGGCCACCGCGCGCTGCGCGAGCTGGGTCTGCCGTGGGCCTCGCCGGACCGGCAGTACGGACGGCTCGCCAAGAGCCTCGACGACGCGATCGGCTTCGGCATCACCACGGTGGTGGAGCCGCAGAACTCCCTCGACGACCTCGAACTCTACGAACGGGCCCGGGCGGAGGGCCGGCTGCGCTCGCGGATCGTGGCCGCGCTGTTCCACCCGAGGGGGACGGACGACGCGGACCTGGCCGACTTCGCGGACGCGGCCCGCCGGTTCTCCGACGACCGGCTGCGGGTCGGCCCGCTCAAGCTGTACATCGACGACGTCGTGGAGCCGCGCACGGCCGCGCTGCTGGAACCGTACGCGGGCTGCGGATCGCACCGGGGTGAGACCTTCTACCCGGCCGAGGAGTTCGCGGAGCTGCTGGCGAAGCTGGACGCGCGGGGCTTCCAGTGCTTCGTGCACGCGACGGGGGACCGGGGCATCCGGACGGTCCTGGACGCGGTGGAGCACGCGCGTGCGGTCAACGGCCCGCGCGACGCCCGCCACCAGGTGGTGCACGTGGAATGCCTGGACCCGGCGGACGTACCGCGCTTCGCCGAGCTCGGCGTGGTGGCCTGCATGCAGCCGAGGCACTGCGCACCGGAGATCGCGGGGCCGGGCCAGGACTGGGCCGAGAACGTGGGCGAGGAGCGGTGGCACAAGGCGTGGCCGATGCGGAGCCTGCGCGGGGCGGGGGCGGTGCTGGCGTTCTCCAGTGACTGGAACGTCGCCGAGATGGACCCGATGGTCGGCATCTACACGGCCGTGACGAGGCGGCCCCTCGGCGGGGGCGGCGAGGCGTGGCAGCCGGGCGAGACGGTGGACGTGGAGACGGCCGTGTACGGCTACACGATGGGCTCGGCCTACGCCAACTTCCTGGAGACGGAGCGGGGTTCCCTGACGGTGGGCAAGGCGGCGGACTTCGTGGTCCTGTCCCGGGACATCTTCACCGTCCCGGCGGAGCGGATCCCGGGCACGGTCGCCGAAACGGTGGTGGTGGCGGGGGAGATCGTCCACCGGGCCCCTGCCGGGGGCTCGGCCGCCTGAGGGGCTCCCCTGCCGGGGCCCGCGTCCGGCTCCGCCGAGCGCCCCCCCTGGCGGGGTGCGGGTCCGGTTCTGCCGGGTCGGCTCCGCCTGGCGGAGTGCGTGCGGGTCCGGCTGCGCCGGGGCAGCTCTCCAGGCGGGGTGCCCGTCCGGCTCCGCCGGGCCGGCCACCGCCTCCCGTGGCGGGGGTGCGTGCGGGTCCGGTTCTGCCGGGCCGGCCTCACCTGGCGGGGGTGCGTGCGGGGCCGGCTGCGCCGGGGCGGCCCTTTTCATGCGGGGCGTGTGCAGGGCCGGTGTTCTTTGCCGGGGGCTTCGTACGGCGGCCGGGGCCGGGGTGGGGTGTCGTCCGGGACTCATGATTTATGGCGCCCTGACGGGGGTTGCGATGCGCGGGTGGGCGGCGCGCCACAAATCACGTTTTACGTCCCGGACAACACCCCACCCCGTCCCCGCCCTGGGAGCCTGCCCCCGCCGGAGCCGGCGCTGCCACCGGCCGGGGGCAAATCCAGCCTCGCCGGCGTTTGAGGCGCGGGGTCTGGGGCGGAGCCCCAGGTCTTTGGGGCACGCCCGCCTCCGGGCCGCGGCCGCGTGGGGAGCTGGCCCCGCCGGAGTCGGCGCTGTCACCGGCCGGGGGTGAATCCAGCCTCGCCGGCGTTTGAGGCGTGGGGTCTGGGGCGGAGCCCCAGGTTTTTGCCCGCCTCCGGGCCGCGGCCGCGTGGGGAGCTGGCCCCCGCCGGAGCCGGCGCTGCCACGGCTGGGGGGCGAATTCAGCCAGGCGCGGGGTCTGGGGCGGGTCGCGGCCGCGTGTAACGCCATCGTGGCCGGCGGACGACAGGTCCGTGTCCGAACCGCCGTGGCCGGCAACGGCCGTTGCGGCCCGGCCGGGCTGCTGGCTAGCTTCGGCGCATGGAACGCAACCCCGGTCTGACGAAGCGGCGCCCGATCGACCTGATGAGGGTCACCGGCGCGATATGTCCGTGATCGTCCATCCCGGTCCCGCCGTTCCTTCCGCCAGGAGTCTCCGTGAAGCCGTCCCGCTCCGCCCTGCTCACCTTCGGGTCCGCCTTGGTACTGTCCGCCACCGTCGCCCTGCCCTCCGCCCAGGCCGCCCCCGTGGGTGACCGCGGCGTCGTCGTGCGCGAGTGGTACGACACCACCGCGCAGACCGTCGCCGCCGCGGGCGCGCCCACCCAGGTCACCAACAGCCGTACCTGGGCGATCGGCTGGCTCGCCGCCGCCCGGGCCGCCCGGGAGGCCCCCGGCGGGCGCGGGCGGGCCGCCTTCCAGGACGCGGCCGTCGCCTCCGCCGTGCACGACGCGCTCGTCGCCCTCGCCCCGAGCCGGAAGGCGGAGCTCGACGCCGCGCTCGCCGGCACCCTCGCGCGGATCCCCGACGGCCCCGCCGAGCAGCGCGGCGCCGCCGCCGGGGCCCGGCAGGCGAAGCTCGCGCTCGCCGACCGCCAGGGCGACGGCCTCGACCCCGCCTCGGTGAACGCGCCCTTCGCCGTGCCGGCCGCCGCGCCCGGCGTGTGGCAGCCGACGCCCGACGGCTACGCCCCCGCCGCGCAGTACGGCAACCGCGTCGCCAGGCCCTTCCTGCTCGACTCCCCGTCGCAGTACCGGGTCGGCCCGCCGCCCGCGCTCGACTCGCACCGCTACCGGACGGACCTGGCCGAGGTGCGCGCGTACGGGAAGTCCGACAGCACCGTGCGCACCGCGCGGCAGACCGAGACGGCGACCTTCTGGTACGGCTCCTCGCTGACCCTCTACACCGAGCCCCTGCGGGTGGCCCTGACCCGCTCGCACGGGTCGGCCGCCGACCAGGCCGGGCTCGTCGGGCTGTTCCACGCCGCCCTGGTGGACACGCAGATCGCGACCTCCGACAGCAAGTACGCGTACACCCGCTGGCGCCCGGTCACGGCGATCCGTACCGGCTCCATCGACACCGACCCGGCCTGGAGCCCGCTCCACAACACCCCGGCCCACCCGGACTACCCGAGCGGCCACGGCACCTACGCCGGTGCCGCCGAGGCGGTGCTGGACGCGCTGGCCGGGCCCCGTACCGAGCCGTTCTCCCTCACCAGCCCGACCGCGCCCGGGGTCCGGCGGACGTACACGAGCTGGGAGCAGCTGACGCGCGAGAACGTCGACGCGCGCGTCTTCTCCGGGATCCACAGCCGCTCGGCCGACGAGGCGGGCGTCACCCTGGGCCGGGCCGTCGGCGAGCACGCCCTGCGTGGGGCGGGTCGGCTGCTGAGGCCGCTGCGCTAGTACCTCTCACCTCTCCGTCCCCTCGCCGGCGAAGCGGGGGACGGAGGGGGCGTCGTCGGGGAGGCCGCTGCCCACGGCGGCCCCCGGCCGGCCCTTGCGGGAGACCGCGCAGGCCAGGGTGACCGCGGCGCCGAGCACCGCCCAGCCGGCCAGCACCAGCATCGGGCCGCCCGCGCCGTCGCCCTTGAAGTACGCGATGGAGCGCGCGGCGTACGTACCGGCGCCGGGGGGCAGGTAGGGGCCGATGGTGCTCCAGAACGGCGGCAGCAGCGGGTACGGGTAGGCGCCGCCGGCGCTCGGGTTGCCGAGCACCACGACCAGCAGGATCGCGAGGCCGATGCCGACCACGCCGGCCAGTCCCTGGAAGGCCAGGGTGATCGCGCCGACCGCGAAGACGACCAGGGTGCCCAGTCCCCACAGGGCCATGATGCTGCCGGGCAGCGCGTCCAGGACCGGTCCCGCGATCAGCGTGCCGAGCAGGCCCGCGGCGATCGAGTACAGCAGCAGCGCGCCGAGCCGGATGACGGCGCGGGCGGAGTTCGCGGGCCGGGCGCCGGCGCTGATCGCGAGGATCGCGGCGCACAGGTAGCCGCCCACGCACCAGCCGATGACCAGGTAGAAGGAGCTCAGGCCGCGGGCGTCGCCCTTGTCGGCGGGGGCAACGTCGGTGACCTTGAGGGTGCGGCCCCGGGCCTTCTCGACGAGGCCCACGACCTCCGTCAGCGCCTGGGAGAGCGAGGCGCCGGCACCGGAGGCGACCAGCAGTTCGTCGGTGGTGCCCGCCGGGTCGACGATCAGCGCTCCGTCCACGTCCCGGTTCTGGATCCGCTGGAGGGCCGCGGCCCTGTTCTCCACCGCACTGGCATCGAGCGGTGTGCCGGGCAGGGCGTCGAGCTGCTCCACGGTCCGCTCGGTGAGCTGTTGGACGGGGGCGGCCACGGCGATCGGGATCTCGCTGGGCTTCGGTTGGTGGAAGGCCCCGATGTACGAGGTGATGAAGGCCAGCTGGAGCGCCAGCACCCCCACGACCAGCAGGGCTGCCCGGGTGGTCACGGCGTCCTTGATCTCGGCGAGGAAGCCGCCGGACGGGCCTGCGTCGGAGCTCTCGGTGCGCTGGGTCATACCCCCACGCTCTGTGGGGCCGGTACGGGGCGCAGCAGGGGCGGGCCGAACGGATGACCCTCCCCTTGGAGGGTCGAACAAGTGTTTCGCACGGGTATTCGAATTGCTCTATGGTGGAGACGGGGGAGGTGTTCTACGAGCGAAGCAGGAGGCCGCGGGTGCCTGGTTTTACGCATCTGCACACCGTTTCGGGGTTCTCCATGCGCTACGGAGGCTCGCACCCGGAACGGCTGGCGGAGCGTGCCGCCGAGCGGGGCATGGACGCCCTCGCCCTGACCGACCGCGACACCCTGGCGGGTGCGGTGCGGTTCGCGAAGGCGTGCGAGAAGGAGGGGATCCGGCCGCTGTTCGGCGCGGACCTCGCCGTGTCGCCTGCGGCGGGCTCGAACGGTGCCGGTGCTGGTGCCGCCAGTGCCGGTGCCGGTCCCGGTCCCGGTGCGGGCCGTGCGGGGTCGGCCGGGTCGGGGGGCCCGGCCGGCTTCGGGGCCGGGGCGGGCGGGGGCCGTGAGGCCTCGTACAGGCTGCGGACCCCGGTCAAGGGCGGCGCCTTCGTCGACGAGTCCGCCGCGCGGGCCGTCTTCCTGGCCCGGGACGGGGCCGCCGGGTGGTCCGAGCTGTGCCGGATGGTCACCGCCGCGCACGCCGGTCCCGCCGGGGACGCGCCGGACGCGGGGCGGCAGCCCGTGGTGCCCTGGGAGGCGCTGCGCGGGGAAGGGGTCTTCGTGCTGCTCGGGCCCGGCTCCGACGTGGGGCGGGCCCTCGCCGCCGGGCGGCCCGACCGTGCCGCGCGGCTGCTCGCGCCGTGGCGGGAGGTGTTCGGGGACGCGGTCCGCCTGGAGGCCGTCCACCACGGCCGCACCGGTACCGGCTCCGGCTCGCTGCGGCTGGCCGCCCGTACCCTCGGCTTCGCCGTCGAGCAGGGCGTCCCGGCCGTGCTGACCAACGCCGTCCGGTACGCCGACCCCGGCCAGGGCCCGGTCGCCGACGTCCTCGACGCCGCCCGCCGGCTCGTCCCCATCGACCCCCGGGGCCCTCTCGACACCGGCGAGCGCTGGCTCAAGGCGCCCGCCGCCATGGCCGAGGCGGCCGACCGCATCGCCCAGGCCGCCGGACTGCGCCCCGCCGACGCCCGCCGGCTGCTCGCGGAGACCCGGCACACCTCCGAGGCCTGCTCCGTCGACCCCGAGGACGACCTCGGCATGGGCTCCGTGCACTTCCCCGAGGCCCGGCTGGTCGGCGCCGCCCACCGCACCGCCCAGCGGGTCCTCGCCTCCCGCGCCTCGGCCGGAATGGTGCTGCGCGGGTACGCGGACGACCCCGCGTACTGGGACCGGATGCACCACGAGCTCGACATCATCGCCTACCACGGCTACGCCTCGTACTTCCTGACCGTCGCTCAAGTGGTCGACGACGTACGGGAGATGGGCATCCGAGTGGCTGCCCGCGGCTCCGGCGCGGGCTCCCTCGTCAACCACCTCCTCGGCATCGCGCACGCGGACCCCGTCGAGAACGGCCTGCTGATGGAGCGGTTCCTGTCCAAGCGCCGCCGCGTCCTGCCCGACATCGACATCGACGTGGAGTCCGCCCGCCGGCTGGAGGTCTACCGGCGGATCATCGGCCGGTTCGGCGCCGAGCGCGTCGCCACCGTCTCCATGCCCGAGACCTACCGGGTCCGGCACGCCGTCCGTGATGTCGGTGCCGCCCTGTCCATGGACCCGGCCGCCGTCGACCGGCTCGCCAAGGCCTTCCCGCACATCCGGGCCCGTGACGCCCGTGCCGCGCTGGAAGAGCTCCCCGAACTGCGCGACGTGCGCGGGGAGTCGTACGGGCGGCTGTGGGAGCTCGTCGAATCCCTGGACGCGCTGCCCCGCGGGATCGCCATGCACCCGTGCGGGGTGCTGCTCTCCGACGCCTCCCTGCTCGCCCGTACGCCCGTGGTCCCCACCAGCGGCGAGGGCTTCCCCATGTCCCAGTTCGACAAGGACGACGTGGAGGAGCTCGGGCTGCTCAAACTCGACGTACTCGGGGTCCGGATGCAGTCCGCGATGGCGCACGCGGTCGCCGAGATCCGGCGCGGGACGGGGGAGGAGCTCGACCTGGACGACCCGGCGCAGGTTCCGCCGGGCGACGGGCCCACGTACGAGCTGATCCGCTCGGCCGAGACGCTGGGCTGCTTCCAGATCGAGTCCCCGGGCCAGCGGGACCTGGTCGGGCGGCTCCAGCCGTCGACCTTCCACGACCTGGTCGTCGACATCTCGCTGTTCCGGCCGGGGCCGGTGGCCGCCGACATGGTGCGGCCGTTCATCGAGGCCCGGCACGGGCGGGCGCCGGTGCGGTTCCCGCACGAGGACCTCGCGGACGCGCTGCGCGAGACGTACGGGGTGGTGGTCTTCCACGAGCAGATCATCGAGATCGTCCACGTCATGACCGGCTGCGGGCGGGACGAGGCGGACCGGGTGCGGCGCGGGTTGTCCGACCCAGACTCGCAGGGGCGGATCAAGGCCTGGTTCGCGGCGACGGCGCGAGGGCGCGGCTATCCGGCGGAGGTGATCGACCGGACCTGGGAGATCGTGGAGGCCTTCGGCTCGTACGGCTTCTGCAAGGCGCACGCGGTGGCCTTCGCCGTGCCCACGTACCAGTCGGCCTGGCTCAAGGCGCACCACCCGGCGGCCTTCTACGCCGGACTGCTCACACACGATCCGGGGATGTACCCGAAGCGGCTGCTGCTGGCGGACGCGCGCCGGCGGGGCGTGCCGGTGCTGCCGCTGGACGTGAACCGGTCCGCGGCCGCCCACCGTATCGAACTGGTGTCCGACGCGGCGAAAGGACCTCGGGAGGTGTGGGGGCTGCGCCTCGGCCTGTCCGACGTCCACGGCGTCAGCGGCGCCGAGGCGGACCGCATCGAGGCCGGACAGCCGTACGCCTCCCTGCGCGACTTCTGGGACCGGGCCCACCCGGGACGCCCGGTCGCCGAACGGCTGGCGCAGGTCGGTGCGTTGGACGCCTTCGGAGCCAACCGCCGTGACCTCCTGCTCCACCTGACGGAACTGCACGGCGCGCAGCGGGCCGCCGGGAAACGGGGCGGCAGCCGGGGCGGGGCGCAACTCCCCCTGGAGGGAGGCCGGTCCACGGCCTCCGTCGGGCTGCCGGATCTCTCCGACGCGGAACGGCTCAGCGCCGAGCTGGGCGTCCTCGGCATGGACGCCTCGCGGCACCTGATGGCGGACCACCACGCCTTCCTGGCCGAGCTGGGAGCGATTCCGGCACGGCGGCTGCGGGAGACCCGGCACGGGCAGACCGTACTGGTCGCGGGCGCCAAGGCGGCCACGCAGACCCCGCCGATCCGGTCCGGGAAGCGGGTCATCTTCACGACCCTGGACGACGGGACGGGCCTGGTCGACCTGGCCTTCTTCGACGACAGCCACGAGCGGTGCGCGCACACCGTCTTCCACTCCTTCCTGCTGCTGGTACGGGGTGTCGTGCAGCGGCGCGGTCCGCAGAGCCTGAGCGTGGTCGGGGCGGCGGCGTGGAACCTGGCGGAACTGGTGGAACTGCGGGCCGCGGGCGGCCTGGACGCGGTGGCGGCCCGCCTGGCCGCCTCCGGCGAGGGCATGGCCGACGGCGACGGCGACGGCGACGGCGACGGTGGCGGCAACGGCAACGGCAGCGGCAGCGGCGGCAACGGCGGCGGTGCGGCGGAAGGCCCGGTCCCCGGCCGCCGGATCCGCATGTCCACGGGGTACGAGATGAACCCCTGGGCCGACCTCCAGCCCCCGGGCGAGGGCCCCGCGACGGGCCGCAAGCTCTGGCACTCCAGCCCGGGGAGCGCGGGATGACCGCCGGCCGGGCCGTCATGTGCCTGCGGCTGCGCCCCGTCGGCGGGGGGCCGCTCGGGGCCGAGGCGTACGCCGGGGTGCTCGCGCTGCTCGGCGGGCTGACCCCGGCCGTGCAGGCGCTGCCGCCCGACGCCGCCCTCGCCGAAGTCCGGGGCGCGCTGCGCTACTTCGGCTGTGACGCCGCCCGGCTGGCCGCCGTGATCCGGGTGCGGGCGCTCGCCCTGTACGGCGTGGACGCCGCCGTCGGCGTGGCCGGCAATCCCATGCTGGCCCGGGCGGCGGCCCGCGAGGCCCGGTCCGGGGGAACCCTGCTGATCCCGGACGAACCCGCCGCCGTACGGGAGTTCCTCGCCGGCAAGCCCGTCGCCGCCCTCGACGGGGTCGGCCCCAAGGCCGCCCGCACGCTGTGCTCCTACGGTCTCGACTCCGTCGGCCGGGTCGCCGCCGCACCCCCCGCGGCGCTGCGGCGGATCCTCGGGGCCCGGCTCGGCCGCGAGGTGCACGAGCGCGCCCTGGGCATCGACCGGACCCCGGTCCGGCCGGGGGCGGCCGCCCGGACCGTCGCCGCCGAGCGGGCCTTCGACCTGGACGAGCTGGACCCCGTACGACACCGGCGGGCGCTGCTCTCGCTGACCGAGGAGCTCGGGGCCCGGCTTCGTACACGAGGATCCGGGGAACAGGGCCGGGGCCAGGTCTGCCGGACCCTCTCGCTCACCGTCCGCTGCGCCGACCGCACCACCCTCACGCGCACCCGCACCCTCGGCGAACCCACCGCGCACACCCCCACTCTCACCGCCGCGGCCTACTCCCTCTACGAGGGCCTCGGCCTCCAGCGGGCCAGGGTCCGCGCCCTGTCCCTGCGGGCCGAGGACCTGGGCCCGGCCGAAGGGGCCGCGCGGCAGCTCAGTCTCGACCCCGAGGACGAGAAGGCCCGCCGGCTGGAGGCCGTCACCGACCGGGTCCGCGCACGCTTCGGGCCGCACGTCATCGCGCGCGGCACGCTCGCGGCATGACGGCATTGCCACAGAGGGACGCTCGACACGCGAAGTTTTACCGACGCGTAACTTCCAACTCTTGCTACTCGACCGTAATTTAACGGCAGCAGCTCCCCCTTGTGATCCGGATCACGGGACGAACCCCCACGCCCCATCCCCTTGAGTCGAACGCAAGGAGATCACACGATGCTGCCCTGGAGACGACTGCTCCGCCAGCTGGCCGTCCTCACCCTCACCGCCGCCGCGCTCGTCGCCCCCACGGGCGTCGCGCAGGCCGCGACGGCCCCCACCAGCGGCTGGAACAACTGGTCCTGCAAGCCCTCCGCCGCGCACCCGCGCCCCGTCGTGCTCGTGCACGGCACTTTCGGCAACTCCTGGGACAACTGGCTCGGCCTCGCCCCGTACCTGGTGAACCGCGGCTACTGCGTCTACTCCCTCGACTACGGCCAACTGCCCGGCGTGCCCCTCTTCAACGGGCTCGGCCCCATCGACAAGTCCGCAGGGCAGCTCGCCGCCTTCGTCGACAAGGTGCTCGCCGCCACCGGCTCCGCGAAGACCGACATCATCGGTCACTCGCAGGGCGGCATGATGCCGCGCTACTACCTCAAGTTCCTCGGCGGGGCCGGGAAGGTCAACGCCCTGGTGGGGCTCGCCCCCGACAACCACGGCACCGACCTGCTCGGCTTCACCAAGCTGCTCCCGTACTTCCCCGGAGCCGAGGACCTGATCACCACCGCCACGCCGGGCCTCGCCGACCAGATCGCCGGATCCGCCTTCCAGCAGAAGCTGAACGCGGGCGGCGACACCGTCCCCGGTGTCACCTACACGGTGATCGCCACCAAGTACGACGAGGTGGTCACCCCGTACCAGACCCAGTTCCTGAGCGGCTCGAACGTCCGCAACGTCGTGCTCCAGGACCTCTGCTTCCTGGACCTCTCGGAGCACGTCGCCATCGGACTCACCGACCGGATCGCCTGGCACGAGGCGGCCAACGCCCTCGACCCGTCGCACGCCGAACGGACCACGTGCGCCTCGGTCTTCGACTAGCGCCCGTGGCGGCCCGTCGCCGAGGAGGTGCGGCGGCGGGCCAGCCCGAACAGCACGGCCGCACCCACGGCGAGGACGCCGGCCCCGGCGATCGCGATCGTCGGGGTGGCGCTGTTGCCGCCCGTCTCCGCGAGGTTGTGCGCGGTGGCGTGCGTCGGGGACGGTGCGGCGGTGGACAGCGCGGTCGCGTTCCCGTTCGTCTTCGGGTCGTTGTCGCCGTGGCCGTTGTGCTCGACCGTGGACTTGTCCGCTCCGGCGGCGATCTGCTGGTCCGTCGGCGCCGAGGGGGCCGCACTCGCACCCGCACCGGCCGTGGCCGTGGCCGTGGCGTGGGCCGTGGGCTTGGCGGTGGCCGTGCCCCCGCCGTTGCCGCCGTTGCCGCCACTCCCGCCGTTGTCCTTGCCGAAGACGACGTCCGAGCAGGTGTAGAAGGCCTCCGGGCTGTCCGAGCGCTGCCAGATGCTGTAGATCAGGTGGCGGCCGGACTTCTTCGGGACGGTCCCGGTGAACACGTAGTCACCGTTCTGCATGCCCGGGTCGGTGGCCTTCGCGAACGGCGCCGGCTCCAGGTCGGACCACTTCAGCGGCTGCGAGGGGTCGTACCCGTCCTTCGTCACGTACAGCTCGAAGGAGCCCTTGTGCGGTGCGGTCCCCTTGTAGCGGAAGGTGTGCGGGCCCGCCGTCATCGGGCTGGCCGGCCAGTCCGCGCGCGCCAGGTCCAGGCCCTGGTACTTGTCGTTGCCGGCGGAGCACAGCTGACCGTTGGGGATCAGCGCCCGGTGGTTGCCGGCCGCGTTGGCGATGTTCACGGCGTTCCAGTCGTAGAACGCCTGCGCCCCGCTCGCCGCGACGGCCGCCTTGCACGCCGCCGACTTGGGGGACTCGGGCCCTTCCGCGTAGCACGCCGCCACCCGGCTGACCGGATCCGTCATCGAGCCGTGCGCCGCCGCGGGAACGGCCGAGTACGCCGCCACCGCGAGCGGGGCGAGGGCGACGCTGGCGATGCGGGTCACGGTACGGCGGCGTGCGGGCATGGGTGGGCCTCCTTAGGGCACAGGCAGGGATGCGCCGGCGGAATCGGGCCCAGCGGCGCCGCCCCCCGGCGGCGCCACATCGGGCCCTTCCTGTCCTGGCCCCGCCAAGCTAGCCCCCCGGACCACGGCTTCCGCCGGATCCGGGCGCCCGGAGAGGATCTTTAGGGTCCGCTTAAGGAAGCGGTAAGCGAGGGCCAAGGAAGGGGCAGGAAAGGGACCGGGAAGGGGCCGCGGGAGCGGCTCCCGCAGTACCCGCCCGGCCCCCGTCCCGGCGCTCCGCGCCCGTACGCGACCCGCTAGGGGGTGTTGCGAAAGTCCCGCACGGCGCCCACGGCGCCCGGCACGCGCTCTCGCCGCACCGGCCGAAGCCCCGAGTACGCCCAGTACGAGGGGCTTCGCCCGGCACGCCGAGAGCACGCACCGGACACCGCGGGCACCGCACAGGACTTTCACAACACCCCCTAGCCCAGCAGCGCGGGCAGGCCGGCCGGGGTGCGGGCCTGCTCGTCCAGGGCGTCGAGGGCGCGGACGGCCTGGGCCGCGGCCTCCGGGTCGCTGGTGGCCAGACCGCTCTCGGCGAACTCGTCCTCGTCCAGGCGCAGTACGGCGCTCCCGTCCGCCGAGACCCACAGGTCCAGGTCAAGGTCCTCCACCGTGATCACCCCCTCGCGCACCACGGCCGGGCGCGTGACGTCGCAGTACCAGCCCTTGAGGACGCCGTCGCCGGTCCACACCTCCTTGACCGCGTACCAGCGGGTGCGCCAGAAGTGCTCGACGAACACGTCACCCGGCTCGAAGCGCACGAACCCGAAGTCGCGGACGCCCTCCGCCGCCCAGGGGGCGCGTACGGAGATCCGGTCGCCGTCGTCGGCCACCTGCGCGGCCGGGTAGCGGATCTTCTCGCGTCCGGCCTTGACCAGCGCCACGGTCAGCTCCTGCACGCTCACTTCGTCTCCTGTCGGTGTCGAGATCGCCCCCGAAACGCTAAGGGCGGCTGGGGCCGGGCGCCTCCCAATTAACCGGCGATGGTGGACAATCACCCGCGTGACCTCGACGAACCTGAAGATCGCCATCGACGTGCGGACCGGCTCGGCCGCCCCGTACGAGCAGCTGCGCGCGCAGATCGCCGACCGGGCCCGCACGGGCAAGCTGCCGGCCGGCTTCAAACTGCCGACCGTGCGGGGGCTGGCGGAGGAGCTGGGGCTGGCCGCCAACACCGTCGCGAAGGCGTACCGGGCGCTGGAGGCGGACGGGGTGATCGAGACGCGGGGGCGGAACGGGACGTTCGTCGCGGCGGCGGCCGAGGGTGCCGCCCGCGAGGCGGCGTCTGCTGCCCAGGCCTATGCGGAGCGGGTGCACCGGCTGGGCCTGACGGAGCCGGAGGCCCTCGCCGCCGCCGCGGAAGCCCTCCGGGCCCGGTACACCAAGTAGCCCGAGCCCCCGCGCCTCAAACGCCGGCGGGACTGCATCCAGCCGCACCTGGCGGACGGCAGCAGCCCGATCCAGCCCCGCCGGCGTTTGAGGCGCGGGGTCCGGGGCGGAGCCCCGGGAGCCGGGCCGCGCCCGAGGAGTCGCCCGCCGGCCCGCCGGAGGCTAGAGGTACAGGCCCGCCTCCGACGGCGCCTGCGCCGGCAGCAACGCCGGCCCCGTTCCCCGCCGCAGGGCGAAGAGCTCCGCCAGGCTCGCGCCCTCGCGGGACACGCCCTCGTCCGTGCCGAGCCACTCCACCGCCTCGCGGTGGGTCAGCCGGCCGACCTCGATCCGCGCCAGGCACCGGCCCGGGCGGACCACCGCCGGGTGGAGGCGTTCGAGGTCCTCGTTCGTCGTGACGCCGACCAGGACGTTGCGGCCCTGGCCCAGCAGTCCGTCCGTGAGGTTCAGGAGCCGGGACAGCGCCTGCCCCGCCGTGTGCCGGGCCTCACCGCGGATCAGCTCGTCGCAGTCCTCCAGCAGCAGCAGCCGCCACCGGCCCTTCGCCGTGCCCTCGTCCTCCCCGATCGCGATGTCCATCAGGTAGCCGACGTCGTTGAACAGCCGCTCCGGATCCAGTACGCAGTCCACCTGGCACCAGTCCCGCCACGACCGGGCGAGGGTGCGCAGCGCCGAGGTCTTGCCGGTTCCGGGCGGCCCGTGGAGCAGCAGCAGCCGCCCCGCGATGTCGTCCGGGGTCACCTTCATGAGCCGGTCCATCGCCCCGGCCACCGGCGCGGTGTAGTTCGGCCGGACCTCCGCCCAGGTACCGGCGGCGATCTGGCGGGTCGTCCGGTACGGTCCCCGGCGCGGGGAGACGTACCAGAAGCCCATCGTGACGTTCTCGGGCTGCGGTTCGGGCTCGTCCTGCACGCCCTGCGTGGCGTCGCCCAGCACGCTCTGCGCGAGTTCGTCGCTGACCGCGGTCACCGTGACGTCGGCTCCCCGGCTCCAGCGCGAGACGAGCATGGTCCAGCCCTCGCCCTCCGCGAGGGTGGCGCTGCGGTCGCTGTCGCGCGCCGAGCGCAGGACCGTCGCGCCGGGCGGCAGCAGGGTGGCGTCGGCCTTCACCCGGTCGATCGACAGGCTGTGCGAGTACGGCTGTTCACCGGACGCGAACCGGCCGAGGAACAACGCGTCCACGACATCCGACGGCGAATCGCTGTCGTCGACATTGAGCCGGATCGGCAGCGCGTCATGCGGGTTGGCTGGCATGGCGCCCATGATCCGGCACGCGGTGCCCACTTGCACCCGTGTTTCCCCGGTTCGGGTGGCAGGTTCCCTCTTCAAACGCAGGCCAGGTGAAGATTCGGTCCGGAACTCTGCCCCGAACATTCTTGGCATGGACACTTCCAGAAGATCCCGGCTCCTTGTACCACGGACTCAGCAGTAACTCCGGCGGAAACCGGCCGGAGCGACCCCCACACCCCCACAAGGGAGCCGCACCCCCATGAGCATGAGAATGACGCGTTTCGCCGCCTTGACGTCCTCGCTGTTACTCGCGGCGGGGGCGTCCCTGTTCGGCGCGGGCCAGGCGGCCGCCGCGGCGCAGGCCGACTTCGGCTACGTCGCCCTCGGCGACTCGTACTCCTCCGGTGTCGGTGCCGGCAACTACGACAGCGCGAGCGGCAACTGCAAGCGCACCACCCGTGCCTACCCCGCCCTGTGGGCCGCCGCCCACGCCCCGCAGACCTTCTCCTTCGCCGCGTGCTCGGGCGCCCGTACGGGTGACGTCCTGTCCGGCCAGCTCGGCCCGCTCAACTCCGGCACCGACCTGGTCAGCATCACCATCGGCGGCAACGACGCCGGATTCTCCGACGTCATGACGACCTGTGTGCTCCAGTCCGAGACCACCTGCGTCGCCCGCGTCAACCAGGCCAAGGCGTACGTCGACTCCACCCTCCCCGGCCAGCTCGACCAGGTCTACAACGCCATCTCCGGGCGGGCGCCGTCCGCGCACGTCGTCGTCCTCGGCTACCCCCGCTTCTACAAGCTGAACGGCACCTGCGTCGCCGGCCTCACCGAGGGCGAACGCTCCGCCATCAACGGCGCGGCCGACTACCTCAACGCCGCCATCGCCAAGCGCGCCGCGAACCACGGCTTCACCTTCGCCTCGGTCGCCGGCGCCTTCACGGGACACGAGATCTGCTCCGGTGACGCCTGGCTCCACAGCGTCAACTGGCTGAACATCGGCGAGTCCTACCACCCGACCGCCGCCGGACAGTCCGGCGGCTACCTGCCCGTCTTCACGAACGCGGCCTGACCGGCCACGCGATCCGCGGCCGCCGCGCTCGGCGCCGGGCTCGGCGTCGCGCTCGGCGTCGCGCTCGGCGACGGCACCGGGGACGGGCCCGGACCGGGGGAGGAGGCTCCGCTCGTCGGGGCCTCCTTCTCGCACGTCACGGAGGTGTCCACCCACTGGGTGGTCACCTCCGCCGGACCCCGCACCTCCAGCCGTACGGCGTCGGCCCAGTCCGCGTCCGCCACGTACGTGAGCTCACTGTGCTCCAGCCGCCGGCTCCTCGGCCCGCCCGCCTCGTACGTGACGGACTGCCAGCCCGGCCCCGAGCTCTGCCCGCTCCGCGTGGCCCACCGGTACTCCAGCGTCACCGGGGTCCGCTCCACCTCCACCGTGGCGGTGAAGGCGGGCGCCCGGTCCGCGGCCGGCGGGCAGGGCCCGGTGTAGGCGGAGCGCACGACGTCCACGAAGGCGAGCACGTGCCGGCCCGCGGCACCCGACGGCGAGGCCGACGCGGAGGCGGGCGCAGAGGCGGACGGCGCTGCCGAGGGCGTCGCCGTGGCGGCCCGCGAACCGCCGGCCGAACCGGTCGGACCCCCGCCCCCGCCCTCTCGTGCGCCCTGGCGGTCCTTCACCAGCAGCCACCCCAGCAGGGCCAGCGCAGCGAGCAGCACCACGATCCCGACGGTCAGTACCGCCCCGGCCCCGCTCCGCCGCGCCGTCGCCGGCTCCGGTCCGGACCCGGGAGGAACGGGCTCGGTCCGTGGCTGCTGCCGGGCGTGTCCGTGGTCGTGGTGGTGCGCGACGGCCGTCGGCGAGTCCGGCCCCGACACCGGCCCGCCCGAGGCCCGTGCGGCACCGCCCGCACCCACCACCCGCAGCATCCGGGCCGCCTCCGCCGCGTCCAGCCTGGCAGCAGGGTCCTTGCGCAGCAGCCCCTCCAGTACGGGCTCCAGCGGCCCCGCCCGCAGCGGCGGCGGCAACTCCCCGTCCACCACCGCCCGCAGCACCTCCACCGGGCTCCCGCCCCGGAACGGCGGGACGCCCTCGACGGCGGTGTACAGCAGGACCCCGAGCGACCACAGGTCCGAAGCGGGGCCGGGATCCTGCCCGAGCGCGCGCTCCGGGGCCAGGAACTCCGGGGAGCCGACCACCTCGCCCGTCATCGTGATCGCCGAGGAGCCCTCCAGACTGGCGATCCCGAAGTCGCTCAGCACCACCCGGCCGTCGTTGGCCAGCAGCACGTTGCCGGGCTTGACGTCCCGGTGCAGCACCCCCGCGTCGTGCGCGGAGCGCAGCGCGGCCAGTACCTGTTCCCCGATGTGCGCGGCGCGCTGCGGGGGCATCGGCCCCTCGGCCTCCAGCACCTCGGCCAGCGAGAGGCCCCGTACGAGCTCCATCACGATCCACGGCCGGCCCTCCTCGGAGGCCACGTCGTAGACCGTGACGACCCCGCGGTGCGACACGCGGGCCGCCGCCCAGGCCTCCCGCTCCAGGCGCCGGTACATCCGGGCGAGTTCGCCGGCCTCCATCCAGGCCGGCGCCCGTACCTCCTTGACGGCGACCTCGCGGGCCAGCACCTCGTCCCGGGCCCGCCACACGACGCCCATCCCGCCGCGGCCGATGGGCTCCAGCAGCCGGTAACGGCCGGACACGACACGATCGGAGTGCGATTCCCCACCCACGTCACCCGGTCCACCCACGTTCCCAGCCACGCGAGCCTCCCATGCGTCATCGGGCGATCACTCCAAGTTAGCGCAGGGCGGGCGATGTGGCTCCTGTCGTGACGTGACCGGTGACGGGCTGTTCCGAACTCGGCGCATCCATGCGGAGAGTGACGGCCGACTCCGCTGAGTAATCGTCAACTCCCTGTCGCGACAGGGGTAATTCACACCACCGGGATACCCGCGGGCGTTGCGGGGACGATAGGGTTAACCTGCCCGGGCCGGGTGCCCTCGTACGGGTGGGGAGAGATCATGGAACAGATAGCAATGCGCAGCAGGCCGCCACGCGTGCCTGCCATCACCTGCGGCAGCAGCGCGAGCAGTTCGCGCCTCGACCGCCACCTCGCCGTGCTGGGCGGACCCGCCGTCCCGCACCGGGAGACCGCCGAGGCGACCCTGCTGATGCGCGAGCTCACCTCCCGCGACCACACGCACCGTGTGCGGAGCCGGAGCGAGCGCGTCTCGCTCTTCGCCCCGCTGCGACGTCTGCGTCGCACGCTCTTCGGCAGCCGCCGGTCGTAACCTGCCCGTCCGGCCCCGCACCGCAGCCGTCGGCCGTCCCGGCCGCCGGTTCCCCGGCCCTACGCAACCACGCCCACCACACCGTCCCGGCGAAGGTCCGAGATCTGCGCGCCCGTCATCCCCAGGGCGCGCAGCAGGGCCTCGGTGTGCTCACCGAGCGCGGGCACCGCTCCCATGCGCGGTGCCGCGCCACCCGGCAGGCCGATCGGCGGCAGCAGGGCCCGCAGCGGGCCGGCCGGTGAATCCACCTCCCGCCAGCGGTCCCGGGCCGCCAGCTGCGGGTGCCCGGCGAGCTGTGCCACGGAGTTCAGCCGCGCGCAGGCGATGCCCGCCGCCTCCAGCCGCCCGATCGCCTCGTCCGCGCCCATCCGCCCCAGTGCCTCCGCCACCACCGCGTCGGTCTTCTCCCGGTTCACGGTGCGCGCGGCGTTCGTCGCGTACGACGGGTCCTCGGCCAGTTCGGGCCGCTCCAGTACCCGCACGGCCAGCCGCCGCCACTCGCGGTCGTTCTGCACGGAGAGCAGCACCCGGTCCCCGTCGGCCGTCGCGTAGGCGTCGTACGGCGCGATCACGGCGTGTGCGAGCCCCGTCCGTACGGGCTGTTCCCCGCCGTGCATCGTGTGGTGCAGCGGATGCCCCATCCACTCCGCGAGCGCGTCCAGCATGGACACCTCCACCCTGCCCCCGCGTCCCGTGACCCCGCGGCGCAGCAGCGCCGCGAGCACTCCCGAGAAGGTGTACATGGCCGCCGCGATGTCCGCGGCCGGGATGCCCGCCTTGACGGGCCGCTCGGGGGTGCCGGTCACCGACACCAGCCCCGCCTCGCACTGCACGAGCATGTCGTAGGCCCGCTTGTGCGCGTACGGCCCCTCCGCGCCGTAGCCGGAGACGTCCACTGCGACCAGCCGCGGATGGCGCGCGCACAGGGCGGCCGAGTCGATCCCGAGCCGGGCGGCGGCCCCCTGGGCGAGGTTCTGCACGAACACGTCGGCACCCGCGATCAGTTGGTGCAGGACCTCCAGGCCGCGCGGGTCCTTCAGGTCGAGCGCGATGGACTCCTTGCCGCGGTTGGCCCACACGAAGTGCGAGGCGAGACCGTGCGCGGCGGTGTCGTAGCCGCGCGCGAAGTCGCCGCCGTCGGGGCGCTCGACCTTGATCACCCGCGCGCCGAGATCGGCGAGCTGGCGGGTGGCGAAGGGGGCCGAGACAGCCTGTTCGACGGCGACGACGGTGATGCCGTCCAGCGGGAGCGGTTCGGGTGCGGCGCTTTCGGTGTCCATGGCACCGATGCCTATCCCGTACGACCCCGCCCTGTCACCCCCCGGGAGCGGTCAGCCCGCCGCGCCCCGGGCGAACCGCCGGGCCGCGAGCGGTGCGAACACCGCGAGCAGCAGCGCCGACCAGAGCAGCGCCCCCGCCACCGGGTGCGCGGCCGGCCAGGCGGCGCCCGGCGCGGGCTCCGCCCCGGCGTTCCCGCACAGGTCCCGTACGGCGGTGGCGACCGCGCTGATCGGGTTCCACTCGGCGACCGTGCGCAGCCAGCCGGGCAGCCCGGCCGTCGGCAGGTACGCGCTCGACAGCATGGGCAGAACGAAGGTGGCGCTGCCGAGCTGGCCCGCCGCCTCCTCGCTCCTGCTGAGCAGGCCGAGGCACGTGCCGGCCCAGGCCGCCGCGAAGCGGAACAGCAGGAGCACCCCCAGGGCGCCCAGCGCGCCGGGCAGGCCCGTCTCGACCCGCCAGCCCATCGCGAGCCCCACCAGCATCAGCGGCACCATCGAGACGGCGGTGGTCAGCAGGTCCGCCGCCGTCTGTCCGAGCGGGACGGCGGCGCGGCTCATCGGCAGGGTCCGGAAGCGGTCCGTCACCCCGCGGTGGGCGTCCTGCGCCGCGGTGAACATGCCGGTCATCAGGCCGTTCGCGGCGGTGGCGGCGAGCAGTCCGGGGACCAGGAACTCGCGGTACTCGGCGCCCGGCATGGCCAGCGCGCTGCCGAAGACGTAGCCGAAGAACAGCAGCATCGTGACCGGCATGGTCTGCGTGAGGATCAGCAGCGCCGGGGCGTGCCGGGCCTTCTGCAGCTGACGGGTCAGGACGGCGCCGCCGTCGGACAGCAGGGTGCTCATGCCGCGTTCTCCTTCGGGGGCGTGGGCGCGGGGACGCGCGTGAGGCGCAGGAACACCTCGTCGAGGGTGGGCGGGCGCAGGCTCGCGTCGGTGACGGGCACGCCGGCGGTGTCGAGTGCCCGGATGATCCGCGGCAGCGTCAGCCCGGCGTCGAGGACGGTCACCCCGACGGTGAGGCGCTCCGCGTCGAGCGCGGGCAGGCCGCCGGTGAGCCGGTCCAGTACGGCCGCCGCACCCGAGAGGTCCGCCGGTCCGGCGACGGTCACCTCGGCGCGGGCGCCGATCCGTGCCTTGAGCTCGGCGGGGGTGCCGTTCGCGACGGCCCGGCCGCGGTCGACGACCGTGATGTCGTCGGCGAGCCGGTCGGCCTCCTCCAGGTACTGCGTGGTGAGCAGCACCGTGGTGCCCTCCGCGGCGAGTTCCCGTACGGCGCTCCAGATCCCCTCGCGGGCCGACGGATCCAGGCCGGTGGTGGGCTCGTCGAGGAACAGCACGCCGGGGCGGGTGATCAGCCCGGCGGCCAGGTCGAGGCGGCGGCGCATCCCGCCCGACCAGGTCCCGGCGACCCGGTCGGCGGCCTCGCCGAGCCCGAAGCGCTCCAGCAGCCCGTCGGCGCGGGCCCGGCCGGCGGAGCCGCGCAGTCCGGCGAGCCGGGCGAAGAGGCGCAGGTTCTCGCGGCCGGTCAGGTCCCCGTCGACGGAGGCGTACTGCCCGGTGACCCCGATGGCGCGCCGGACGGCGGCCGGCTCCCGGATGACGTCGTGACCGGCGACGAGCGCGCGGCCGCCGGTGGGCGCGGTGAGGGTGGTCAGGATCCGCACGGCGGTGGTCTTGCCCGCGCCGTTGGGGCCGAGGAGGCCGCAGACCGTGCCCTCGGGCACGGCGAGGTCGAGCCCGCGCAGGGCGTGGACCTCCCCGTAGTTCTTCTCCAGACCCTCACTAAGTACAGCGTACGTAGTAGTCATGAGCGGCACCCTACCGCACTACGTACGGCGTACGTAACTAAGATGGGGGCGAGACGACGAGGTGATCCGAGCGATGACAGCCGGCGGCCGACCCGCTGAACCCGAAGTGATCTGGTCCCGCCCGCAACGGGCCGGCCGGGGGCCCAGGCCCGCGCACAGCCGCGAGTCGATCGCCGCCGAAGCGGTGCGCATCGCCGACGCGGAGGGGATCGAGGCCGTCTCCATGCGGCGCGTCGCCGCCGGGATCGGTGCCGGGACGATGTCCCTGTACAACTACGTGCCGCGCAAGGACGACCTGTACGAGCTGATGGTCGACGCGGTCAGCGGGGAGTACGCGTTCACGGAGCCGACCGGCGACTGGCGGGCCGACCTGCTCGCCCTCGCCCGCCAGACACGGGACCTGATGCACCGCCACCCATGGCTGCCGGGCCTCCTCAGCCCCGTGCACGGCTTCAGCCCCAACGCCCTCGCGTACCTGGAGCACAGCCTGGACTGCCTGGCCCCGCTGGACGTGCCGGACGGCGAGAAGCTGGAACTCGTCGCCGCCGTCAACGGCATGGTGTCCACCTACGTGGCGAGCGAACTGGCGCTGGCCGAGCGGGCCCGCTCCCTGCCCTGGAGCGAGGCCGCCGAAGCGGGCGCCCGGGCCGCCTGGCTCGGCTCACGGCTGGCCACCGGGCAGTACCCGCGGCTGGCCGCCGCCCTCACGAGCGCCCGGCCCGCCCCCGGACCGGGCCTGGACATGGCCGCCGTCTTCGACCGGTCGGTGTCCCGGCTGCTCGGGGCCTGGGGCGGCGCGTAGCCGTCACGTGCCGCTCAGAGCAGCGCGAACTGCCCGCCCGGGCCCTCCTCCTGGTGGTCCAGCACCGAGGCCGGGCGCCGCGCCGAACGCGGCGGCGGGAGCACCCCGGCCGCCCGCAGGCCGGCCGCGGGCAGCAGGGGGCCCGGCTCGAAGGCCGCCCGCTCCGGCGCCAGTCCCGCCAGCAGCGCCAGCGTCGTCACCAGCGCCAGCAGCTCCGAGGTCCAGGCCTGCGGCCACTGCGCCGGACCCAGCGCCGCCAGTCCCTCGGCATCCGGGGCGCGGTGCGCCACCCGGGCCGCGAACCACGCCTCCAGCACCCGCACGCCCTGCGCCTCGTACTCCCACGCCCCGGGCGGCACGGG
Source organism: Streptomyces sp. NPDC053432 (assembly GCF_055585365.1). Lineage (NCBI taxonomy): Bacteria > Bacillati > Actinomycetota > Actinomycetes > Kitasatosporales > Streptomycetaceae > Streptomyces > Streptomyces sp. NPDC053432. Next base: position 98,744 of record NZ_JBVJKF010000019.1, read on the forward strand.
CGAGACCGTGCCGTCGCCGACGCGCAGGGTCTCCGTCTCCGCGTCGTACGACAGCCCCTGCGGCCACGCCCCGACCGCCGAGCGTACGTACGGCCTGCGGCCGCCGGGCAGCCGGGGCGGCTCGCCGCCGCGCGCGCCGCGCAACTGGACGGTGAGCAGCCGGTGTCCCAGCTCCAGCCCGGCCCGCCAGCGCCCGGGATCGGTGCAGAGGGGGACCTCGTACCCCCGCGGCCCCGGGCGGCCCGCGGCGAGGACCCAGCACAGCAGGTCCTCCGGGGTCACCCAGCCGCCGTACCGCTCGCCGAGCAGGGGGAGCAGGCCCGGGGCGACATTGGGCTCGGCGCCGCCGGGACGCCGGTGCAGGGGCCTGATCCGCCCGAGCCGGCCGGCCGGGAGGTGCGCGCTGACCAGCAGCCCGGGGGTCTCGACGGCGAACAGCTGGTGCTCGTCCAGGACCCGCCACAGCTCCGGGCGGGCCGAGTCGATGAGCCGCTGGTCGGGCAGGAGCCACTGCTCGTCGAAGGGCTCGAGGAGCACCCGTACGGGCTCCGGGCACGGACCGGGCTCGTCCGCGAAACGGGCCGTGGCCGCCGAACGCTGCCCCGGCAGCGCGGCCGCGCCGGAGGCGGGCGTGCGCAGCCGGCTCGGGCGGAACAGCCGCTCCCGGTCGGCGCCTTCGGCACCGGTCAGGGCCGCCCAGCGGGCGCGCAGGGACGCGGGATCGGGCGCGGCCACCCAGTCCCGCCCCAGGCGCAGGCCCCCCACGGACCAGGGCATCAGATCGTCCAGCAGCGGTACGTCTTCGCTCACGCCGCCGATGGTAGCGACGGGGCCCGGCGGCCGGGCTGCGCCCAGGCCGAAGAGCTACGCTCCTTGTGTACGCGTATGACGGGTATGTCAGTAATCGGGATCGACCGAGGAGACGTCATGAGTCAGTACGACGAATACTCGACTCCGTCGCAGGCCGAGGGGGAGCGGCTCGACGAGGACATGGACCAGACCCAGATGCGGCAGACGCACCACCCGGAGACGATGCGCACCACGCCCTCCCAGGCCGAGGGCGAGCGGTCCGCGGAGGACGACGAGAAGCGGTAGTCGCAGCCGATGCTGGGTGTCAGTGCGCGTCGACCGTCACCGTGAAGGAGAACCGGTCGCCGCGGTAGCGGATCCGCGCCACGTCCACCACCCGGCCGTCCTCGTCGTACGTCACGCCCGTGTAGTGCAGGATCGGGCTGAGCAGCGGGACCTGGAGCAGCTCGGCCGTCTCCGGATCGGCGAGCCGGGCCTCGACCGTGTCCGTGATCCGGCTGATGCGCACCCCGACGACGTCCCGCAGCACCTTCGTCATCGGCCACCGTTCGAGATCGGCGAGCTGCACGGACTCGGCGAACTCCGGAAGGACGGCGTTCTCCGCCCAGTTGCTGGGCTCCCCGGTCTCCCGGTCCTGGCGCAGCCTGCGGTACGTGACCACCTCCGGGGTGTCCGGGAAGTGGTCCAGCAGCTCCCCGGACACCGCCGTCCGGCCGTGCCCGAGGATCGTCGTGCGCTCGCCCGACTGCTGGGCCACGATCGTGTCGACCGAGCCCAGCAGCCGCACCGGGGCGGCCCGCCGGGCCCCCGGTTCGATGAACGTGCCGCGCCGCCGGTGGCGGCTGATGAGCCCCTCGCCCTCCAGCTCCTTGAGCGCCTGCCGCATGGTCAGCACGCTCACCCCGTAGTGCTCGGCGAGCTGCTCCTCGGTGGGCAGCCGCAGCGAGGCGTCCGGAGTGCGGCCCAGTATCGAGGCGCGCAGCGACTGCGAGACCTGGTACCAGAGGGGAAGTTTCCGGTTCAGGACCAGCGAGTCGGGGGCGAAGGCGGTCACGGGTGGGTCTCCGTAGCGGCTGACAGGGGTGTTGTCCTGCGCATATTAGGCGCGGAAGTGGCGCTGGAGCCCCTGCCAGACGTCGTCGTATCCGCGCTGGAGGTGGTCCGCGCCGGCTGCCTGGGCGGTGGCGGTGATCGGCCAGCGGGTCTCGAACATGAAGGCCAGGCCGTCGTCGATCTTCTGCGGCTTCAGCTCGGCGGCGCTCGCCCGGTCGAAGGTCTCCCGGTCCGGGCCGTGCGCGGACATCATGTTGTGGAGCGAGCCGCCGCCGGGGACGAACCCCTCGGCCTTGGCGTCGTAGGCGCCCTCGATCAGGCCCATGTACTCGCTCATCACGTTGCGGTGGAAGTAGGGCGGGCGGAAGGTGTCCTCGCCGACCAGCCAGCGCGGGGCGAAGACCACGAAGTCCACGCCCGCCAGCCCGGGTGTGTCGGTGGGCGCGGTCAGCACCGTGAAGATCGACGGGTCCGGGTGGTCGTAGCTGATGGACCCGATCACGTTGAAACGGCGCAGGTCGTAGACGTACGGCACGTGGGTGCCGTGCCAGGCGACCACGTCCAGCGGGGAGTGGTCGTAGGTGGCCGACCAGAGGTTGCCGCAGAACTTGTTGACCACCTCCGTCGGGCGTTCGACGTCCTCGTACGCGGCGACCGGGGCCCGGAAGTCGCGTGCGGCGGCGAGCCCGTTGGCGCCGATCGGGCCCAGGTTCGGCAGCTCGAAGGGCTGGCCGTAGTTCTCGCAGACGTAGCCGCGGGCGTCGTCGTCGAGGAGCTCGACGCGGAAGCGGACGCCGCGGGGGATCAGGGCGACCTCGCCGGGGCCGGCGGAGAGCAGGCCGAGCTCGGTGCGCAGCAGCAGGCCGCCGCGCTCGGGGACGATCAGCAGCTCGCCGTCGGAGTCGCTGAAGACCCGGTCGGTCATGTCGGCGTTGGCGCTGTAGAGGTGGACGGCCATTCCGGTGCGCTGGGCCGCGTCGCCGTTGCCGCCCAGGGTCCACAGGCCGGCCAGGAAGTCGGTGCCGGGGGCCGGGTCGGGCAGCGGGTTCCAGCGCAGCCGGTTGGGGTCCGGGACGGTCTCGGTGAAGGGCGCGGTGCGCACGGCGCCGTTGTCGACGCGGGTGAAGGGCGGGTGCGCGGCCGAGGGGCGGATCCGGTAGAGCCAGGAACGGCGGTTGTGGGTGCGGGGCTCGGTGAAGGCGCTGCCGCTGAGCTGCTCGGCGTACAGGCCGAGAGCGGCCCGCTGGGGCGAGTTCCGGCCGAGCGGAAGCGCGCCGGGCACGGCCTCCGAGCTGTGCTCGTTCCCGAAGCCGGTGAGGTACTCCAGTGCCTCGGCCGTCTTCCTGGCCTGCTCGCTCATCTGCTGCTCCCGCTCCGTCGAAGGAATCCTATGCCCGACAGTAGGATTCCGCGCCCCGCGCGTCAACGGCGGGCGGGGCGCGGGGGTCGATCGGATTGGCCGCGCCGAGGGGGATCCCAAAAGATGAACAATGCTCTACTCTCACGCGCATGTCGTGGACCCGCAGGTCTCCTGCCGTGCCGGCGGCGCTCCTCGCCGCCCTCCTCGCCCTCCTGGCCCTCCTCGTCGCCGCGCCCGCCGCCGAAGCGCACGAGGAGCGCCCCGTCACCCTGCCCGACGGCAGCGGATCCGTACCCGAATACCGCACGGCGGAGCCGGACCTGCTGGTCTGCAAGACCGACCGGGCCGACTTCGAACGCCGGACATCCGCCTTCCCGCAGGCACTGCGGGACCGCAACCTCGCCCTGTTCGACCGGTGCGGGAAGAGCGGCTACCGCCACCTCCAGGAAGCCGTCGACGCCGTCGACCGGCCCGGGATGAACATCGCGATCCTTCCCGGCCTGTACGAGGAGGAGCCCTCCCTGGGCAAGCCGACGGGGGAGTGCGCCTCGCTCAAGGCTCCCAACTCCGCCCTCGGCTACCAGATCCTGAGCTACGAACAGCAGGTGGCCTGCCGCCACAACCAGAACCTCGTCGCGATCCTCGGCAAGACGAACCTGCAGATCGAGGGCACCGGCGCCGCGCGCACGGACGTCGTCATCGACGCCAAGTACCAGAAGCTGAACGCCATCCGCGCCGACAAGTCCAACGGCATCTACTTCCGCAACTTCACCGCGCAGCGCACCACCTTCAACTCACTGTACGTCCTGGCGGGCGACGGCTTCGTCATCGACGACGTGCTGACCCGCTGGAACGACGAGTACGGGTTCCTCACCTTCGCCAGCGACCACGGGCTCTACAAGAACTGCGAGTCCTACGGGAACGGCGACTCCGGCATCTACCCCGGCAGCGCCTCCAACATCAACGACGGCCGCGGCTACGACGTCCCCCGGTACTCCATCGAGATCACCGGCTGCCGCAGCCACCACAACATGGTCGGCTACTCCGGCACCGCGGGCGACTCCGTATGGGTGCACGACAACGAGTTCGACCAGAACATGGGCGGCGCCTCCATGGACAGCGCCTTCCCCGGCCACCCCGGACTCCCGCAGAACCACGCCAAGTTCGAGCGCAACCTGATCCACGACAACAACCAGGACTACTACGGCCACGTCGCCGACGGCACCTGCGCCAAGCCGCCGATCGAGCGCGGCTACGAGCGGGGCGTGGTCTGCCCCCAGATCTCCATGCCCCCGGGCACCGGCATCATCACCGCCGGCGGCAACTGGAACCTCTACGAGAACAACTGGGTATACGGGCACGAACGCGCGGGCTTCTTCCTCAGCGCCGTCCCCGCCTTCATCCGGGGCGAGGAGGCGTGGTCCAAGCAGACCGACACCTCCCACCACAACCGGTACGCGGGCAACGTCCTCGGCAAGGACAGGTCCGGAGCCGCCCGCCCCAACGGCATGGACGTGTGGTGGGACGGCCAGGGCCGCCGGAACTGCTGGCAGAACGGCCCCGACGGCTCCACCCCGGGCACGGTCCCCCAGTGCGGCGGAGCGCGCGGCGAGGTCTCGGGCGCCTCTGCCCGCCTGGTCGGCGAACCGGTCAAGCTGGTCCAGCTCCTCGTCTGCGCGGACTACAGCGTCCAGGCGCGCAAGCTCCCGGCCGGCTGCGACTGGTACGGCGCGCGCGGCCCGGAGCGGGTCGAGACCCAGATCGCGCTGGCCGTGGCGGCGGTGCTGCTCCTGGTCGGCGGGGTCCTGTGGCGGCGCCGCCTGCGCCCCTCAGGCCTCGCCACCGTGGCCTCCCTCCTCGGCCTCGCGGGCCTGGCCCTGGACGTGGCCGGCTCCACCATGCCGCTCACCGCGACCTTCGTCCCCGCGCTGGCCCTCCTCCTGCTCGGCCTGTGGTGGACGGGCGTCGGCATCGCGCTGCGGCCCACCCGCCCGTGGCTGGCCCGCCTGACCCTGCTGCTGGCCGGGCTGACCCTGCTGGACGCCTTCGACAAGGCGGTCCTGATGATCCCCTGGACCCCCCTGAGCCCCGCCTGGATCCGGGCCCTGGTCGCCCTGGTCTGGGTCCTGTGGGCCGCCGTCGCCTCGGCCCGCCCCGCCACCCCCGCCCGCCCGGCCGGCCCCGGCGGCGAACCGGCCGGCGACCGCTCCCCGGTCCCGGCGGGCCCCTCCCCGTCCCTGAGCGCGACCGCCCCCGAACCCCCGTCGGCCCCGGAGCCCACCGCATGACCCGCCACATCCCGGCGCCGACGGGCGCCCGGTTCACTGCCCGCCCGGCCGGTGGGTACCACCCGGCCGGGCGGGTCCTCCACGGAAGGGGAAGGGCGCTGTGAGCGACGACCGGTCCGGCGACCGTCCCGCAGGCCGTCCCGCCGACCGTCCCGCAGGCCGTCCCGCCGACCTTTCCGGCGAGCGGATCCGGTGCGACGCCTGTGCCGCCCGGCCCTGCACGCCGCGGCCGCCGCGCGGGCGCGCCAGAGCCGCCCGGGGCGCGGCGCTGCTCGCCCTCGTCCTGCTCCTCGCGGGCGGCGCGGCGACGGGCTGCGGCGGGCGGGCCACCACCCACCACAAGCCCGGCACTAGCCACGAGCAGGCCTCCGGCAGTGCGGGCACCCTGCTCACCACGGACGACGGCGCGGGCCACCGCCTCCGGGAGGTCCCTGCCGAGGGCGCGCCGGAGGTCCAGCTCGCCGCCCGCCCGGACTCCGAGGACGGCTGGAACCTCCAACTGACGGTGAAGAACTACCGCTTCACCCCGGACAGCACCGGCGGCGCAGCCCTCCCGGGCGCCGGCCACGCCCACCTCTTGCTCGACGGGAACAAGCTCGCCCGGCTGTACGGCCCCTGGTTCCACCTGTCCGCCGCGCAGGTCCCCGAGGGCACGCACACCCTGACCGTCCGGCTCTACGCCGACGACCACACCGCCTGGGCGGTGGCGGGCAAGCCGATCGAGGGCACGATCCAGCTCACCGCCGCCACCCCGGCACCCGGCGGCAGCCACAGCCACCCCCCGTCGGTGTCCCCGCCGTCCGCCCCGCCGGCTTCCCCGGCCGCGCCGGAGGCGGACCGCACGGTCACCGTCACCGTCCGGGACGGCAAGGTCAGCCCCGCCCCGGCCCGCACCGAGCTGCGGAAGGGCGAGCGCGTCGCCCTGCGCGTCACCAGCGACCGGGCGGACACCCTGCACGTACACGGCTACGACAAGGAACTCACCCTGCCCGCAGGCCAGGAGGCCACCCTGATCCTGACGGTCGACCGTACGGGCCTCTTCGAGGTCGAGACCCACGAGTCCGGCCTCGTCCTGACCCAGCTCCTCGTCCGATGACCCCGCACCCGAGGCCGCACGCCCACCCGCGGCCGTACGCGCACCCGCGGCCGTACGCGCACCCGAGGCCGTACGTGCACCCGCAGGCGCCGCCGTGGCTCCCCGGACTCGGGCCCGAGCCCGGGACGCCCGGCCGCGCCGACGGCGCGACACCGACCCCGGCCGGCCGATGGTGAGCCCCGTCGGGCCGGCGCCGGGGCCGGTCCCCCGCGCGAGCGGCGTTGGCGGCGTCGGCCAGGGCGTGGTCCAACACCCGGCCGATCCGCTCACCACACTCGCGCACGGGATCGGATCCCAGCACGACCTGCCGATCTCTCCCTTCTACGCGTTCGCCGGCGCCTTCGCCGCGCTGTTCGTCTCCTTCCTCGCGCTGGGCCTGCTCTGGTCGGCCTCCCGCTTCCGCGGAGACCGCTCGGGGCTCGCCCTTCCCGCCGCCTTCCAGAGGGCCGCCGACGCACCGGCCACCCGCACCGCCCTGCGCGCCCTCGGCCTCGCCGCCGCACTGACCGTCCTTCTCCACCTCCTCCTCGGTCCCGACGACCCCGCCCGCAACCCCGCTCCCGGCGCCGTCTACGTACTCCTCTGGGTCGGACTCGTCCCCGCCTCCCTCCTCCTCGGCCCCGTCTGGCGCCGGCTCAACCCGCTCCGCACCCTGCACCTCCTGCTCTCCCGGGCCCCGCACCGCCGCACCCCCGGCCGCTCCCTCCCGGCCCGGCTCGGCCAATGGCCCGCGGCCGCAGGGCTGTTCGCCTTCACCTGGCTCGAGCTCGTCGCTCCCGATCCCGCATCCACCACCACCCTCCTGATCGCACTCGCCCTGTACGCCACCGTCCAGCTGCTGCTCGCCGCCCGCTTCGGCGAGCGCTGGTTCGACGACGGAGACGCCTTCGAGGCGTACTCCACCCTCTTCGCCCGTCTCTCCCCCCTCGGCCGCCGCGCCGACGGCCGTCTCGTCCTGCGCAACCCCTTCCACGGACTCGACGCGACACCCGAGCGGCCCGGACTCGTCGCCACCGTCTGCGTCCTCCTCGGTTCCACCGCCTACGACGGCTTCTCCGACCACCCCTCCTGGATCGACACCCTTCAGACCTCCCCCCTCGGCCGCACCCCCACGGCCACCCTCGGACTGCTCGCTTCCATCGCCCTCGTCGCCACCCTGTACTGCCTCTGCGCGGCGGCCACCCGCCTCGTCAGCGGCCCGCACCCCGGCCCGCTGACCGCCTTCGCGCACTCACTGGTGCCGATCGCGCTCGGCTATCTCGTCGCCCATTACTTCTCCCTCCTCGTAGTCGAAGGACTACGCACAGTAATCATGGCACTGGGCACTGACAACGCCCCGGAACCCTTGTCGCCACTGGGTCCGGGCGGTCTCGCCGCCCTCCAGGTCCTCGCCGTCGTCACCGGTCACGTGCTCGGAGTCGTAGCGGCCCACGACCGCTCCGTACGTCTCTTCCCGCCCGCGAAAGCGGTGGCCGGGCAGCTCCCGCTGCTCGCGCTGATGATCACGTACACCCTCGGAGGGCTGAGCCTCCTGCTGAACTGACCCGGGACGAACGAGTCCGGGCCCCTGCCGAACCCGGAAGCGAGGAGCGGCATGATGGACCCCGTGCCTCCCGCCCATCCCATGCGCCGAACGCCCGTCCAGCAGCGCAGCGCCGACCGGCTCGCCCGGATCCTGGACGCCTGTGCCGAACTCCTCGACGAGACCGGGTACGAGAACCTCAGCACCCGGGCCGTCGCCCTGCGCGCCGGTGTGCCGATCGGCTCGGTCTACCGCTTCTTCGGCAACAAGCGGGCCATGGCCACCGCCCTCGCCCACCGCAACCTCGACACCTACGCCGACGGCATCGCGGACCGCCTCGCCGACATCCCCGCCACCGACTGGCGGCCCGTCGTCGACGCCGTGCTGGACGAGTACCTCGCCATGAAGCGCACCGTCCCCGGTTTCGCGCTCGTCGACTTCGGCGTGCCCGCGCCGCCGGTCGAGGGGCCGGACGCCGACCCCAACAACCTCGTCGCCGCCCGTCTGACCGAACTGCTCTGCGCACACCTGAGCCTGGCCCCGGACACCGCCCTCGAGCGAGCGGTCCTGGTCGCCGTCGAGGCCACGGACGCGCTGGTCCAGCTTGCCTTCCGCACCGATCCGGCGGGCGACCCCGCCATCGTCGCCGAGACCCGCGCGATGATGCACGCCTACCTGGCCCGCGTACTGGACTGACCCACCACCACGGCACTAATCCACCACCACGGCACTAATCCACCACCACGGCGCTGAGCCGCCGTCGGCCGGACCCCTGCCGGCGGGGACCGGCTCCCGGCCCGACCCCGTGTGCCCGCCCGGCTCCGGTGCGAGCCCGATGCGGCCAGACCCTCCCCACCGTGCGTACCGGTCGGTATGCTCGGTGCGCCCCGCCTGCCCGTGCCGCAGCCTGCCGCCCTGGAGGGCCCATGCCCCGCACCGCCCTGCGCATCTGTCCCCTCTGCGAAGCCACCTGCGGCCTCACCCTCACCATCGAGGGCACCGCCGTCACCGGCGCCCGCGGTGACCGCGAAGACGTCTTCAGTCACGGCTTCATCTGTCCCAAGGGCGCCGCCTTCGCCCAGCTAGACGCCGACCCCGACCGGCTGCGCCGGCCCCTCGTCCGCCGCGACGGCCGGCTCCAGGAGGCCACCTGGGAAGAGGCGTTCGACACCATCGCCGCCGCAGTCCCCGCCCTCGTCCGGGAGCACGGGGCGCAATCGGTGGGCGTGGTGCTCGGCAACCCGAACGTGCACACCATGGCCGGAGCCCTCTACCCGCCGCTGCTCCTCAAGGCCCTCGGCACCCGCAACCTCTTCACCGCCAGCACGCTCGACCAGATGCCCAAGCACGTCTCCAGCGGCCTGCTCTTCGGCGACCCCTTCGCGATCCCGGTCCCCGACCTCGACAGGACCGACTTCCTGCTGCTCCTGGGTGCCAACCCGGTCGAATCCAACGGCTCCCTGTGCACCGCCCCCGACTTCCCCGGCCGGCTCAAGGCCCTGCGCGCCCGCGGCGGCACCCTCGTCGTCGTCGACCCGCGCCGCACCCGCACCGCCGCCCTCGCCGACCGCCACCTCGCCCCGCGCCCCGGCAGCGACGCCCTGCTGCTCGCGGCCCTCGCGCACACCCTGCTCGCGGAGAAGCTCACCACCCCCGGCGGACCGGAGGGACCGGAGGGGCTGGAGGGACCGGACGAAGGGATCCGGGGACTCGGGGAACTCGCGGCCGCGCTCGAGAGTTTCACTCCTGAGGCCGTGGCACCCGCCTGCGACCTCCCGGCCGACGAGATCCGCACCCTCGCCCGCGAACTGGCGGCCGCGCCCACCGCCGCCGTCTACGGCCGGATCGGCAGCTGCACCGTCGAGCACGGCACCCTCGCCAGCTGGCTGGTCGACGTACTGAACATCCTCACCGGCAACCTCGACCGGCCCGGCGGCGCCCTCTTCCCGCTGCCCGCCACCGGACCGCGGCCGCGCCCCGCCGGGCCCGGCAAGGGCTTCGCGCTCGGCCGCTGGCGCAGCAGGGTCAGCGGCCACCCCGAGGTCAAGAGCGAACTGCCCATCGCCGCCCTGGCCGAGGAGATCGAGACCCCGGGGGAGGGGCGGATCCGCGCCCTGATCTCCATCGCCGCGAACCCGGTCCTGTCCGCACCCGACGGCGACCGGCTCGACCGGGCGCTGGCCGGCCTCGACTTCATGGTCTCGGTCGACCCGTACCTGAACGAGACCTCACGCCACGCCCACGTCGTACTGCCCCCGCCGCCGCCCTCGCAGAGCCCGCACCACGACTTCGCCTTCAACGGCTTCGCCATCCGCAACCAGGTGCGCTACACCCGCGCCGCCGTCCCCCTCGAAGCCGGACGTCTCGACGAGTGCGAGATCCACGCACGTCTCGTCCTCGCCGTCTCCGGCATGCACGGCACCGCCGGCCCGGACGCCGTCGACGACCTCGCCGTGCGGAGCACCCTCGGCAGGGAGACCGCCGATCCGCACTCCCCGCTGTACGGGCAGGACCCGGCCCGCCTCGCCGGCCTGCTCACGGGCGCTAGCGGCCCCGAACGCCGCCTGGACCTGATGCTCCGACTCGGCCCGTACGGAGACCTGTTCGGCGCCGCCGACGAGGGGCAACGGCTCAGCCTGGAGCGGCTGCTCGCACACCCGCACGGCATCGACCTGGGTCCCCTGCGCCCCCGGCTCCCGGGCGTGCTGAGGACCCGCAGCGGCGGGATCGAGCTGCTCCCGGAGCCGATCGCGGCCGAGCTCCCCAGGCTGCGCGCGGCGCTCGCCGACCGCCCCGCCGCGCTGGTGCTCGTGGGCCGCCGCCACCTGCGGTCCAACAACAGCTGGATGCACAACGTCCCGGCCCTCACCGGAGGTTCCAACCGCTGCACCCTCCAGGTGCACCCCGAGGACGCGGGGCGGCTGGGACTCACCGACGGCGGCCGGGCCAGGATCACCGCCGCCGGCGGCAGCCTGGAGGTCCCCGTCGAGATCTCCGACGCCGTCCGCACCGGAGTGGTGAGCCTGCCGCACGGCTGGGGACACGACCGGACCGGCACCCGGCTCTCGGTGGCGGCCGCCGTGCCCGGCGCCAACGTCAACCAGCTCCTCGACGGCACCCTGCTCGACCCGCTGTCCGGCACGGCGGTGCTCAACGGCTTCCCCGTCGAACTCGCACCCCTGCCCTGAGCTGGGGTTTTGCTCGTATTGCTCACGGCTCGACGTCTTGTTGGCCCAAGGAGGCGGCACCTACCTTCCCCCCATGCTGACCTTCCTCGGCTTCGCCATGATCGCCACTTTCCTGGTCCTGATCATGATGAAGAAAATGTCGCCCATCGCGGCGCTCGTCCTCGTCCCCGCCCTGTTCTGCGTCTTCGCCGGACAGGGCGCGCACCTCGGCGACTACGTCATCGAGGGCGTCGGGAAACTCGCCCCGACCGCCGCCATGCTGATGTTCGCCATCGTCTACTTCGGCGTCATGATCGACGTCGGCCTCTTCGACCCGATCGTGCGGGGCATCCTGCGCTTCTGCAAGGCCGACCCCGTCCGGGTGGTGGTCGGTACCGCGGTCCTCGCGGCGGTCGTCTCGCTCGACGGCGACGGATCGACCACCTTCATGATCACCGTCTCGGCCATGTACCCGCTCTACAAGCGCCTCGGCCTGAGCCTGGTGGTCATGACGGGGGTCGCGGCCACGGCGAACGGCGTCATGAACACCCTGCCCTGGGGCGGCCCCACGGCCCGCGCCGCGACCGCGCTCAAGCTCGACGCCGCGGACATCTTCGTCCCGATGATCCCGGCGCTGGCCGTGGGACTGCTCTTCGTCTTCGTCCTCGCCTACGTCCTCGGGCTGAAGGAGCGCCGCCGGGTCGGTCTCCTCTCCCTGCCGGGGGCCGGGGCGGCGGAAGAGGAGGAGCTGGTCATGGCCGCCTCCGGGACGGGCCGGGGCGACGCCGCCGGGAACGCGGCGGGCGGCAAGGGTCCCGCAGCGGGCTCCGCCTCGGCCGCCACCGACTCCGCCCCGGCCGCCACCGGCTCCACCCCGGCCGCCGGCGCCTCCGCGGGGACGCCGGACGCCGCGGGCGCCGCCGCTCCCGAGGACGGCTTCCAGGGTCTCGACCCGCACCGTCCGACCCTGCGACCGCGCCTGTACTGGTTCAACGCCGCCCTCACCGTCGCCCTCCTGGCCGCGATGATCATGGAGCTGCTGCCCATCCCGGTGCTGTTCCTGCTCGGCGCCGCCCTCGCGCTCACCGTGAACTTCCCGCACATGCCCGACCAGAAGGCCCGGATCGCGGCCCACGCCGACAACGTCCTGAACGTCGCGGGCATGGTCTTCGCCGCCGCCGTCTTCACCGGCGTCCTCACCGGCACCGGCATGGTCAAGCACATGGCCGACTGGCTCGTCGGCGCCGTCCCCGAAGGCATGGGCCCGCACATGGCGCTGGTCACCGGCCTGCTCAGCCTGCCGCTCACCTACTTCATGTCCAACGACGGCTTCTACTTCGGCGTCCTCCCCGTCCTCGCCGAGGCCGGCGCCGCCCACGGGGTCTCCCCGCTGGAGATCGCCCGCGCCTCCCTCGTCGGCCAGGCCCTGCACATGTCCAGCCCGCTGGTTCCGGCCGTCTACGTCCTCGTCGGCACGGCCAAGGTCGAGTTCGGCGACCACACCCGGTTCACCGTGAAATGGGCGGCGCTGACCTCCCTCGTCGTCCTGGCGGCAGGGATGCTTTTCGGCATCATCTGATCCCCGCCGCCTCTGGCGCCCAGAAAACTACCGGCGCTAGTTTGTAGGGTGTCCGCGAGGTCTGGTCTACGCACTCGTGCGTGCTCGGGAGGAATGGCATGAAGGCCCACGACGGGATGTACATCGGCGGCGCATGGCGGCCCGCCGCCGGAAGCGACCGCATCGAGGTCGTCAACCCGGCCGACGAGCAGGTCATCGCCTCGGTGCCGGCCGGCACCGAGGAGGACGTGGACGCGGCCGTACGAGCGGCCCGCGCCGCCCTCCCCGGCTGGGCGGCGACGCCCGCCGCCGAGCGGGCCGCCCTGATCGGCGCGCTGCGCGACGTACTGATCGCCCGCAAGAGCGAGATCGCCGAGACCATCACCGCCGAACTCGGCTCCCCACTCGGTTTCGCGGAGATGGTCCACGTCGGGTCACCGATCGCCGTGGCCTCCTCGTACGCCGAACTCGGGGCCACGTACGCCTTCGAGGAGCGCATCGGGAACTCCACCGTGCTGCTGGAGCCCGTCGGGGTGGTCGGCGCCATCACTCCCTGGAACTATCCGCTGCACCAGGTCGTTGCCAAGGTGGCACCCGCTCTCGCCGCCGGCTGCACCCTCGTACTCAAGCCGGCCGAGGACACCCCGCTGACCGCACAGCTCTTCGCCGAAGCCGTGCACGAGGCGGGCATCCCGGCCGGGGTCTTCAACCTGGTGACCGGAACCGGCCCGGTCGCCGGGCAGGCCCTGGCCGCCCACGAGGGAGTCGACCTGGTCTCCTTCACCGGCTCCACCGCCGTCGGCAGGAAGATCGGCGCCACGGCCGGCGCCGCCGTCAAACGCGTCGCCCTCGAACTCGGCGGCAAATCGGCCAACGTCATCCTGCCCGGCGCCGACCTCGCCAAGGCCGTCGCGGCAGGCGTCGGCCACGTCATGAACAACGCAGGCCAGAGCTGCAACGCGCTCACCCGGATGCTCGTCCACCGGGACCACTACGAGGAGGCCGTCTCGCTCGCGGCCGCCGCCGTCGCCAAGTACCCCACCGGCGACCCCCGCACCCCGGAAACCCGCCTCGGCCCGGTGGTCAACGCCAAGCAGCACGAACGCGTCCGCGGCTACATCGCCAAGGGAATGGAGGAAGGCGCACGCCTCGTCGCCGGCGGCCCCGACTCCCCGCACGAGCAGGGCTACTTCGTCGCCCCGACCGTGTTCGCCGACGTCACGCCCGACATGACCATCGCCCAGGAGGAGATCTTCGGCCCCGTGCTGTCGATCCTGCCGTACGAGGACGAGGAGGAGGCCCTGCGCATCGCCAACGGCACCGTCTACGGCCTCGGCGGCGCCGTCTGGGCCGAGGACGAGGAGACGGCCGTTGCGTTCGCCCGCCGCATGGACACCGGGCAGGTGGACATCAACGGCGGCCGCTTCAACGTGCTCGCGCCCTTCGGCGGCTACAAGCAGTCGGGCGTCGGCCGCGAGCTGGGCCCGCACGGTCTGACGGAGTACCTCCAGACCAAGTCCCTGCAGTTCTGAACACGGAGACGACGACCATGGTCCGCGCCGCCATCCTCCCCGCCGTCGGAGCTCCGCTGGAGGTACGGGAGATCGTGCTGCCCGATCCCGGCCCCGGACAGGTCCGGGTCCGGCTCACCGCAGCCGGGGTCTGCCACTCCGACCTCTCCCTCACCAACGGCACCATGCGGGTCCCCGTGCCCGCCGTCCTCGGCCACGAGGGCGCGGGCACGGTCCTCGCGGTGGGCGAGGGAGTCACCCACGTCGCCCCCGGCGACGGGGTCGTGCTCAACTGGGCCCCGTCCTGCGGGCAGTGCCACCACTGCGCCATCGGCGAGGTATGGCTCTGCGTCGAAGCGCTCACCGGCGTCGGGGCCGTCTACGCGCACGACGCGCAGGGCACCCCGCTCCACCCCGGGCTGAACGTGGCCGCGTTCGCCGAGGAGACCGTCGTCGCGGCCAACTGCGTGCTGCCCGCGCCCACCGGGATCCCGCTCACCGAGGCCGCCCTGCTCGGCTGCGCCGTGCTCACCGGTTACGGCGCCGTCCACCACAGCGCCCAGGTTCGCCTGGGCGAATCCGTCGCCGTCTTCGGGGTCGGCGGCGTCGGCCTGGCCGCGCTGCAGGCCGCGCGCATCGCGGGGGCGGGCCCGATCGTGGCCGTGGACGTCTCCCCGGCCAAGGAGGAACTGGCGAGGGCGGCCGGGGCCACCGGGTTCGTCCTCGCCTCCGACACCACCGCTAAGGAGATCCGCGCCCTCACCGGCGGCCGGGGCGCGGATGTGGCCGTGGAGTGCGTCGGCCGGGCCGAAACCATCCGCGGAGCGTGGGAGTCCACCCGGCGCGGGGGCCGCACCACGGTCGTCGGCATCGGCGGCAAGGAGCAGCAGGTCACCTTCCACGCCCTGGAGATCTTCCACTTCGCCCGCACCCTCACCGGCTGCGTCTACGGCAACAGCGACCCCGCCCGCGACCTCCCGGTGATCGCCGAACACGTCCGCGCGGGCCGCCTCGACCTCGGCGCCCTCGTCACCGACCGCATCACCCTCGACGGCATCCCGGCGGCCTTCGACGCGATGCTGGCGGGCAAGGGCGGCCGCTCGCTGGTCGTCTTCTAGACCGAACCGAACCGAACCGAACCAAGCGACCCGGCCCGCAATGGGGCGCCCTCCCTCCCTGTGTCCAGGCAGGTAGGGCGCCCCGAGTCCCGTAGTCCCCCGGCGTGAGTTCCCGGCCGTGCTGCGGGCGACCCTGGCGGCCATGGCGCTTCCCGGGAGGCGACGGCCTCCAGTACGCGCACCGGCTCACCGTCCGTCCGCCGAGCTCGCCGAGCCTGTCGCCCCGACCACGCTGCCCACGACGTCCTCGGGGACGCCCAGCAGCCGGAGCACCTCCAGGGTGTCGGCCCCCATCGCGACGGCCCCCTCCGCGGCCCCCCGGTAGTGATGCCCGGCCGCGGCGCGGTCGCCGCGCGCCTCGGCGACGCGGCCGAGTCCCGCGAGCGCGCGGACCCGGGTGGCGACGCTCTTGACCCAGTGCGGGTCGACCCGCTCCAGGGCCTCCTCGTACAGCCGCTGCGCCTCCGCCAGGTCCCCGTCGAGCAGGGCCAGGTCGCCCAGGCCGCGCAGGGCCGCCGCCAGGGCGGTGGAGCTGCCGGCGCGGCGGGCGAGGGCCGCCGCCCTGCCGTAGTCGGCCCGGGCCGCCGCCGCGTCCTCGCCGACGAGGTGGTGGTCGCCCCGGTTGACCAGCAGATCCGCGCTGTCCTCCAGGGCGTCGAGCTGCTCGGTGAGGACGAGCGCCTCGTCGGTCAGCGCGATCGCCCGCGCGCGGTCGCCGCGCCCTCCCGCCAGTCCGGCGAGCGTGTCCAGCGCCAGCGCCGTGCCCCAGCGGTCGCCGAGCGCGCGGAACTCCTCGACCGCCGCGCCGAACTCCTGCCCGGCCCGTTCCGTGTCCCCCTCGCCGAGCGGCCCGAACCCCGATACGTACCGGGCGGCGGCCCGGGCCCACGGCTCGGCGCAGTCGCGCTGGGAGGAGACGAACTCGAACGCGCCGCGCGGGTCCGCCTCGCCCGCGTTCCGCATCATCCACAGGAACAGTGCGACGGGATGACGGCCCGGCCGGGCGCCCGACCACGCTGCCGCCAGGGCCGACCCGGCCGCGGCACGGTGGCGCTGCCACACCGGCCGCCCGCCGGCACCGGCCGCCGCCAGCAGCACGCCAAGGACGTACCCCTCGCCGAGCCCGGCCCCAGCGCCGTCCATGACAGACCCCATCGCCTCCAGCAGCGCGATGGCCTGCGGCGCGACCGAGGCGGCCACGCCCCGGACCCAGAGGTAGTGCGAGGCCGCGGCGAGCAGGTCCAGGCCCGCCTCCACGTCCCGCGCGTCGACCGCCCGGCCCAGCGCCGCGAGGAAGTTGCCGTGCTCGGCCGTGAGGACGGGCAGCCACTGGAGCTGCTCCGCCCGCCGCAGATGTGGGTCGGCGGTCCGTACCAGTTCCAGCAGCCACCGGGCGTGGGCCAGCCGTACGGCGTCCCGTTCGCCGGCCGCGTCGAGCCGTTCGCCGCCGTACGCGCGGATCGTCTCCAGCATCCGGTAGCGCCCGCCCGCCACCTCCAGCAGCGATTTGTCGGCCAGGGACTCCAGCACGTCCTCGTCGGCGCCGCACACCCGCAGCGCGGCCCCGGCCGTCGCGCCGCCGGCGAATACGGTGAACCGCCGGGCGGCCCGCTGCTCCGCCTCCGACAGCAGGTCCCAGCTCCAGGCGACCACCGAACGCAGCGTCCGATGGCGTCCGTCGGCCGTCCGACCGCCGCGGGCCGCGACTCCGAGGCGGTCGTCGAGCCGTCCCGCGAGGTCCTCCACGTCCAGGGTCCTGACGCGCGCCGCCGCGAGCTCGATGGCCAGCGGCAGGTCGTCGAGGGCCGCGCAGATCCGCCCTACGACCCCCGGGTCGGCGGTGAAACCGCGCCGCACGGCGCGCGCCCGGTCGGTGAAGAGGCGTACGGCCGCGTGGCCGTCGAGCGGCCGCACCTGCCGGATGCTCTCCCCGATGATGCCGAGGGGCTCCCGGCTCGTCGCCAGGACGCGCAGCCGCGGGCAGGCCGCCAACAGCCGCGCCGCCAGCGCCGCGGCCTCGTCGACGACGTGCTCGCAGTTGTCCAGGACGATCAGCAGCGTCCGGTCGGACAGCGCCGCGATCAGACGGTCGGCCGGTGACTGCCCGCCGACGCCCGGGGTGAGCCCGTTCTCCCGCAGACCGAGCGCGCCCAGCAGCGCCTGCGCCACTCCCGTACCCTCGCGCACCGGGGCCAGTTCCACGAAGCACACCTCGTCGGCGGCGACGCCCGCCACCTCGACGGACAGCCGGGTCTTGCCGACGCCGCCCGGGCCGGTCAGCGTGACCAGCCGGGCCACCCGCAGCAGCCCCGCGACCTCGGACACCTCGTCGCCGCGCCCGACGAACGCCGTCAGCGGGGCGGGCGGAGCGGCGGGCGCGGGCGAGGGGCCGGTGCTCAGCAGCTCCCGGTGCAGGGCGGCCAGTTCGGCAGAGGGGTCGGCGCCCAGCTCATCGGCCAGGCGCCTTCTGGTCTGCTCGAACACCACCAGCGCGGCGGCCTGCCCGCCCTCGGCGAACAGCGCCCGCATCAGCAGCCCCGCCAGTCGCTCGCGCAGCGGATGGCGGTCGACCAGCTCGCGCAGCTCCGGTACGGCGGCGTGGTGCCCGCCGAGCAGGCACTCGGCCTCGATCCGGTCCTCCAGCGCCCCGAGCCGGCGCTCCTCCAGCCGTACGGCGGCGGGCCGGACCGGTTCGCCGTCGGCGAGGCCGTCCAGCGCGGGCCCCCGCCACAGGTCCAGGGCCTCGCGCAGCAGCGCGACCGCCCGTTCGGCCTCCCCGGAGCGCAGCGCCGCCCGCCCCTCCCGGGCCAGCCGCTCGAACCGGAACGCGTCCACGTCGTCCGGCACCACCACGATCCGGTAGCCCGCCCCGGCCTGTTCGATGGCGGCCGCCGCACCGAGGGACTTGCGCAGCCTCGACACCTGGGACTGCAGGGCGTGCGCCGACAGCGCCCCGCCCGGGTCGAGGGCCTCGGTGAGCCGGTCCGCCGAGACGGCCTCTCCCGGGTGCAGCAGGAGCAGGGCCAGCAGGGCGCGGCGGGCCGGTCCGCCGAGCGGCACCTCGGTGCCGTCCTCGTGCCACGCCCGGGTCCCGCCGAGTATTCCGAACAGCATGCCGGCGATTATCCACCGCAGTTGATCCGGAGGTTCGCCGGGTCGATCATGCGCGGGCGATCGGGCCGAGGTAGGTTCCGCCCGAGACGTCGACGGTCTGACCGGTCACCCACCGGCCCCGCGGGCCCGCCAGGAATCCGACGACGTCGGCGACGTCCTCGGGCTCGCCGAGCCGGCCGAGGGCGGTGATCGATTCGAGCCCGGCCACCACTTCGGGGACGGAGGTGTAGCCCGCGGTCATGTCGGTCCGGATCGCACCGGGTGCGACGGTGTTCACGGTGATGCCCCGGCCGCCGAGCTCATTGGCCAGCGACGGGGCCATCGACTCCAGCGCCGCCTTGCTGATGGTGTAGCCGATCTGGGTGGAGACCGCGAACCGGCTGGCCGTCGAGCCCGTGTTGATGATGCGGCCGCCGTCGTTCATGAGGGGCAGCGCGCGCTGGATCACGAAGAACGGCGTGCTGACGTTGATCGTGAGCAGCCTGTCGAGCTCCTCCTGCGTCACCTGCGCGATCGAGCTGCCCGAGATGATGCCCGCGTTGTTCGCCAGGATGTCCAGGCCGCGGCCCGCCAGCCCCTCGGTCAGGCCTTCGAACAACTGGTCCACGGCGCCGTCCTCGCCGAACCGGGCCCGGACGGCGAACGCCCGGCCGCCCGCCTCCTCGATCGCGGCCACGGTCTTCCCGGCGGCCTCGTCGTTGCCGCCGTAGTGGACCGCGACGAGCGCGCCCTCGGCGGCGAGGCGCAGCGCCACCGCCCGGCCGATCCCGCGGGACCCGCCCGTCACCAGAGCGGTTTTGCCCGCCAGTTCGCCCGCCGGTTCGCCCGCCGGTTCGCCCGCCGGGTCGGTCGTCGCATCGGCCGGGACGTCGGTCGTCGCGTCGGTCGTGACGTCGAACGTCGTGTTGCGCGTCGTGCTGCCCATGACCTGCTCCTCGTTCAGCAGCCGGTCCGCGGTGGATCCGGCGATGAGGACACGGTGGCCGCCGCCGCTCACCGCGCGCTCACCGCCCGCTCACCGCGTCCGGCGTCGCGCGGGGCCCCCTACCGCGCCGTCCCGCGCAACGCCTCGTACTGCAGGGCCAGCCCGTCCAGGAGGGCGGTCAGCCCCGTTTCGAAGGCGCCCTCGTCCACCTCGCGGCGGCGCTCCGCCAGGAGGTGGGCCTGGCCGAGGTGGGGGTAGTCCGAGGGGTCGTACGCCGTCTCGTCGTCCACGAAACCACCGGCGAACGAGGCCACCGCCGAGCCCAGGATGAAGTACCGCATCAGCGCGCCGATCCGGGTCGCCTGCCCCGGGGGCCAGCCCGCCGCCGTCATCGCGCCGAACACCGCGTCCGCCAGCCGCAGGCCCGCCGGCCGGCGGCCCGGGCCCCGCGCCAGTACCGGCACGATGTTCGGATGGTCCGACAGGGCGTCCCGGTACGAGTGGGCCCACGCGTGCAGCGCCGCCCGCCAGTCGTGGCCGCCGTCCTCGAACATCGACAGGTCGACCCGCGCGCTCACCGCGTCCGCGACCGCCTCCAGGATCTCGTCCTTGGTCCGGAAGTGGTTGTACAGGGAAGGCCCGCTGACGCCCAGCGCGGCCGCCAGCCGCCGCGTCGACACCGCCTCCAGCCCCTCCGCGTCCACCAGGGCGCCGGCCGCCTCGACGATCAGGGCTCGGCTGAGGAGGGGCTTGCGCGGTCTGGCCATGCGCCACATAGTAGGGCCTGCCCGCCATAAACTACCGGTGCTAGTTAACCGGGGGGCGAGGTGGCCGCCGACGACCCACGAGACGCCCCGGAGGTGCCCGGTGGACATGGAGCTGAGCGAGGAGCAGGCAGCCGTACGCAGGCTCGCCCGCGACTTCACCGAGCGCGAGGTGGCCCCCTACGCCGCCGACTGGGACCGTGCCGAGAGCGTGGACCGGGCCATCGTGAAGAAGCTCGGCGCCGTCGGTTTCCTCGGCCTGACCGTCCCCGAGGAGTACGGCGGCTCCGGCGGCGACCACCTCGCCTACGTCCTGGTCACCGAGGAGCTCGGCCGCGGCGACTCCTCCGTGCGCGGCATCGTCTCCGTCTCCCTCGGCCTCGTCGCCAAGACCGTCGCCGCCTGGGGGACCGAGGAGCAGAAGAACGACTGGCTGCCCCGGCTCTGCTCCGGCGACGCACTCGGCTGCTTCGGTCTGACCGAGCCCGGCACCGGCTCCGACGCCGGCAACCTCACCACCCGCGCGGTGCGCGAGGGCGACTCCTACGTGATCAGCGGCGCCAAGACCTTCATCACCAACGGCACCTGGGCCGACGTGGTGCTGCTCTTCGCCCGCACGAACGACGAGCCGGGCCACCGCGGGGTCTCCGCCTTCCTCGTGCCCGCCGACGCCCCCGGCCTCACCCGCCGCGAGATCCACGGCAAGCTCGGGCTCCGCGGCCAGGCCACCGCCGAACTCGCCCTCGACGGCGTCCGCGTACCCGCCTCCGCGATGCTCGGCCCCGAGGGCAAGGGCTTCTCGGTCGCCATGTCCGCGCTGGCCAAGGGCCGGATGTCGGTCGCCGCCGGATGCGTCGGCATCGCCCAGGCCGCGCTCGACGCCGCCGTCTCCTACGCCGGCCGGCGCGAGCAGTTCGGCAAACCGATCGCCCACCACCAACTGGTCCAGGAGCTGATCGCCGACATCTCGGTCGACGTGGACGCGGCCCGGCTGCTGACCTGGCGGGTCGCCGACCTCATAGACCGCGGGCAGCCCTTCGCCACCGAGTCCTCCACCGCCAAGCTCTTCGCCTCCGAGGCCGCCGTACGCGCCGCGAGCAACGCCCTCCAGGTCCACGGCGGTTACGGCTACGTAGACGAGTACCCGGCGGGCAAGCTGCTGCGCGACGCCCGCGTGATGACCCTGTACGAGGGCACGAGCCAGATCCAGAAACTCCTCATCGGCCGCGCCCGGACAGGGATTTCGGCTTTCTGAGTACGTACGTGAGTACGCGCACCCATGCGCCCGCGGTGCCCCCGCCCGAAGCTGGACCCATGAACGAGACACCGGTCAAGCAGCAGAACACGGGGGCCTTCTACGCCCAGGCCGTCGCCTCCTTCGGCGTCGCCACCGCCGCCGTGGCGCTGGGGATCTACAACCTGGACACGAACGCCTGGGTCCGGGCCTTCCTCGGCATCGCGGTGCTCTACCTGACGACCTCGGCCTTCACCCTCGCCAAGGTGATCCGCGACCGCCAGGAGGTCGGTCAGATCGTCAGCCGGGTCGACCAGGCCCGGATGGAGAAGATCATGACGAACTACGACCCCTTCGCTCCGAAGCAGCCCACCGCCCAGGATCGCTAAGCGCTTGCTCACCCTCCGGTAAGGTGTTCATTCCTACAAGGCGAAGAGGGTGAGCGAGCGATGGACAGCGCGGAAACCGGCGGCTACCGGCCGTGGTCGGAGGTCACCCCCGACGCGGCGAGGCGGCTGCTCGTGGCCGCCGTCGACGCCTTCGCCGAACGCGGCTACCACGCGACCACCACCCGTGACATCGCGGGCCGCGCCGGGATGAGCCCCGCCGCGCTCTACATCCACTACAAGACCAAGGAAGAGCTGCTCCACCGGATCAGCCGGATCGGCCACGACAAGGCGCTCGAGATCCTGACCTCGGCCGCCGAGGGCCCCGGCTCCGCCGCGCAGCGGCTCGACGCCGCCGTGCGGTCCTTCGTGGGTTGGCACGCCGCGCACCACACCACCGCGCGGGTGGTCCAGTACGAGCTCGACGCTCTCGCTCCGGAGCACCGCTCCGAAATCGTCACCCTGCGCCGGCGGAGCGACGCCGCCGTGCGGCGCATCCTTGCCGACGGGGTCGCTACGGGGGAGTTCGACGTCCCCGACGTGCCGGGCACCACCCTCGCCGTGCTCTCGCTGTGCATCGACGTCGCGCGCTGGTTCAGCGCGGCCGGGAACCGCACGCCCGAAGAGGTCGGCGCGCTCTACGCCGACCTCGTCCTGCGGATGGTGGGCGCCGGCCCCGAGATCCCCGAGATCCCCGCCCGTACGTAGTCCCGGGACGGCTCAGAAGTAGTAGCGGGACACCGACTCCGCCACGCACACCGGCTTGTCGCCGCCCTCCCGCTCGACCGTCACGGTCGCCGTGACCTGCACGCCGCCGCCCGCCTCGGTGACCTCCGTGATCACGGCGGTCGAGCGCAGCCGCGAGCCGACGGGCACCGGCGCGGGGAAACGGACCTTGTTCGTCCCGTAGTTGATACCCATCCGCATGCCCTCGACGCGCATGATCTGCGGCACCAGGCTCGGCAGCAGCGACAGGGTCAGATAGCCGTGGGCGATGGTGGAACCGAAGGGTCCGTCCGCCGCGCGCTCCGGGTCCACGTGGATCCACTGGTGATCGCCCGTGGCGTCCGCGAAGAGGTCGATCCGCTTCTGGTCCACCTCCAGCCAGCCGCTCGGGCCGAGCGGCTCGCCGATCCCGGCGCGCAGTTCCTCGGCGGACGTGAAGACCCTCGGCTCGGCCATGCCCTGCTCCTACCTGTCGGTGCACATGAACAGACGAATAAGCGTTTGCTCAGCATGCTGGGACCGTATGTGTATGTCAACGGACCTCCGACTACGCTCGGCCGGGTGCCGCAGATTCCCGAGAACGTCCACGAACTCACCGTCGGCCAGCTGTCCGCCCGCAGCGGCGCCGCCGTCTCCGCACTCCACTTCTACGAGACCAAGGGCCTGATCAGCAGCCGCCGCACCTCCGGGAACCAGCGCCGCTACACCCGCGACGCGCTGCGCCGGGTCGCCTTCGTACGTGCCGCCCAGCGCGTCGGCATCCCCCTCGCCAGCATCCGCGAGGCCCTGGCGCAGCTCCCCGAGGAGCGCACCCCCACCCGCGAGGACTGGGCCCGGCTCTCGGAGGCCTGGCGCAAGGAGCTCGACGAGCGCATCGACCGGCTGGCCCGCCTGCGCGACCACCTGACGGACTGCATCGGCTGCGGCTGCCTCTCGTTGAAGACCTGCGCACTGTCCAACCCGGACGACGTCATAGGTGAACGGGTCACCGGTTCCCGGCTGTAGGCGGCCCGGAGTGCGGGTGAGTCGCCGCCGCACGCAGCACCGACCGGGCCGCCGCCACCAGTTCCGCGTTCGAGAGCGCCGGCCGCCCGTCCGGCAGGTGCAGTACGTCGCCCACGCCCGTCCGCGCACCCGTACCGCACCGCGCCGCCAGCCGCAGCACCGGCCACGCCGCGGCCTCCCGCCCGAACAGCAGCACCTCCACCGGGGGCAGCCCGCGCAACCCGGCCACCAGCGAGGGGCCGGCCGACGCCAGCTCCGCCACGAGCCGCACCCGCCCCGGCTCGCGCACCGGCCAGGCCAGGAACCGCGCCATCGGATCCGCCCAGTCCGGCCGGTCCGCCCAGTCCGGCCGGTCCGAGTCGCCCGGCCCGTACGAGTCGCCGCCCGGCCCGTCCGAGTCGCCCGGACCGCCCGCCCCGCCCAGCGGTACCACCGCGTCCACCGCCACGCCCCGCCCCAGCAGGGCCTCCGCCAGCTCCCGCGCCCCCGGCTCCGCGAAGTGCACCACCGCCCGGTCCGGCAGCACCGTCCACGAACGCACCCGCTCCAGCCGCTCGGCGGCACCCGGCTCGGCCCCGACGCACGCCGGCACCACCAGGGGTACGCCGACCCCCGCGCCCCGCAGCGCCTCCAGCAGCGGCCCCACCACCCGGGGCGAGAGGCTCTCCCGCCCGCACGGGGTCCGCGGGTGCACCAGCACCTCCCCGGCCCCCGCGGCGACCGCCGCCAGCGCCGAGCCCGCCAGATCCGCCGGGGACATCGGCACGGCCGGGCCGTCCGCGGCGCTCCGGGCACCGTTCAGCGACGCCAGCAGCACCGGGACCACCGGCACCGGTGGCACCGTCACGCGGCCCCCGCCCGGACCGCTGCCGAGGCAGGCTCCGCGAGCGCCGGTCTCGGCACCACGATCCCGCAGCCCGCGCACACCGGCCCGTCCCACGCCCAGGCCCCTTCCCAGGAGCCGACCCGGACCACCGCCGGCCACCGCAGCTCACTCTCGCCGCAGACCGGGCACCCCGTGCCCGGCTCCGACTCCAGCGCCCGCACCAGGCGCCGCAGCACCTCACCCAGCGTCCCCTCCGGCCGCACCCCCGGATCCGCGCACCGCACCACCGCGTCCCCGCTGCCGCCCCACGCCCACTCCGGCCGGCGCAGCCCGTGGTGCTTCTCCCGGCGGCGCCGCTCCGCGAACTGCCGCTCGTACTCCAGCCACACCGCCCGGGCCTCCTCCAGCTCCTCCAGCGCCGCCACCAGCCGCAGCGGATCGGCCCCCCGGTCCTCGGGGGCGATCCCGTGCCGGTCGCACAGGTGCCACCACGTCGCCCGGTGCCCGTACGGCGCGAACCGCTCCAGGCAGCGGCGCAGCGAATGGCGCCGCAGGGCACGGTCGTTGCGCGCGTCGCGCACCTGGTAGGCCAGACTCCGGAAACCCGCCATCACACTTTCACCTCCACCTGCACCGATGTGCCCAACATGCCCGCCGGGCGGCGGGCGCATGCAGGGCGGACGAGGCGTGCGGGTGGCACATGGCCGGAACTCAGCGCCCCATGCGCCCCGCGCTGACCACGAGTTCGGCCAGCTCGGCGTGGCAGATGTCGCTGTGCGCCCCCGAAGGGGCCCCGCCCCGCCGCACCACGGAACCGGCGTCCACGCTGACACACCCCGACGCCGGCATCCCCTCGCGCAGGGCCGACTCCAGGGAGAGCCGCGGAGCGCCCGGCACCGACTGCACCCCGTCGTGCCCGATCGCGCCCCACCGCTCGTCGAAACCGAGCAGACCGGCCGAATCCCCGGCCATCCGGGAGGCCAGCGGGTAGAACACCTTCAGGGCCGAGTCGTACGGGGAATGGCAGGCGACCACCGGTCCGGCCACCCGGCGCTGGAGCCCGCCCAGGGCGCCCCCGTGCCCCCGGTCGTGCGGCAGCCGGTCGCAGAACGCGTAGTGCGAGAAGGCACCCTGGAGCAGGGTCAACGAGGCGACGAATCGCGCCGTGTCCGGCACCGCGCGCAGCGAGAACGAGACCAGACGGGCCCCGAAGCTGTGCCCGATCAGGTGGATCCTCAGCGCCGGGCGCGCCGCCGCCAGCTCCACCAGTACGGGCCCCAGCCCCCGCTCGCCGACCACCCCCGCCCGCTTCTTCATCTGGTAGTACGAAGCCTGCCGCAGCAGCTCCTTCGCCCCGCCCCACAACCCGCGCAGGCCGCCGCCGAGGGCCGGGTCCCGCCCGTCCCCGGCGCCCGCGGGCGGCCCGCCCGCCTCGGCCAGCGCGAGCGCGAGCGCCCGGCACACCTCCACGGCGTCGGCCGTGAAGAGGGCCGGGACTGCCCCGGTCACGGCCGCTGACGCCCCGTCGATCCCGGCGAGCCGCCGTACCAGCGCCCCGAACTCGGCGAGCGCCGCCTCCGACTCCGGCCGCTCCTCCAGAAACTCCGCGACCCGGTCCAGCTCCGCGCCGCGCCCCGGCCAGAAGGCCCCGAGCGCCCGACGGGTGGCCGGGTCCAGCGCGGTACCGAAGCCGGGTTCCGCGAACGCCCCGGGCGGGTCGAAGTCCGGTATCGGCTCGTCGGAGAAGCGGATCGACGGCCACATGACCCCCACGTACCCCAGCCGCACACCCGGCCCCACCAGCTCCGGGAAGGGGGCGAAGAAGCGGTCGTAGAGCCGTATCGACGTGGAGCGGTCGCTGTTCCAGCCGTGCGCGAAGACCAGCAGGTCCGTGGCTTCCATCCACTCCACCGGCCCGTAGGTGGCACGGTCCACGTCCCCGTCGGAGTCGAAGGTCAGCTCCGCGTACGGCCCGACACCGATGCCCGCCCCGATCCCCGCCCCGATCCCCGTCCCGAAGCCGGCCACGCCCTCCGCCATGAGGTCCCCCTCCATGCCGTGCGTCCGTGCGTCCGTGCGTCCGCACCCGTGAACGCCGTCGGCTCCAGCATCCTGCCGCCGCCCCCGCCCGGCCAGACCCGTGACGTCACCGGATCAGCCGTAGAGCAGGTACTTCCCGCGCACCGCCTCGAACCGGGCCAGCCCCGCCGCCCAGTCGGCCGCGATCTCCTCCACCCCGGCCCCCGCGTCCACCATCGTCCGCACCCGGTCCGTGCCGGTCAGCTTGTCGATCCAGTGGTCCGCGCGCCAGCCGAAGCCGCTCCACGCCCGGCGCGCGGTCACCAGCAGCCCGATCCCGGCCCGGACGGGGTCGAAGGCCTCCCGGTCGTGCACGATGAGCCGGACCCCGCCGCACGTCCTGCCCGCGTGCTTGGAGAAGGACGGGGTGAAGTACGCCTCCCGGAACCACACGCCCGGCAGCCCGAGCGCGTTCGCCGCCTCCGCCCACCGCCGGTCGATCCCCTCCGCGCCCACCACCTCGAACGGCGTCGTCGTCCCGCGCCCCTCGGAGAGGTTCGTCCCTTCGAACAGGCACGTGCCGGCGTACGCGAGGGCGGTGTCCGGGGTCGGCATGTTCGGGCTCGGCGGCACCCAGGGCAGCCCCGTCCCGCCGAAGAAAGAACCCCGGTGCCACCCGGACATCGCCACCGTCCGCAGCCTGACCGGATCACCGCGCAGGAACTCGCCGTTGAAGAGCAGCGCCAGCTCGGCCACCGTCATCCCGTGCGCGAGCGCGATCGGCTCCCGGCCCACGAAACTCGCGTGCGCGCGCTCCAGCACGGGCCCCGCCGCACGCCGGCCGCCCACCGGATTGGGCCGGTCCAGCACCACCATCGCCTTGCCCGCGAGGGCGGCCGCGCGCATGCAGTCGTACAGGGTCCAGATGTAGGTGTAGAAGCGCGCCCCGACGTCCTGGACGTCGAAGACGACGGTGTCCACCCCGGCCGTCCTGAACACCTCGGCGAGCCGCTCCCCGCTCTTGTCGTACGTGTCGTACACGGGCAGCCCGGTCGCCGGATCGCGCCCGGCCCCCTCCGAACCGCCCGCCTGGGCCGTGCCGCGGAACCCGTGCTCGGGCCCGAACACCGCGACCAGGTCCACCGCCTCCTCCGCGTGCAGCACGTCGACCAGGTGACGGGCGTCGGCGGTGATCCCCGTGGGGTTGGTGACCACCCCCACCTTCTGGCCGGCCAGCAGCCCGTACCCGTCCGCGGCGAGCCGTTCGAACCCGGTGCGCACGCGCTCCGCACGGGGGGCGGCCGCCCCGACCGCCCCCGCGGCCCCGACCGCCCCCGCCAGTCCCAGCAGCCCCCGTCGCGACAGACTCATCCCGTCACGCTAGGCGTCGGCCCTCTTCCGCCACGACATACCGACCGGTTAGTCTGCCCGGCGTCGGCAGTCGGCGTCCGTCCCCGAAGGGTGATCCCGTGAGCGCGTACCAGGACCAGCGAGTCGTCGTCACCGGCGCGGGCGGCGGCATCGGCGCCGCCCTCGCCCACCGCTTCGCGGCCGAGGGCGCCACGGTGGTGGTCAACGACCTCGACCCCGCCAAGGCCGCCGCGGTGGCGGGGGAGATCGGCGCCCGGGCGATCGCGGTACCCGGCGACGCCTCGGCGATCGTGGCCGAGGCCCGGGAGGCGCTCGGCGGGACCGTCGACGTCTACTGCGCCAACGCCGGACTCGCCTCAGGCGGCGACGCGTTCGCCGACGAGGCCGTGTGGGAGGCGGCCTGGGACGTCAACGTCATGGCACACGTCCGCGCGGCCCGGCTGCTGCTGCCCCAGTGGCTGGAGCGGGGGAGCGGCCGCTTCGTCTCCACCGTCTCGGCCGCAGGGCTGCTGACCATGATCGGAGCGGCCCCGTACAGTGTCACCAAGCACGGTGCGCTCGCCTTCGCCGAATGGCTCTCGCTGACCTACCGGCACCGCGGTGTCCAGGTCCACGCCATCTGCCCGCAAGGGGTGCGCACCGACATGCTGACCGCCGCGGGCTCGGCGGGCGAACTCGTCCTCGCGCCGACCGCGATCGAGCCGGACGCGGTCGCTGACGCATTGTTCGACGGCATGGAGAAGGGCCGGTTCTTGATCCTCCCGCACGCCGAGGTGGCGGACTTCTACGCGGCCCGGGCCACCGACCCGGACCGCTGGCTGAGCGGGATGAACCGCCTCCAGCGCACTTGGGAAGCCCGATGAAATCCGGCTCGGGCTCCGGCTCCGGCTCCGCTTACGCGGCCAAGCCGTGGCTCGGCCTGCTCAGCCCCGCGCAGCGCGCGCCCCTCGCGCCGCCGCCCACCGTGCTGCACGCCTTCCGGGAAGCCGTCGCCCGCGCCCCCGAGCGCACCGCGCTGGCCTACTTCGACGGCCGGATCGGCTACGCGCAGGCCGACGCGCTCTCCGACTCGATCGCCGGCCGCCTCGCGGCGGAGGGCGTACGGCGGGGGGACCGGGTCGCGGTCATGCTCCAGAACACCCCGCACTTCGTGCTGGCCGTGCTCGCCGCCTGGAAGGCGGGGGCGGTGGTCGTCCCGCTCAACCCGATGTACAAGTCCGGCGAGCTGGCGCACGTCCTGCGCGACTCCGGTGCGGCGGCGGTCGTCTGCGAAGAGGGTGCGTGGGAGGCGTACGTGGGGGAGACCGTGCGGGGCACGTCCGTGCGGGTCGCCCTGACCGCGCGGGACACGGACTTCCAGACCCGGAACGACCCCCGGGTCTTCCCCGCCCCGGCTTCCCGCTCCGCAGGGCCGTCGGGCACGGGGGTCCTGCCCAGCCCGTCCACGGCCGCGGCCCCGGCTTCCCGCTCCGCAGGGCCGTCGGGTCTGTCCGGCCCGGCCGTCCCGGCTCCGCGCTGCCCCGAGCCGCCGGGACCACCGGTCCTCCCCGGCCCCGCCGCCGTTGTCGGCCGCGCGGACCCTTCCCCGACCCGCCCCTCCACCGTTCCCGCCTCCGGCGCCGGCGCGGTCCCCACCGACCCGGGGCCCCGTCCCGAACCCCGGCCCCGCGCGCCTCGGACGCCTGCGGGGCCGAGCCCTGCTCCGCCGTCGGCGGTACGCGGGGCGCCGCAGCCGCCCGCGGGGCGGGACGCGGCTCCGCCGACGGTGGTGCTGGACCTGTTCGCCGTGGCACGGCAGGGCCACCCCGGGCCCGGCGGCCCGTCGCCGACCGCCGCCGACATCGCCCTCATCGGCTACACCTCCGGCACCAGCGGCACGCCCAAGGGTGCGATGAACCCGCACGGCGCGCTCATCCACAACGCCGCCCGCCAGGTCGCCGGCCATCCCCTCCCCGAGGGCGCCGTCTACTTCGCCCTCGCCCCGCTCTTCCACATCACAGGCATGGTCTGCGAGCTCTCCGCCTGCTTCGTCAACGCCGGCACCCTCGTCCTCGCCCACCGCTTCGAGGCGGGGGCCGTCCTCGACGCCTTCCTCGAACACCGCCCCGCCTACACCGTCGGCCCCGCGACCGCCTTCATGGCCCTCGCCGCCCACCCCGCCGTGACCCGGGACCACTTCTCCTCCTTCCAGGTGATCTCCTCCGGCGGTGCACCCCTCCCGCCCGCGCTCGTCGACCGCCTGCGCGCCGCCTTCGGGTTCTACCTCCGCAACGGCTACGGCCTCACCGAGACCACCGCCGCCTCCGCCTCCGTGCCCGTGCACCTCGAAGCCCCCGTCGACCCGGCCTCCGGCACCCTCTCCGTGGGCCTGCCCGGAGCGGACACCGTCGTCCGCGTCCTGGACGAGCAGGGCGCGGAGGTCCCCTTCGGTGAGACCGGGGAGATCGCGGTCCGCGGCCCCCAGGTCGTGGCCGGCTACTGGGGCCTGCCCGCCGAGACCGCGGAGGCCTTCCCCGGCGGCGAACTGCGCACCGGGGACGTCGGCTTCATGGACGCGGACGGCTGGCTCTACGTCGTCGACCGCAAGAAGGACATGATCAACGCCTCCGGCTTCAAGGTGTGGCCGCGCGAGGTCGAGGACGTGCTCTACGCACATCCCGCGGTCCGCGAGGCGGCCGTGGTGGGCGTCCCGGACCCGTACCGCGGGGAGAGCGTCAAGGCGTACGTCAGCCTGCGCCCGGGAGCCTCGGCCGGACCGGAGGAACTCGCCGCCCACTGCGCCGAGCGCCTGGCCGCGTACAAGTACCCGCGCCAGGTGGAGATCCTGCCTGTCCTTCCGAAGACGACCAGTGGCAAGATCCTGCGACGGGAACTGCGCGACCGCGGCTGAAAAGAGTCGGACGGTCGTACGAAGGACTGCGAAGGGAAGGTCAGCGCCATGGCGGCTGCCAAGACGACGGAGCCCGAGGGCACGCATGAAGCGCCGGTACCGCAGCGGCTGCTGGCCGTCGCCACACGGCTGTTCGCCGAGCGCGGCTACGACCGCACCTCGGTCCAGGAGATCGTCGAGGCCGCCGGGGTCACCAAGGGCGCCCTCTACCACTACTTCGGGTCCAAGGACGACCTGCTGCACGAGGTGTACGCGCGGATGCTGCGCCTGCAGCAGCAGCGGCTGGACGCGGTGGCCGGATCCGACGCGCCCGTCGAGGAGCGGCTGCGGGCGGCGGCCGCGGACGTGGTGGTCACCACGATCGAGAACCTCGACGACGCGATGATCTTCTTCCGGTCGATGCACCAGCTCAGCCCGGAGAAGTTCAAGCAGGTGCGGGCCGAGCGGCGGCGCTACCACGAGCGGTTCCGCGCGCTGATCGAGGAGGGGCAGCGCACGGGCGTGTTCTCCACCGCCACGCCCGCGGACCTGGTGGTCGACTACCACTTCGGGTCCGTGCACCACCTGTCCACCTGGTACCGGGCGGACGGCCCGCTCACGCCGCAGCAGGTCGCCGATCACCTCGCCGACCTGCTGCTGCGCGCGCTGCGTCCCTAGTGCCGTGCCCGGAAACCGGGTCACCGGATCACCGGATCCCTACGGGGCGACCTTCAGGAGCTTGTTCGCCGTGCCCGCCGAAGGATTGGTCACCGCGCCGCTCGTGGCCGCGGCCGTCAGCGCCGCGGCCGTCTGGGCCGGGGTCGCCTTCGGGTGCCCGGCCAGGTAGACCGCGGCGGCTCCCACCACGTGCGGGGTGGCCATCGAGGTGCCCGAGATGGTCTTCGTACCGGTGTCGCTGTCGTTCCAGGCGGACGTGATGTCCGAACCCGGCGCGTACAGGTCCACCACCGAGCCGAAGTTGGAGAACGAGGACTGCTGGTCGTCGATGGTGCTCGACGCCACCGTGATCGCCTCCGGGACCCGCGAGGGCGAGCCCTGCCCGGCGTCGGCCGACTCGTTGCCCGCCGCCACCCCGAAGGTGACGCCGGAGGCGATGGCCCGGCGCACCGCCTCGTCGAGCGCCTCGTCGGCGCCGCCGCCCAGGCTCATGTTGGCCACCGAGGGCCCCGAGTGGTGCTGGGTGACCCAGTCGATCCCGGCGACCACCTGCTCGGTCGTGCCCGAGCCGTTGTCGTCCAGCACCCGCACCGCGACCAGCTTCGCCTTCTTGGCGACGCCGTGCGAGGTCCCCGCTATGGTGCCCGCGACGTGCGTGCCGTGGCCGTTGCCGTCATCGGCCTTGTCGTCGTTGTCCACCGCGTCGAAGCCGGACGTGGCGCGGCCGCCGAAGTCCTTGTGGGTCGTGCGGATGCCGGTGTCGATGACGTACGCCGTCACGCCCTCGCCGGCGCTGTCGGGGTAGCTGTACTTCTTGTCGCCCGCCTTGGCGCTCTGGTCGATCCGGTCCAGACCCCATGAAGGCGGGTTGTTCTGCGTGGCGTTGATGGTGAACTTCTTGTTCTGCACGACCTTGCCGACGGCCGGGTCCGCGGCGAGCCGCTTGGCCTCGGTCTCGCTCAGGCCCGCGGCCGAGAAGCCGTTCACCCCCGAGCTGTAGGTGCGCTTCAGCTCGCCGCCGTACTTCTTGGCCAGCTCTTCCTTGTTCGCGGATGCGTCGAGTATGACGACGTAGCTGCCGCTGATCGCACCGGGTGCGCCCAGTCCGTACACCGTTCCCTCGGCCGGTGTCGCCGCCCCGGCTAAGGGGCTGGCGATCAGGGCCGCGGCGGCCGCCGCGGCGGCTCCCGTGCCGATCGCCGCGTACCGGAAAGTGCGCGAGCGCTTGTGAGTTGCCATCCGGAGAGTTCTCCTCATGCTGACGTGTGGGGCGTCAAACCTTCTGGAGAACCCTGTTCCGATTGACAGGCGCAAATCAAGAACGTACCGGCGGTTCGGGGTCGTTCAACAAGGTTTCTCAAAGGACTCCCCGCACCGCCTTCACGTCGCACATGGGTTCGCACGAACTCCCGCACGATTCCCACACGTTCAGGAGCGGGCGGCGTACCTCTTCAGCTCCCGTCGCGCCAGCGACCGCTGGTGGACCTCGTCCGGACCGTCCGCCAGCCGCAGCGTCCGCGCCGCCGCCCACAGTTCGGCCAGCGGGAAGTCCTGGCTCACCCCGCCCGCGCCGTGCAGCTGCACCGCGTCGTCCAGGATCCGCACCACCGCCCGGGGCGTCGCGATCTTGATGGCCTGGATCTCCGTGTGCGCGCCCCGGTTCCCGGCCGTGTCCATCAGCCAGGCCGTCTTCAGCACCAGCAGCCGCAGCTGCTCCACCGTCACCCGGGCGTCGGCGATCCAGTTCTGGACGACGCCCTGCTCGGCCAGCGGCTTCCCGAAGGCCGTACGCCCCACCGCGCGCCGGCACATCAGGTCGATGGCCCGCTCCGCCATGCCGATCAGCCGCATGCAGTGGTGGATGCGGCCCGGGCCCAGCCGCGCCTGGGCGATGGCGAAGCCGGTGCCCTCCTCGCCGATCAGGTTCGCCGCCGGGACCCGGACCCCGTCGAAGACCACCTCCGCGTGACCGCCGTGGTCGTGGTCCTCGTACCCGTAGACCGTCATCGCGCGCCGCACCTCCACCCCCGGAGTGTCGCGCGGGACCAGGATCATGGACTGCTGGCGGCGCGGATCGGCGCCCTCCGGATCGGTCTTGCCCATCACGATGAAGATCCTGCAGTCCGGGTTCATGGCACCGGAGATGAACCACTTGCGCCCGGTGACCACGTACTCGGACCCGTCCGCCGACCGCTCGATCCGCGTCTCGATGTTCGTCGCGTCCGACGACGCCACCTCGGGCTCGGTCATCGCGAACGCCGACCGGATCTCCCCGGCCAGCAGCGGCTCCAGCCACTGCTTCTTCTGCTCCTCGTCGCCGAACTGCGCGAGCAGCTCCATGTTCCCGGTGTCCGGCGCCGCGCAGTTGGTCGCCATCGGCGCCAGGTGCGGGCTGCGGCCGGTGATCTCGGCCAGGGGGGCGTACTGGAGGTTGGTCAGCCCCGCCCCGTACTCGCCGTCCGGCAAGAAGAGGTTCCACAGGCCCTGACGGCGCGCCTCGGCCTTCAGTTCACCGAACACGGCCGGGGTGTCCCAGGGCGAGGCCAGCCGCGCGCGCTGCTCGGCGGCGACGGGCTCCGCCGGGTAGACGTACTCCTCCATGAACGCGAGCAGCCGCCCGCGGAGTTCCTCGGTCCGGGCGTCGAATGCGAAGTCCATGCTGATCGGCTCCTCAGCCTTGCTGCGGTTCGTGGAGGGTGGTCAGTCCGTGCTCGATGAAGACCGGCACCAGCTCGCCGATCCGGTCGAAGCCCGCCCCGACGGTCTGCCCGAGCGTGTAGCGGTAGTGGATGCCTTCGAGGATCACCGCGAGCTTGAACCAGGCGAAGGCCGTGTACCAGGCGATGGCGCCGGTGTCCCGGCCGGAGCGGGCGGCGTACCGCTCGATCAGCTCGGCGGGCGTCGGATGCCCCGGCGCCCCGCTCGTCGTACTGACCGGCGACTCGGTCAGGCCCAGGTCCGAGCTGTACATCACCAGCAGCCCGAGGTCGGTCAGCGGATCGCCCAGCGTGGACATCTCCCAGTCCAGCACCGCCCGGATCGTGTCCTGGGGACCACCGATCAGTACGTTGTCCAGCCGGAAGTCGCCGTGCACCACGGTCGGCGCGGGGGAGTCGGGCAGTGCCCGCCCCAGCGAGCCGTGCAGCTCGTCGATCCCGGCGAGCTCACGCCCCCGCGAGGCCGCGAGCTGCTTGCCCCAGCGGCGCAGCTGGCGGTCGAGGAAACCCTCCGGGCGGCCGAAGTCGCCCAGACCCACCGCCTCGGGATCCACGGCGTGCAGTTCGACCAGGGTGTCGACCAGGCCCAGCACCGCGCGGCGCGTGCGCTCCGGCCCGATCGCGGCGAGCTGCCCGGCCGTCCGGTACGGCACCCCCTCCACGTACTCCATCACGTAGAACGGCGCGCCCAGCACGGACTCGTCCTCGCACAGCAGCAGCGGCTCCGGCACCGGGACCGCCGTTCCGTGCAGCGCCGCGATCACCCGGTGCTCGCGCCGCATGTCGTGCGCGGTGGCCAGTACGTGGCCGAGCGGGGGCCGGCGCACCACCCAGCGGGTGCTCCCGTCGGTGACCTCGTACGTGAGGTTCGAGCGGCCGCCCTCGATCAGCCGGCCGCGCAGCGCCCCGGCCACGAGGCCGGGCCGCGCCCGGTCGAGATGACCGCGCAGCCGCTCCAGATCCAGGCCTCGCGGATCGGCTGGCGCTGAGGCCGATGCTGACGTCATGCTGCGCACCTCCGTGCGGAGTCGGCGACGGGTGTCGTGGCCATCATGCCGACCAGTCGGTATGTCGTCCAGAGCGCGGGCCGAAAGAACCCCGCCCCGCTCCCGCCGATCAGGCGTGGCAGAGGATCGGCGTCCCGCCGTTCATCACCGTCATGTCCCGCAGCACCGCCAGGATGTCCAGCGGGACCCCCTCCGGCTCCCCGGCCAGTTCCGCGTACGCCCGGTGCAGGTTCGCCACCAGCCGCTCGCTCTCCCGCCAGGCGGCGAACTCGCCGAGGTCGGCCTGCCGTGCGACCTCCAGCGGGGTGAGCCCCTTGTCCCGGCCCTCGCGGGCGAGTTCGGCCACGTACCGCAGATAGCGCTCGGTGGAGTCGTAGGCCGACGGGTCGGTCAGCGGGCCGTGCCCCGGCACGACCGTCTCCGCGTCCAGGGAGCGCAGCAGCTCCAGCGCCCGCAGCGAACCGGCCAGCGAGCCCATCGCCAGGAACGGGGTGCCCTCGGCGAAGACCAGGTCCCCGGTGAACACCACCCGCTGCCGGGGCAGCCACACGATCGAGTCCCCGGTGGTGTGCGCGACGCCGGGGTGGACCACCCGGACCTCCGTGTCGCCGAGGTGCAGGGTCGTCCGGTCGCCGTACGTCAGGTCGGGCGCGGTGATCTCTATCGCGCCGAAGTCCGTCGCGGGCCAGATCATCTCCAGCTGGTGACCGGCGGCGAGCTGCTCCGCCCGCGCGTTCTCGTGCCCGAGTATCAGCGCCTCGGGCGCGAACAGGCTGTTGCCGTAGGTGTGGTCGCCGTGGTGGTGGGTGTTGACCACCGTGCGGGGCAGCGGCACCCCGGCCGAGACGATCGCCTCGCGCAGGGCGAGCGCCCGCCGCTCGGTGGCGGCCGTGTCGACGAGGAGCGTGCGGCCCCCGTCGCTCACGAAGCCGGCGTTGTTGAGGCACCAGCCGCCGTCCGGCTGCACGTAGGCGTACACCCCCGGCGCGGGCTGGACGAGGTACGGAGCGTCGGCGGTCATCTGCGGTCTCCCCGGGTCGCGTTGACAGGCGCCTCGCATCCTGCCAGCCGCCCCCGCGCCCGGGGAGGGCGGGTGGGTCAGTGGTCGTCGTAGTGCCCGTCGTGCTCGGCGTGGCGATGGCCGTCGTGCAGGTAGTCGACGTGGTCCCCGTGCCGCACCGACTCGTGCCCGCAGTCCGCGCCGTGGGCGTGGTCGTGTCCCTCGTGGGCGGTGTGGCCCGAGGTCTCGCACTCGTCCCAGTGGCCGGAGTGCTCCCGGTGCAGGTGTCCGTCGTGCGCGTAGTCGACGTGGTCGCCGTGCCGGACCGCCCGGTGGCCGCAGCCGGCGCCGTGCGCGTGCTCATGGGTGGCGTGTTCCTGGTGCAGGGTCGTCATGGCGCCGAGGCTAGTGGGGATCGTCCGGCATCATCCCGTAACACCCGATGTGTCGCGATGGTGCGAGGAACCCCGATCATCCGACGGAAGGGTCAGATGATCACGGTCATCGCGAACAGGGCGAGCGCCACCGTGCACGCGGCCGCCGCCACCGCGGCCCGCGGCGCGAGGGTCCGCGGCCGGTCCGTCGCCAGCGCCCGGATGCGCCGGTGCGCCACCCACAGGAACAGCAGCCACACGAGCGCGATCACCGACACCCCGGCCAGCTCCACCGGTCTCCCGGTCCCGCGCAGGGCCTGGCGCACGGCGAGCACCGCCACGACGGAGGAGGCCAGCGTCGTACGCCGCCAGGCGAGCCGGGTCCGCTCCGGCTGCAGGCCCGGGTCGTGCCCCTCGCCGTACCCGCCGCTCACCCGGTCACCGCTTGGTCCAGCCCAGCAGCACGACCACCATCATCGCCAGCGCCACCAGCCCCACTCCCAGGCTCAGCACCACCGGGAACCGGGACAGCGGCAGGTCGTCACCGCGCCGCATCGCCCGCTCGCACCGCATCCAGTGGTTCACCGCCCGCAGGGCGCAGGCCGCGCCCACCGCGAGCAGGGCGAACGCCATCCCGACGCGCACCCCCCACCGCAGGTCCGGCAGGAACTGGTCGACCGCGAAACCGCCGCCGACCAGGGCCAGGGCAGTGCGGATCCAGGCCAGGAAGGTCCGTTCGTTGGCCAGCGAGAAGCGGTAGTCGGGGGTCTCGCCCTCGTCCCTCAGCTTCGAGGGTGCGAACCACAGGCGCACGTCCTTGACGAAGTCGATCACCCGCCCAATGTACGGGCCGTACGGGGCGCGCTACGCCTCGCGCCGCCGGTACTCCTCCAGCCTGCGGTGCGCCTCCAGCCCGTCCGGTACCCAGGGCCACTCGCCCCCGGCGACCCGCCCGGCGAGCTCCTCCTCCGTCAGGAAGGCGTGCCACGCGACCTCGGACTCCTGCGGCCGCACGGGCCCCTCGCACCGCACCTCGTGCACGTACGACCACCAGGACCCGCCCGGGCCCTCGTACAGGAACTTGAACAGCGGCTCCGGCTGCGGCAGGCCGCTCACGCCGAGCTCCTCCTCGGCCTCGCGCAGCGCGGCCTGCGCGTAGCTCTCGCCGGCGCCCAGCACCCCGCCCACGAACATGTCGTAGTGCGAGGGGAAGACCAGCTTCGACGCGGTCCGCCGGTGCACGAAGATCCGCCCCCGCGCGTCCTTGGCCAGCACGAACACGCAGCGGTGGATCAGCCCCTCCGCGTACACCTCGCCCCGCCTGGCCTGCCCGACGACCCGGTCGTCGCGGTCCACCACGTCCAGTACCTCATCCGCTGCGCTCACAGGGGTCATCCAATCACCGCTGTTGACTGGTTACCGCTCCGTAGCCAAGGATCTGCCCCACCATCGACGTCAGGACTGGGGACGGGTGCACGCATGACGTACGACGCAGACGTGATCGTGATCGGAGCCGGGCTCGCGGGCCTCGCGGCGACCGCGGAGCTCGTCGACGCGGGCCGCAAGGTCATCCTGCTCGACCAGGAGCCGGAGCAGTCCATGGGGGGCCAGGCGCACTGGTCCTTCGGAGGGCTGTTCTTCGTGGACTCGCCCGAACAGCGCCGGATGCGGATCAAGGACAACCGCGATCTCGCCCTCCAGGACTGGATGGGCACCGCCGGCTTCGACCGCGAGGAGGACGTCTGGGCCCGCCGCTGGGCGGAGGCGTACGTGGACTTCGCGGCCGGCGAGAAGCGGTCCTGGC
Organism: Streptomyces sp. NPDC053432; assembly: GCF_055585365.1. Classification (NCBI taxonomy): domain Bacteria; kingdom Bacillati; phylum Actinomycetota; class Actinomycetes; order Kitasatosporales; family Streptomycetaceae; genus Streptomyces; species Streptomyces sp. NPDC053432. The sequence goes on from NZ_JBVJKF010000019.1 coordinate 137,046, forward strand.
TGCACGCGCAGGGAGTCCGCTTCTTCCCCGTCGTCGGCTGGGCGGAACGCGGCGGCTACGACGCCAACGGCCACGGGAACTCCGTCCCCCGCTTCCACATCACCTGGGGCACCGGCCCCGGCCTGGTCGAACCGTTCGAGCGACGGGTCAGGGCCGGGGTGGCCCGCGGCCTGGTCCGGCTGAAGTTCCGCCACCGCGTCACCGGCCTGTCCCGGACCGCCGGCGCGGTGGACACCGTGACGGGCGAGATCCTGGAGCCCTCGGCCGCCGTACGGGGCACCGCCAGCAGCCGCGAGACCGCCGGGACCTTCTCCCTGCGGGCCCAGGCCGTGATCGTGACCAGCGGCGGCATCGGCGGCAACCACGACCTCGTCCGCGCGCAGTGGCCCGCCCGGCTCGGCACCCCTCCGGCCCGGATGCTCTCCGGGGTCCCGGCGCACGTGGACGGCCTGATGCTGGGCATCGCGGAGGCGGCGGGCGCGAGCCACGTCAACAAGGACCGGATGTGGCACTACACGGAGGGCATCGAGAACTGGAACCCGATCTGGGCGCGGCACGGCATCCGCATCCTGCCCGGCCCGTCCTCCCTGTGGTTGGACGCGACGGGCAGGCGGCTGCCCGTACCGCTCTTCCCGGGCTTCGACACCCTCGGCACCCTCGACCACATCATGAGGACCGGCCACGACCACACCTGGTTCGTCCTCAACCAGCGCATCATCGGCAAGGAGTTCGGCCTCTCCGGCTCCGAACAGAACCCCGACCTGACGGGCAGGTCGGTCCGCGACGTCATCGACCGGGCCCGGCAGGCCGTGCCGGGCCCGGTCAAGGCCTTCATGGACAACGGCGCCGACTTCGTCGTGGAGCGGGACCTGTCCGCGCTGGTGCGCGGCATGAACGCGGTGACGAAGGAGGACCTGCTCGACGAGGCCGTCGTCCGCGACCAGATCGTGGCGCGCGACCGGGAGATCGCCAACCCCTTCACCAAGGACCTGCAGGTGATGTCGATCCACGGGGCGCGCAAGTACCTCGGGGACAAGCTGATCCGCACGGCCGCACCGCACCGGATCCTGGACCCCAAGGCCGGGCCGCTGATCGCGGTACGGCTCTCGATCCTGACCCGCAAGTCCCTGGGCGGCCTCCAGACGGACCTCTCCTCGCGCGTCCTGACCCCGTCGGGCGAACCGCTCCCCGGCGTCTACGCGGCGGGCGAGGCGGCCGGCTTCGGCGGGGGCGGCGTGCACGGCTACCGGGCGCTGGAGGGCACGTTCCTGGGCGGCTGCCTCTTCTCCGGCCGCGCGGCGGGCCGCGCCGCCGCCACCGCGACGGCCTGACGCCCGCCGTTCCGGGGGCTCCGCCCGCGCGCCCCCGCGCCTCGAACGCCGGCGGGGCTGGGGGGTGTCCCCGGGCGGGACCGGCCAGTTGGGGCGGGGCCCCTCCGGAGTGACTCCTCGTCGTCGCGCCCTGCGGCCGCGGCAAGACCGCTGAGCCCTGGTCCCCACCCCGGCCGCGCCCTCCCGGTGCGGGGGGAGCGGGGGCACGCAGGGGCGTCCCCGCAGGAGGAGCGCGCAACCACCCTCCCCGTCGCGCCGCGGCCGCAGGCGCGACGACGAGGAGTCGCCCCGGAGGGCCCCCGCGGACCGACCCGCACGATCGAAGCCCCCGGCCCGGCACACCCAGCCTCGCCGGCGTTCGAGGCGCGGGGGCGCGGGGGCGGAGCCCCCGGAACGGCGCCGCACCGGACGACGGACAGCAGCCAATCCAGCCCCGCCGGCGATTGAGGCGCAGGGCCCGGGGGCCCCGGACGCGCGCAGCGGCACCCCGGCCCGGCACCCCGGCCCGGCACCCCGGCCCGGCACCCCGGCCCGGCACCCCGGCCCGGCACCCCGGCCCGGCACCCCGGCCCGGCAA
>NZ_JBVJKF010000019.1:139049-168426 GCF_055585365.1 Streptomyces sp. NPDC053432
CCCGGCACCCCGGCCCGGCACCCCGGCCCGGCACCCCGGCCCGGCACCCCGGCCCGGCACCCCGGCCCGGCACCCCGGCCCGGCACCCCGGCCCGGCCCGCCGGCAGGGGCCGCCGGGCCGGGCCGCCGAGCACCGGCGTTCGACGCCCCGGACAGCCCACCAGAAGACGGCGGCGGCCTAGCGACCGGTGGTCTCCACGAGGCGGAAACGTTCCGTCACGACCGGCGTGTGGTCGTCGACCGTGAACCCCGGATCGCCGAGGAACTCGCGGGACGCGACCCCGTGCCAGAACCGTTCGTGCGAGGCGCGCCATTCGGCCACCGAGGCGTACCCCTCGCCCTCTGCCACCGCGTGCGCCAGGTCCACCGAACCGAGCGGTACGACCCGTACCTCCGTCACCTCCAGGACGGCCACACGGCACCCCGCGGAGGACACCAGCGCCGTCCGCTGCCCGGCCCGAGGCGGCGCCTCGCCCGCCGCCTCGTACCCCGCGAGCAACCCTGTCGTCGCCGTCTTCGCCCCGCTCAGCACCGCCGCGACCAACTGGTCGCGCAGCGGCCCCGGGAACCCCAGCTCGTACGGCGGAAGATCATCGATGTCGGCCATGCGCTCACCCTACGGCCACCCGGCACGGACAGCCCCGAACTGGCACAACCATCCCAACTGCCACTCGGCACAAAGCAGTTGAAACACGCCACCCAGTGGACTGGACCTTGACTCGGAGCTGGGCCTACCGCTTTGCTGTGCGTGATCACGGGCTCGCTCACCGGCGTGATCCCCGACCGACCGTGTCCTGGAGGGATAACCGCGGATGTCCCCGCCTCCGCCGCCCCTCGGCCGCACCCGCAAGCGGGACGCCCAGCTCTTCGACCCGGCCCTCTGCGACGCCGAACTCGTCGACGTCCGCGCGCAGTTCACCCAGGGCCGCTGGGCGAAGGCGCGCTCCCTCCTCGTCGCCACCGGCGACGACTGGGACCGCCGCGGCCACCGCGTCGTCGTCCTCGCCGAGACCCCCGCGGCCGGCGCATGGGCCCGTGAGTGGCTGCTCGCCGAACCCGGCAGCGCCGACGCGGCCACCCTCCTCGCCTGCGCCGCCGTCTTCCGGGCACTGCGCCGCAAGGACACACCGGCCGCCGCCGAGGAGGCCTGCCGCCGCGCCGCCGCCCTGCTCCCCGCGGATCCCACCCCGTGGCTCGGGCTGCTGCTCCTGTCCCGGGTGTTCGGCACCGAGGAGGAGTTCAGCCGTCACTTCGACCAGGTCCGCGCCCGCCACCGCGAACACCACCACGCCCACCACCTGATGGTCGCCAAGCTCGCCGAACGGACCCCCGGCGCCGGCCACGACCCGCTCCACGAGGTCTACGACTTCGCGGCCTGGGCCGCCGAGGAGGCCCCGGCCGACTCCCCGCTCGCCGTGCTCCCCGTCATCGCGCACGCCGAGCGCTACCGGGTGCTCGCCGCCGCCCACGGTCACACCTTCGGCAGCGACGGCCAGCACTGGTCCGGCCGGCGCGCCCGCCAGGTGCTGCGCGCCGCCTTCGACTGGTGGCTGGAATGGGAGCGCGACGACCATCCCCGCAACCGGGTCGACCTGAACTACCTGGCCCACGCCAAGCTCTGCGAGGGCCGCCCCGCCGAGGCCGCCGCGCTCTTCCACCGCATCGGGAGGCACGCGACCCCGGCCCCGTGGTCCTATCCGGACCGCGACCCGCACAAGGCGTTCCTCGCCGCGCGCGGCGCCGCCCTCGGTACCGCCTGACGCCCCCGACCACCCCCCCGAAAGGAACCTGCCATGCCGACGGGCAGCTCCACCACGCTCCAGGACCCGGCCGACATAAGAACGTACAAGGGGACGGACCGCGCCCTGCGCGCCGACCGGCTCGGCACCGCCGGACTCCTGCTGTCGGTACTCGCCGCCAGCGCGCCCCTGATGGTCGTCGCCGGTGTCATGCCCACGACATTCGGTGTCATGGGCGTCGTCGGCCAGCCCCTCCTCTTCGTCATCCTCGGCGTCGTCCTCGCCCTCTTCGGCATCGGCTACGCCGAGATGAGCCGGCACGTCCACAACGCCGGCGCCTTCTACGCGTACATCGCCCGCGGCCTCGGCCCCACCGCGGGCGCCGGCGCCTCCTTCGTCGCCCTCGTCGCCTACAGCGCCATGCAGGTCGGCGTCTACGGCATCCTCGGCTTCGAGGTGTCCAATCTCTTCGCCACCTACCTGGACACCGAACTGGCCTGGTGGATACCCGCCCTGGCCGCGGTCGCCCTCACCGGCGCGCTCGGCTGGCTCAAGATCGACCTCAACGCCAAGGTCCTCGGCGTCCTCCTCCTCATCGAGTGCGCCCTCGTCGTGATCTTCGACGTCTCCGCCCTCGCCGAGCCCGGCCCCGAAGGCCTCTCGCTGCACGCCTTCGACCCCGCCACCCTCGGCGGAGCAGGCCTCGGCACCGCGCTCTGCTTCTGCATCGCCGCCTTCGTCGGCTTCGAGCAGTCCCCGGTCTACGCCGAGGAGACCAGCAGGCCGCACATCGTCGTCTCCCGCGTGATGTTCCTCGCCGTCGGCTTCGTGGCCCTCTTCTTCGCCTTCAGCGCCTGGGCCCTCACCGTCGCCACCGGCCCCTCCGAGGTCGTCAGGACCTCCGCGGAGGCCGGCCCCGGCCTGCTCTTCCAGCTCACCGGGGACCGTCTCGGAACCGCCTTCACCGACGTCCTGCACGTCCTCTTCGTGACCGGCATCTTCGCGGCCATGCTCAGCTTCCACAACGTGGTCGCCCGCTACGCCTTCGCCATGGGCCGCGAAGGCCTCCTCCCGGCGGCCTTCGGCCGGACCAACGCCGGCACCGGCGCCCCCGGCACCGGCTCCCTCCTGCAGACGGCCGTCTCCGTCCTCGTCGTCATCGCCTTCGCCGTCACCGACGACAAGCCGGCCGGCGACCCCACCGCGCCCGTCCTGCACCTCTTCACCTGGATGGGCAGCGTCGGAGCCCTCGGCGTCACCCTCCTCATGGCCGCCGCCTCCCTCGCCGTCATCGCCTTCTTCGTCCGCCGCGGCACCGCCGGCGCCCAGGTCTGGCGACTCGTGGCGGCCGGCGCCGCCGGGATCGCCCTGCTCGCCATCGCCGTCCTGACCGTCAAGGACTTCGGCGTCCTGGTCGGCGCCGAGAAGGGCTCCGTGCTCAGCCTCCTCCTGCCCGGCATCATCGGCGCCGCCGCCGTGGTCGGACTGGCGTACGGACTGGTGCTGCGCCGCAGCCGCCCCGAGGCGCACGCCCGCATCGGCCTGGGCAACGAGGCCTTCCGCCTCGACCAGGCCGCCGCGGAGGCCACCCCGGACAACCAGCGCAGCAGCTGACGCCCGCACCCCCCGAAAACCCCGGATTCCAGCGCCCGCGAAGCCCCCGGCACCCCTTTCCAAGGTCGTCGGGGGCTTCGATGCGTACGGTGCGATTTTGGCGGCCGGCGGACCCTCATGGTCTCCTGGGGCGATCAAAACACCCGGACCGCCGCACAGGGGACACCACCCAGCTCCCCCGCGCGGCGGCCCGGTCTGCCTGTCCACCCCACGAAGGCGAAGTCGTACATGACCGACCGCACCCTGGCCGAGGCCCCCGCCCAGCCGTCCGCACGCCACACCGACGCGGGCGACGAGGGCTACAGCAAGGACCTCAAGTCCCGCCACATCAACATGATCGCAATCGGCGGGGCGATAGGCACCGGCCTGTTCCTCGGCGCCGGCGGCCGCCTCGCCGGAGCCGGACCCTCCCTGGCGATCGCCTACGCGGTGTGCGGCGTCTTCGCCTTCTTCGTCGTCCGCGCCCTCGGCGAGCTCGTCCTCTACCGGCCCTCCTCCGGAGCCTTCGTCTCCTACGCCCGCGAGTTCATGGGGGAGAAGGGCGCCTACACCGCCGGCTGGCTGTACTTCCTGAACTGGTCGACCACCACCGTCGCCGACATCACCGCCGCCGCGACCTACGCCCACTTCTGGTCGCTGTTCACCGACGTCCCCCAGTGGGTCCTCGCCCTCATCGCCCTGGCCGTCGTCCTCACCGCCAACCTGATCTCCGTCAAGTACTTCGGCGAGATGGAGTTCTGGTTCTCCCTGGTCAAGGTCGCCGCCCTGGTGATCTTCCTGGTCGTCGGCATCTGGCTCGTCGCCACCAGCCACGACATCGGCGGCCACACCCCCGGCCTCGCCTCCATCACCGACAACGGCGGCATCTTCCCCGCCGGAATGCTGCCGATGCTCCTGGTCGTCCAGGGCGTCGTCTTCGCGTACGCCTCCGTCGAGCTGTGCGGAGTCGCCGCCGGCGAGACCGAGAACCCCGAGAAGATCATGCCGAAGGCGATCAACTCGATCATGTGGCGCGTGGGCCTCTTCTACGTCGGCTCCGTGGTCCTGCTCGCGCTGCTGCTCCCCTACACCGAGTACAGCTCCGACCAGAGCCCCTTCGTCACCGTTTTCGACAAGCTCGGCGTCCCCGGCGCCGCGGGCATCATGAACCTGGTCGTTCTGACCGCCGCCCTCTCCAGCCTGAACTCCGGCCTCTACTCCACCGGCCGCATCCTGCGCTCCATGGCCATGTCCGGCTCCGCGCCCCGCTTCACCGCCCGCATGAACAAGGGCAAGGTCCCCTACGGCGGCGTCCTGTTCACCGCCGCCTTCGGCCTGGCCGGCGTCGCCCTGAACAAGTTCATGCCCAAGGACGCCTTCGAGATCGTCCTCAACTTCGCCTCGCTCGGCATCCTCGGCACCTGGGCCATGGTCATGCTCTGCTCGCTGCACTTCTGGCGCCGGGCGAAGCAGGGCCGCGTCGAACGCCCCGCCTACCGGCTGCCCTGGGCCCCGTACACCCAGCTCGTCACGCTGGCCTTCCTCGTCACGGTCCTGGTCCTGATGTGGTGCGACGGCGGAGTGGGCCGTACCACCGTCCTCTTCGTCCCCGCGATCGCCGCCGCCCTGGTCGGCGGCTGGTACCTGGTCCGCGGCCGCGTCGCCCAGATCGCCGCCTCCCGCGGCTGATCCGTCCCCACGTGCCCGCCGGGAGCGCCGTCAGGGCTGCGCGGCGCCCCGGCCGGCCGGTACGAAGGAATCCAGCGCGGCGTCGAAATGGCCGCGCGCCTCGGCCGCCCGGCCGACGGGCGCCGACACCCACACGTCGTAGAGCACCCCGTCCTGCTCCCAGCACAGGTCGAAGGTGTGGCGGGCCCCCTCGGCGCGGGTGAAACCGTCCCAGGTGAACTCCCACAGGGCCGCCGGGAGCCCGTCGTGAGTCGTCGCCACCACCTTGTTCTCCCGGAACCCGGGATTCGTCTCCGCGCCGTCGGCGTCGGCGCGCCGCATCACCCCCAGCGGCCCGCCGGACGGCGCCGCGGCCACCTTGATCCCGATGCGCACGGCCCCGTCCGGCGATCCGTAGAACACCCGTTGCTCGTCGGTCGTGCGCCGGTACCCGGCCGGCACGGCCAGGCTGAAACCCTGTACGTCGGACACGACCTGGTACCCGGCGGGCGCGGGCCGCACCGACCCGGCCGCCGGCGACGCCGCGGGCGGGGCCGGTGCACTCCCCGGGGCCGCCCGGTCCGGGGAGGACGACGGCCCGGCGGACGCGAGGGCCGCGGCGCCCCCCTTCCCCGTGTCCCGGTCCTCGCTCATCAGCCGCGTCGCGGTCACCGTGCCGGCGACCGTCGCCGCGAGCAGCGCCGCGACCAGCCCCACGCGCACCGCCGCCGTGCGCCGCCCGGACCTCACGGGCGCTGCGGGCTCCCCGGGCAGCGGGCCGTCCGGCCGCGTGGCCCGCTCGGTCGGCGAGTACGCCACGACCTCGGCCGGCGCCGGCTCCGGCTCCGGGGTCCCCTCGTCCCCGCCCGCCGCGCAGGCGGACAGCAGTCGCTCCGCCCCGGCCGCGTCCAGCCGCAGCCGGGGGTCGCGCTCCAGCAGACCGAGCACGACCTGACGCAACGGCCCCAGCCGGGCGGGCGGCCGGATCTCGTCGAAGACGACGGCGTGCAGGATCCCGCCGACCGAATCCCGGTGGAAGGGCGACTCCCCGGTCACGGCCGCGCACAGCAGCGCGCCCAGCGACCACAGATCCGCCGCCGGCCCGGCCTCGGCGCCCTTCATCCGCTCGGGCGCCGTGTACTCGGGCGAGCCCACGAAGGCCCCGGCCTCGCTGATCGTCGTCGCCCCGGCCAGCCGGGCGATCCCGAAGTCGGTCAGCACCACCCGGCCCGTGCCCGCCTCCACGAGCACGTTGGCAGGCTTCACGTCCCGGTGCAGCACCCCGCGCGCGTGCGCCGCACTCAGCGCGCCCAGCAGCGAGACCCCGAGCCGTGCCGTCTCCCCGGGCGTCAGCGGCCCGGCCGTGGCCAGCCGGTCGGCCAGCGAGCCGCCCTCGACGAGCTCCATGACGATGAAGGCCACGCCCTCGTGCTCCACCACGTCGTGGACGACCACGACGTGCGGATGGCTGATCCCGGCGAGGACCCGGGCCTCGCGCAGCGCGCTCATGGCCCGCGTGCCGCCGTCGACGTGGAGTTCCTTCACGGCCACCTGCCGCCCGAGGAGCTCGTCCTCGGCCCGCCAGACGGTCCCCATGCCACCCCGGCCCAGCCGCTGCCGAAGCCGGTAACGGCCACCGATCACCGTGCTGTTGCCCGGACCGTCCTGCGCCACTTCCGATTCCCCCGTCCGCCGGTCAGGGGCCATGATGCCGTACCGGCCGGGCGGGACACCGCACACGGCGAACGCAAAGAACCCCACCGAAGTGGGGTTCTCGCTCTTGTGTCCGAGGGGGGACTTGAACCCCCACGCCCGATAAAGGGCACTAGCACCTCAAGCTAGCGCGTCTGCCATTCCGCCACCCGGACAAGGTGTCTGTCTCGCGTCCCTCGCGGGCCGTTCCGACGTGGAAAACATTACCAAACATTCCGGGGTCCTCGATCACACCCCCCGGTGGCCGGGGATCTCCCTTGGGGAGAGCGGGCCGGGGCGGGAGGATGGGGGCAGTTCGGTACCGATCAGTGGGAGGAAGCAGCGTGAGCGAGTCGAACGCGGGCAGGGCCGTCTCGGGCGAGGACGAGGTCGTCGACCTCTGCCGGGACCTCATCCGGATCGACACCAGCAACTACGGGGACCACTCCGGCCCCGGTGAGCGCAAGGCGGCGGAGTGGGTCGCGGAGAAGCTCGCCGAGGTCGGCCTGGAGCCGCAGATCTTCGAATCGCACAAGGGGCGCGCCTCCACGGTCGCGCGGATCGAGGGCGAGGACCCCTCCCGCCCGGCGCTGCTGATCCACGGGCACACCGACGTGGTTCCGGCCAACGCGGCCGACTGGACCTACGACCCCTTCGCCGGTGAGATCGCCGACGGCTGCGTGTGGGGCCGGGGCGCCGTCGACATGAAGGACATGGACGCGATGACGCTGGCCGTCGTCCGCGACCGCATGCGCAGCGGCCGCAAGCCCCCGCGCGACATCGTGCTGGCCTTCCTCGCCGACGAGGAGGCCGGCGGCATCTACGGGGCCCGGCACCTGGTCGACCATCACCCGGGGCTCTTCGAGGGCGTCACCGAGGCCATCGGCGAGGTCGGCGGGTTCTCCTTCACCGTGAACGAGAACCTGCGGCTGTACCTGGTGGAGACCGCCCAGAAGGGCATGCACTGGATGCGGCTCACGGTGGAGGGCACCGCGGGCCACGGCTCCATGACCAACACCGACAACGCGATCACGGAGCTCTGCGAGGCCGTGGGGCGCCTCGGCCGCCACCAGTGGCCGGTGCGCGTCACCAAGACCGTGCGCAGCTTCCTGGACGAGCTCTCGGACGCGCTCGGGACCCCGCTGGACCCGGACGACATGGACGCCACGCTCGCCAAGCTCGGCGGCATCGCCAAGATGGTCGGTGCGACCCTGCGCAACTCGGCCGCCCCGACGATGCTCGGCGCCGGCTACAAGGTCAACGTCATCCCCGGGCAGGCCAGCGCCCACGTCGACGGCCGCTTCCTGCCCGGCTACGAGGACGAGTTCTTCGCGGACCTCGACCGCATCCTCGGCCCGCGCGTGAAGCGGGAGGACGTGCACGGGGACAAGGCCCTGGAGACGGATTTCGACGGCCGGCTGGTGGACGCCATGCAGGGCGCCCTGCGTGCTGAGGACCCGATCGCGCGCGCCGTCCCGTACATGCTCTCCGGCGGTACGGACGCCAAGTCCTTCGACGACCTCGGCATCCGCTGCTTCGGCTTCGCGCCGCTGCAGCTGCCGCCGGAGCTGGACTTCGCCGGGATGTTCCACGGCGTCGACGAGCGGGTGCCGGTGGACGGGCTGAAGTTCGGTGTCCGTGTGCTCGACCGATTCATCGACAACGCCTGACGGCGGTGAATCGGGTGGGTGTACGGATTCCACTGAGAAGAGTGAATGCGCTCATACGCTCGTAGCCCCGGTGATCCCTCCTCGTTACAGGTGTTGCGGTCCGCGGCTGGGACCGCATTGCCTACTAGGAGGAACAATGATCAAGAAGGTTGTCGCCGCTGCGGCTGCCACCGGTGCTGTGGTTCTCGCGGGTGCGGGCCTGGCCCACGCCGATGCCGGTGCCCAGGGCGCGGCCGTCGGTTCGCCGGGTGTCCTGTCCGGCAACGTGCTCCAGGTCCCCGTCCACGTCCCCGTGAACGTGTGCGGTAACACGGTGAACGTCATCGGCCTGCTGAACCCGGCCTTCGGCAACACCTGCGTCAACGCCTGACGCGTCTGAAGTCTTGGGCCCCGGAGCGCATTCCAGCGCTCCGGGGCCACCGGGCTTTCAGGCCCGGAATTCTGATCGTCTTCGGCGTGACAGGCAGGGGAGCCTGGCCGAGAAAGAACACAGGAGGGGCGAGCGAACATGCGACGACGACCGGCACCGGCCACCAGGAAGACCCTGATCACCATGGCTGCCGCAGGGGGTGTCCTCGCACTGGGCGGGGGGTACGCGCACGCGGACTCCGGCGCCTCCGGACACGCGGCGAATTCGCCGGGCGTGCTGTCCGGCAACAACGTGCAGGCGCCGGTGGACGCACCGGTGAACGTCTGCGGCAACACCATCTCCGTGGTCGGCCTGCTCAACCCGGCCTTCGGAAACCACTGTTCCGACGACTCGGGCCACGGCGGCAGGCCGGGCCCGGCGGAACCCCCGTGCGACGACCACGGCCCCGGCGGCCACCCGGGCGGCCCCGGCACGCCGGGCAATCCGGGCACACCCGGCGGCCACCACCCGGGCACACCCGGAACACCGGGCGGTCACGTCCCGGGCAACCCGGGTACGCCCGGAACACCGGGCGGGCACCTCCCGGGCAACCCGGGCACACCTGGAACACCGGGCGGTCACGTGCCGGGCACCCCGGGTACGCCCGGTACGCCTGGTGGTCAGCTCCCGGGCAACGCCGGTACTCCGGCGCAGCCGGGCGAGGTCAGCACTCCGGGCGGACCCGGAAGCGGTGGTTCCGGTGACGCCGGGGCCGGGGGCCCCGTGACTCCCGCCACATCCCCGGAAACCGGACTGGCCGCCACCGGCACCGGTGACGTCCTCACCGCCGGGCTTCCGCTCGCCGGCGGGCTGCTGCTGGCCGGCAGCGTGCTCTACCGCCGCGCCCGCAACGCCGCCTGACGGCTGATCAGGACGCGGGCCCCGGCGCGCCGGGGCCCGCGTCACGCCAGGTCACCAGGTCGCGCGGACCTGGCGGATGATCCGGCGGCGCAGCCGCACGCGGCGGCTGCCGTCCCGGTGCAGGGTCAGCCGGTCGAGTTCCCAGTTCCCGTACTCGGCATGGTCGGTCAGCAGGCGGGTCGCCTCTTTGCGGGGGACCCCGCGAGGCACGTACACGTCGACAAATTCGTATTCCGGCATCGCTATCTATTGTGCGGGCAGAGGCCTGCTACGGATAGCGTCTGCTCTATGTCTGATGCCGCTCTGCCCACTGTTGCCGAGGTACGTGCCGCCGCCGAGGCGGTAAAGGCCGCCCTCGACCGTCACCTCGCCGCGGTCGAGCGCAGGACCGGGGACGAGGACCCCGCGGTCTACGCCGCCTTCAACGAACTCGCCGCCGCCGCCGAGGAGTACGACGAACTCCTCTACGACCGCTACGACGAGGTCACGCCCTTCGAGATCCCCAGCCCCGAGGACGGGGTCCCCTACAGCGGCCCCGCCGAGCCCGCCGCGTTCAGCGTGCTCATCCGCCGCGACTACGCCGTCGTCGAACCGCCGCGGCTGATCGCGCAGGCCGAACGGGTCGCCGCGCACGACCGGGACGCCGAACTCGTCCACGGCGGCACCGCCGGCGCGCTGGGCGTGCTCTTCGGGGAGTACGAGCCCGACGAGATCGCCTCCCGCTACAAGGAGTTCGGGCTCGAGGAGGGCGATTCCACGCTCTGGATCGCGGCCTCGGAGGAGATGGCGGAGCCGGGGGAGTGGCTGGCCTCGCCGTTCGGGCACACGGACGCGGAGGACGTCCTGCACCGGTTCGACGTGAGCTCCGTCTTCGACGAGGACATCGACGAGTTCGACGAGGACGAGGAGCCGGGCCTCACCCCGGCCTGAGCCGCGCTCGGCACCCGCTCGAACCGCGACCGGACCGCACCGGAGGCCGTGCCGCCCAGCCGCTCATCGGCCGGCGTCACGGCCTCCGGCCGTCACGGCCGCTACTCAGGCCGCTACTCCGGCCGCTGAGCCGCGGCCGCCGCGAGGGACGCCAGCAGGCCCGTCAGGCGCGTCGTCCGCGGCTTCGCCGGCACCTCCGCGACCGCCCGCGGCAGTGCCTGGTCCACACCGTGCACCACGGACAGGTGCCGCTCGGCCCGGCCGAACGCCGTGTACACCCAGTCCCGCGAGAGGGCCTGCGCCGCGTCGCCCGGCAGTACGACGACCACCGCGGGCCAGCGCGCCCCCACGGCCTGGTGCGCCGTCACCGCCCAGCCGTGCCGCACCTGCGACTCGACGAGTTCCTTCGCCACGACAACCCGCTCGCCCGCCCGGTCCAGGTGCAGGCCCGCGGCGTCGGCCGACACCACCCGGGCCGGCAGGGCCCGCCCGGGCGAGGGCACGTGGACGACCCGGTCGCCCGGGTCGAAGCCGCCGAACCGGCCGGGGCCCGGGTTCAGCCGCTCCTTCAGCGCCGCGTTCAGCGCCCGGGTGCCCGCGGAGCCGCCGTGGCCGGGGGTGATCACCTGCACGCTGTCGGCCGGGATCCCGAACGCCCGCGGCACGGACTCGGCCACCAGCTGAACGGCCCGGTGCACCGCCTCCCCGGCGTCACGCACCGGGACGATGACGACCTCCTTGCCGGGGGCGTCCACCTGGGCCAGCTCACCGATGCCGATCCCGGAGACCAGCTCTCCGATGGGGCCCGGGTCGGGCACGCGGGAGACCACCTGGGGGCAGAACCGGGCCGCCAGCAGATCCGCGAACACCCGCCCGGCCCCCGCCGAGCCGAGAACCGCGGGATCGCCGGACAGCACCAGCCGGGCCCCGTCGGGAACGGACTCCACCAGCGCCGCCGCCGTCTCCACGTCCAGCTGCGGGGCGTCCAGGACGATCAGGAGGTCCAGCGCGAACTGCCCGTCCGCGTCCCGGCCGGGACCCTCCGCGCCGGACAGCAGCCCCGCGACGGTGACGCCGTCCGGGGTGGGCGCGTGCGCGGCGAGGCAGGCGCGCAGGCCGAGTTCGCGGGCCGCCGCCAGCAGGGCCAGGGGCTCGGCGCGGGCGGCCTCGCCGCCGGTGTGGGTGACCAGGCCGTGGCCCGCGACGGCGCGGATCAGCTCGGATCCGGTCCAGTCCGCCGGGCTGTCGAAGGTGTTGGCCAGCCGGGCCAGGCCGTCGGCGAGGCTCTCCTCGGCCATGGCGGAACCCTCCAGGCCCACGAGCACGCGTACGGGCTGCTCCTCGCCCTCCTGGGCGGGCGGGCCGAGGGGCTCGTGGAAGACCAGCACCGAGCCCTCGGCGATGGCCTGTTCCAGGGCTTCGGCGGGATCCGGCACCCCGTACTGGACCAGCGCCTTCTCCAGCAGCGAGGCCTCCAGCGCGGTGTGCCCCTTCAGCCCGGCCTGCGCCAGCAGCCAGCCCACCAGGGCGGTGGTGCGGCGCTCGTCGCCCGGGCCGGCCTCGGGGCCCAGCAGGGCGCGCGCGAAGCCGTCGGCCTGGGCGGGGCGGACGGCGGCCACCGCGAGCAGCCGCCAGGGGTTCTCGGCGAGCTGCTCGGCGGCGGCGTCGCCGAGCGCGGTCGCGGCTTGGGCGGCCAGTGCCTCGGGGGCGCCACCCCGGGCCAGCACGGCCCGTACGGCCTCCACGTCGCCGGGGGTGACGGCCGCCGGGGCGGGGGCGGGCCGCTGCGGTTGCGCCGGCGCCGCCTTCCGCGGGGCGTCCGCGCCCGCACCCTCGTCGAAGTACACCGGCCCGCCCGGTGCCTTGGCGCCGCTCTCCACGGCCCGTACGGCGGCCAGCAGGTCGGCGGCCTTTCCGCTGAGCTTGGCCCCGGCGTCCACGGGGGCGGTGCGTTCGGCCTTGCGGCGGGCGATGCGCTCGCGCTCGACCCGCTGTGCGGCGAGCTCGGCCTGCGCCTCACTCAACTCCGCCGCCGCGGCCGCGTCGCCGCCCGCGGCCTCGTTGCCGCCCGCCGCGTCGCCGCCCGCGGCCTCGTTGCCGCCCGCGGCCTCCGCGTCCGCACCCTCGGTGCCGGTGGGCTCCGTCTCGCTGCTCGCCTGGCCTCCTTCGGCCTCCGCAGCCGCGTCCCCGGTGCCGGTGGGCTCGGTGTGCGGGTCGGACCCTGCGGGGCTTTCCCCCACCCCGCCCCTTCCCGAAACCGGGGGCTGCGCCCCCGGCCCCCCACCCGGGCCCTGCGGCCCGTCCCCGGCCCCCGCGGCCTCCGGCCCGTCCCCGGCTGCGGCGTCCGCTTCGGCCTCCGGCCCGGCCTCGGCTGCGCCGTCCCCGGCCCCTGCCGCGCCGTCCGCTTCGGCCTCCGGCCCGGCCTCGGCTGCGCCGTCCCCGGCCTCCGCCGCGCCGTCCGCCTCGGCCCCGGCTGCGCCGGCACCGGTCGCCGGCCCGGCAGCAGTGGCTCCGTGGTTCCCGGCTGCCGCGGTCCCCGCCTCGGTGCCCGTTGCGCCGGTGTTCGGCTGACCGGCTGCGGGGTCTTCCGCGTCAGCGGGTCCGGCGGGTCCGTGGCGGTCCGTGCTCACAGGGTGCTCCAGTCAGGATCGGGGTAGCGGTGCACGGGTGCTGAGACATCGTCCAGCGCCCGGCAGATCTCCTCGGGAAGGGTAAGCGTCTCCACCGACAGTGCCTCCGCGAGCTGCGCCGATGTCCGTGCGCCGACGATCGGCGCCACCACCCCCGGCCGGTCGCGGACCCACGCCAGCGCCACCTGCAGCGGGGTCACGGCCAGGCCGTGCGCCGCCGTCGCGACCGCGTCCACGATCCGGCCCGCCGCCTCGTCCAGGTACGGCGCCACGAACCCGGCCAGGGACTCCGACCCGCCCCGGGAATCCGCCGGAACGGCGCCGGAGCGGTACTTCCCCGTCAGGACCCCGCGCCCGAGGGGGGAGGACGGGAGGAGGCCGACCTCCAGGTCCAGCGCCGCCGGGAGCACCTCGCGTTCGACCCCCCGCTGGAGCAGGGAGTACTCCATCTGCGTCGAGGCGAGACGGGTGCGCGCCCCCGGCACCGCCAACTGCCACGTCGCCGCCTTGGCGAGCTGCCAGCCGCTGAAGTTGGAGACCCCCGCGTAGCGGGCCCGGCCGCTGCTCACCGCCAGGTCCACCGCGTGCAGGGTCTCCTCCAGCGGCGTCCCCGGATCGAAGGCGTGGACCTGCCACAGGTCGACGTAATCGGTGCCCAGCCGGTCCAGCGAGGCGTCGAGCGCGGCCAGCAGGTGCCCGCGCGAGCCGTCGAACCGCCGGTACGGATCGGGCACACTGCCCGCCTTCGTCGCGATCACCACGTCCCGGCGCGGGATCAGGCCGCCCACCAGCTGCCCGAGGAGGTACTCCGCCTCCCCGCCGCCGTACACGTCCGCGGTGTCCACGAGCGTGCCGCCCGCGTCCCAGAACGTCTTCATCTGCTCGGCGGCGGCTTCCTCGCCGGTGTCCCGGCCCCAGGTGAGGGTGCCGAGCCCGATCCGGGAAACACGCAGTCCGGTGCGGCCGAGATGCCTCTGCTCCATGAGCGCTGAGACTACTGGGGCGCTGACGAATGGGACTCGGGCGCGCTACAGTCCCCGCACATACACGTTACTGATCGGTAAACCGGTAAGGGGACGACTTATGCGGCTCGGCATCAATCTCGGCTACTGGGGTGCGGGCATGGACGCCGACAACCTCGCCGTCGCCCAGGAGGCCGACCGTCTCGGCTACGACGTCTGCTGGGCCGCCGAGGCCTACGGTTCGGACGCCCCGACCGTCCTGACCTGGGTCGCGGCCCAGACCGAGCGCATCGACGTCGGGTCGGCCATCATGCAGATCCCGGCGCGCCAGCCGGCCATGACCGCCATGACCGCGGCCACCCTCGACTCCCTCACCAAGGGCCGCTTCCGCCTCGGCCTCGGCGTCTCCGGCCCGCAGGTCTCCGAAGGCTGGTACGGCGTCAAGTTCGACAAGCCGCTCGCGCGCACCCGCGAGTACGTCGAGATCGTGCGCAAGGCCATGACCCGCGAGCGCCTGAGCTACGACGGCGAGCACTGGACCCTGCCGCTGCCCGGCGGCCCCGGCAAGCCCATCAAGCTGACCGTGCACCCCGAGCGCGAGCACATCCCGCTCTACATCGCCGCGATCGGCCCGAAGAACCTGGAGCAGACCGGCGAGATCGCCGACGGCGCGCTGCTGATCTTCCCGGCCGCGGAGCACCTGGAGGAGACGGCCCTGCGCCACATCCGCGCCGGGCGCGAGAAGGCCGGACTGACCATGGACGGCTTCGACGTCTGCCCGACCGTGCCGCTGGCCCTCGGCGAGGACGTGAACGCGCTCGCCGACATGTTCCGCCCCTACACCGCCCTCTACGTCGGCGGCATGGGCAGCCGCAAGCAGAACTTCTACAACCAGCTGGCCCAGCGCATGGGCTACGAGAAGGAAGCCGCCGAGATCCAGGACAAGTACCTGGCGGGCGACAAGACCGGGGCCGCCGCGGCCGTCCCGCACTCGCTGATCGACTCGACCACCCTGCTCGGCCCGGTCGAGCGCATCGCGGACGGTATGCGGGCCTACGCGGAGGCCGGGGTCACCACCCTCACGCTCGCCCCGGCCGGCTTCACCCTGGACGAGCGGATCGCCGCCCTGCGCGCCGGCACCGAGGCCCTGGAGCGGGCCGGACTGGCCTGACCCGGGGAGTCTGCGGCCGTGGTGGGGGCTCGGGGGGTCTTCCCCGCCACGGCCGACACAGCCAACAACGCTCCGGGCGCCCCCGGGGTTACGCGCTCCGCGCGACGGCCTCGTTTCGTTCATTCGGACGAGCGGGGCCACCCCTCGGTTGCCCGCCCCGGTGACCGGGGTTTGACTCGATGCATGCTCTCTGCCCGCAGCGTGTTCCAGGAGATCGTCGACAACGACGAGACCTTCCAGCTGTTCTGCTCCATCGCCGCCAGCGGGGAGGCCCAGGGCGGCTGGGAGAACGGCCGCATCGCGGCCCTGGTCCCCGACTCCATGCGCCACCTCGCGCCCAAGATCACCCGGCACGGCGCCGACGAGGACAAGCACGGACGGATCTTCCACGCGCTGCTGCGCAAACGCGGCCTGCAGCCCGTCCCCGTCCCGCCCGAGACCGACTACACGATGCTGCTGGAACGCGCCGGCATCGGCCTCGCCCACGAGAAACTGCGCCGGGACGAGCCCCTGACCGAGCGGGACGTCATCGTCTACCTCGCGCACAGCCGCGTCACCGAACAGCGCGCCGCCGACCAGATGGACATGCTCGTCAAGTACTTCGGCGACCACCCCGAGCTCGGCAAGGCCATCCGCGTCATCAGCCACGACGAGGACAACCACCTCGCCTACTGCCACGAGGAGTTGCTGCGCCTGGCCGGCCGGGGACACGGCCAGACCATCCGGCGGGTGCTGCGCGACAGCGCACTCGTGGAGATCCGCGTCTACCGCGAGGTCAGCCTCGCCGTCATGGCCCACATGGGACGGCTGCTGAACTGGCCCGCCCCCAAGGCGGCCGCCTTCGCCGCCGGCATCCGCGGTGTGTACGCGTACGAGCGGTTCAGCGGCTGGCACCGGGCCGTCAGCCTGCGCATGCCGGAACGGCGCGACGCGCTCGGCGGAGCCCCGGCGCCGGCCCCCGGCTTCGCCTAGCGCCGTGGCCGGAGAGGTCTGCTGCCGGGTCGCGGTGTCCGGTGCGGTGCATCGCAAGGCGGCGGGCCGCGGCTCGTACGGGACGTACTCGCGCGGACCGACAACGCCGCGAGGTGGCGTGCCGGGCGCCGTGACGCGGTGAACCCTTGCCGGTCACCGCACCGGGCCGCCTCTTCCCCGACCTACAGCCAGCCGCGGCGCTTGAACAGCCGGTGCAGGCCCAGACACGCCCCCACCATCACCACCAGCACCACGGGGTAGCCCCAGGTCTGCCTCAGCTCCGGCATGTCGTCGAAATTCATCCCGTAGATCCCCGCCACCATCGTGGGGACCGCCGCCATCGCCGCCCACGCCGAGATCTTGCGCATGTCGTCGTTCTGCCGCACGCCCATCTGCGCCAGATGCGCCGCCAGCGCGTCCGACAGCAGCCGGTCCAGCCCCTCGATGTACTCGTTCGCCTTGGTCAGGTGGTCCGCGACGTCACGGAAGAACGGCTGCGCGTGGTCGTGGACGAACGGCACGTCCCCGAACGCCAGCCGGTCCATCGGCTGGAGCAGCGGGCTCGTCGCCCGGCGGAACTCCAGGACCTGCCGCTTGAAGCCGTAGATCCGGGCGGCGGTGTTCTTGGTGTCCAGGGCGTTCGGCGCGAACACGTCGGCCTCCAGCTCCTCCAGGTCCGCCTGCAGCTCGGCCGCCACCTCGATGTAGTGGTCCACCACCGCGTCCGACACCGCGTACAGCACGGCCGTCGGACCGTGTCGCAGCACCTCCGGCTCGTGCTCCAGCCGGCGGCGCACGGCGGCCAGCGGGGCGCCCTCGCCGTGCCGGACCGTGACCACGAAGGAGTCGCCGATGAACACCATCAGCTCGCCCGCCGTCACCGTGTCGGTGTCCTCGTCGTACAGCACCGGCTTGAGGACGACGAACAGCGAGTCGTCGTACACCTCCAGCTTCGGGCGCTGGTGCGCCGTCAGCGCGTCCTCCACCGCCAGCGAGTGCAGTCCGAACTCCTCGCGGACGTGGTCGAATTCCTTCTCCGTCGGCTCGTGCAGGCCCACCCACAGGAAGGCGTCACCGGCAGCCCGCGCCTCGGCGAGGGCGTCGGAGAAGTCCGCCGGGCCCTCGGCCCGGGCGCCGTTCCGGTAAATTGCGCAGTCCACTATCACTCGGGGCATTCTTCCCTGCCCGCGGCCCGCACGCACCGCGGCGTCACCGCGCAGTGCCCTTCCCCGCGGGGCATGGTGCTGTGACCGGCAAGGTTCACCGGCTCACGGCTCACGGCGCACGGCCCGGCACGCCACCTCGCGGTGTCGGGTGCGGCTCTCCGCCTTGCGATGCACCGCACCGGACACCGCGACCCGGCGAACCCTTCCGGCCACAGCACTAGGCTGTGCTCCATGGCCACGCTGATCCTCGTACGACACGGGCGGTCCACCGCCAACACCGCCGGGCTGCTCGCCGGATGGACCCCGGGGGTCGCCCTCGACGAGCGCGGCGCCGAACAGGCCGCCAAGCTGCCCGGACGCCTGGTCGGCGTGCCCCTCGTCGCCGCCGTCACCAGCCCGCTGCAACGCTGCCGCGAAACCCTCGCGCCGCTCCTGGCCGCCCGGCCCGAGCTGGAACTGCACACCGACGAGCGGATCGGCGAATGCCACTACGGCGACTGGTCGGGCCGCAAACTCTCCGAACTCGCCGACCAGCCCCTGATGAAGATCGTCCAGCAGCACCCCTCGGCGGCCGCCTTCCCCGGCGGGGAGTCCATGCGCGCCATGCAGGCCCGCGCCGTGGAGGCCGTACGGGAGTGGAACGCGCGCATCGAGGAGCAGCACGGCGCCGACGCCGTCTACCTGATGTGCTCGCACGGCGACATCATCAAGTCCCTTGTCGCCGACGCCCTCGGCATGCACCTGGACCTCTTCCAGCGCATCCACGTCGACCCCTGCTCGGTGACCGCGATCCGGTACACGCCGACCCGCCCCTTCGTCTTCAGGCTCGGCGACACCGGGGACTTCGGCTCGCTCGTACCCGGCGACCAGGCCCGGACCGCCGACAAGGACGCCGAGGACGCCGGGAACGCCGTCGTGGGCGGCGGCGCGGGCGCGGCGTGATCGAACGGCGCAGTAGGGTGGACTGGCCATAGCAAAGAGCACAGACACGCGCAGCGCACCCCCTGCCGCCGAGACTTGGAGACTGGACGTGCCCCGTCAGGTGTTCCTCTACGACCCGCCGGACCGCTTCGTGGCCGGCACGGTCGGTCTGCCGGGACGCCGTACGTTCTTCCTGCAGGCCTCCGCCGGCCCCCGCGTCACCAGCGTCTCCCTGGAGAAGACCCAGGTCGCGGCGCTCGCCGAGCGGATGGACGAGCTGCTGGACGAGGTCGTACGGCGCACCGGGGGCAATGCCCCGGTCCCGGCCGTCGCCCCCGCCGAGGCCGCCGACACGGCGCCCCTGGACGTCCCCGTCGAGGAGGAGTTCCGCGTCGGCACCATGGCCCTGGCCTGGGACGGCGAGGAACAGCGGATGATCGTCGAGGCCCAGGCCCTCGTCGAACTCGACGCGGACTCCGACGAGGACCTCGCCGAGGCCGAGGAGCGTCTGCTCCAGGACGAGGAGAACGGCCCGCCCATGCTGCGGGTCCGCCTCAGCGGGGCCCAGGCCCGGGCCTTCGCCAAGCGGGCCCTGGACGTGGTCAACGCCGGCCGACCGCCGTGCCCCCTCTGCAGCCTGCCCCTCGACCCGGAGGGTCACGTGTGCCCGCGCCAGAACGGCTACCGGCGCCAGGCGTGAACGCGACGGGGGAGCTGGAGGAACTGCTCGCCAACGGCGAGCTGAGCGTCGTCGGCAGGATCCGGGAGGCGTCCAACGCCGTCCTGCTGTGCACCGTCACGTACGAGGGCGATAGCACCCAGTGCGTGTACAAGCCGGTCAAGGGCGAGCGGCCCCTGTGGGACTTCCCCGACGGCAGCCTCGCCCAGCGCGAGGTCGCCGCCTACCTGGTCTCCGAGGCCACCGGCTGGGGACTGGTGCCCACCACCGTGCTGCGCGACGGCCCCTACGGCGAGGGCATGGTCCAGCACTGGATCGAGACGGCGCGGGAGGACGACCCGGCAGCGGGCCTCCTCGCCCTCGTCGACGGCGAGGAGGCGGGGGAGGGCTGGAAGGCCGTCGCCCTCGCCGACGTGGGCGAGGGCCGCACCGCCCTGCTCGTCCACGCCGACGACCCCAGGCTGCGCCGGCTCTCCGTACTGGACGCCGTGATCAACAACGGCGACCGCAAGGGCGGCCACCTGCTGCCCGCACCCGACGGACGCCTCTACGGCATCGACCACGGCGTGAGCTTCCACACCGAGGACAAACTGCGCACCCTGCTGTGGGGCTGGGCGGGGGAGCCGCTGACCGACGAGGCCCGCGAGGTCCTCGCCGCGCTCACCGCCCGGCTCGCCGAGGGAGAGCCCCTCGCCACCCGGCTGGCCGAACTGATCACACCCGTCGAGCTGGCCGCCGTACGGGAACGGGTGGCCCGGCTGCTGCGCACCGGGATCCACCCGCAGCCCTCCGGACAGTGGCCCTCGATCCCGTGGCCACCGGTCTGAGCCACTGGTCTGGGCCCCTGGTCCGAGCCGGTACGAACCGGCCAGTACGACACGCACAGATCCGGCCAGACCGCAAGAGTGCCGATCAAGACAACAGTGCAGGTCCAGTTCGTATAAGGAACACCCGTCCGGTTAGGCTCGACGCATGCATGCCTGGCCCGCTTCTGAGGTCCCCGCCCTGCCCGGCAAGGGCCGCGACCTCCAGATCCACGACACCGCGACCCAGGGGACGATCACCCTCGACCCCGGTCCCGTCGCCCGTATCTACGTCTGCGGCATCACCCCGTACGACGCGACCCACATCGGTCACGCGGCGACCTACAACGCGTTCGACCTCGTACAGCGCGTGTGGCTCGACACCAAGCGGCAGGTCCACTACGTCCAGAACGTCACGGACGTGGACGACCCGCTCCTGGAGCGGGCGCTGCGCGACGGCCACGACTGGACCGAGCTCGCCGAACGCGAGACGGCCCTCTTCCGCGAGGACATGACCGCCCTGCGGATGCTGCCCCCGCAGCACTACATCGGCGCAGTCGAGGCCATACCGGGCATCGTGCCGCTCGTGGAGCGGCTGCGGGACGCGGGCGCGGCGTACGAGCTGGACGGCGACGTCTACTTCTCGGTGGAGTCCGACGCGAACTTCGGAAAGGTCTCCAACCTCGACGCCGAGGCCATGCGCCTGCTCTCCGCCGAGCGCGGCGGCGACCCCGACCGCCAGGGGAAGAAGAACCCGCTCGACCCGATGCTGTGGATGGCCGCCCGACCGGGCGAGCCGAGCTGGGACGGCGGCTCGCTGGGCCGCGGCCGGCCCGGCTGGCACATCGAATGCGTCGCCATCGCCCTGGACCACCTGGGCATGGGCTTCGACATCCAGGGCGGCGGCTCCGACCTGGCGTTCCCGCACCACGAGATGGGCGCCTCGCACGCGCAGGTCCTGACGGGCGAGTTCCCGATGGCCAAGGCGTACGTGCACGCGGGCATGGTCGCCCTGCACGGCGAGAAGATGTCGAAGTCGAAGGGCAACCTGGTCTTCGTCTCCGCGCTGCGGCGGGCCGGGGTCGACCCGGCGGCGATCCGCCTGGCGCTCCTGTCCCACCACTACCGGGCCGACTGGGAGTGGACGGACGAGGTCCTCGCCGAGGCGGTCGCCCGCCTGGAGCGGTGGCGCGCGGCGGTCTCCCGCCCGGACGGCATCCCCGCGGACGCCCTCGTGGAGGAGGTCCGCGAGGCCCTCGCCGACGACCTGGACGCCCCGGCGGCGCTGGCGGCGGTGGACCGCTGGGTGGACGCCCAGAACGCCTCCGACGGCGACGACGAGTCGGCCCCCGGCCTGGTCTCCCGCACGGTGGACGCGTTGCTGGGCGTAGCCCTTTAGCCCCGGGCGGGTACGGGGGGCCGCTGCGCGGAGCGGTCCCCTACCCGCCCTTCCACCGGTCCCGCCTCGAACGCCGGCGGGGCTGGATATTCCAGCCCCGCCGGCGTTCGAGGCGCGGGGTCCGGGGCGGAGCCCCGGGAAACGGAGAAAGGGCGGGGCGGGGACCGCTCCGCGCAGCGGCGTCCACGCCCCCCGCTACGCCTCGGGAGTGTCCTCGCCCGGCTCCTCCGGCGGAGCCGGGGGTTCCTCGGACGGGGAGTCCGGCTTCCGCTTCGGCGGACGCGTCAGCCCGCTGGAGGTGTCCCGCAGGTACGACCCGTCACCCGGCTCGGCGGAAGCCGAAGGGTCACGACGGCGCAGGTACCGCTCGAACTCCCGCGCGATCGCGTCCCCCGACGCCTCCGGCAGATCGGCCGTGTCCCGCGCCTCCTCCAGCGTCTGGACGTACTCCGCCACCTCGCTGTCCTCCGCCGCGAGTTGGTCCACGCCCAGCTGCCACGCCCGCGCGTCCTCGGGGAGTTCACCCAGCGGGATCCGGATGTCGATCAGATCCTCCAGCCGGTTCAGCAGAGCCAGCGTCGCCTTCGGGTTCGGCGGCTGCGACACGTAGTGCGGCACCGCCGCCCACAGCGACACCGCCGGCACCCCGGCATGCGTGCAGGCCTCCTGCAGCACGCCCACGATCCCCGTCGGACCCTCGTACTTGGTCTCCTCCAGGTCCATCGTCCGCGCCAGGTCCGCGTCCGAGGTGACCCCGCTCACCGGCACCGGCCGGGTGTGCGGGGTGTCCCCGAGCAGCGCGCCCAGGACGACGACCATCTCCACGCCCAGCTCGTGCGCGAAGCCCAGCAGCTCGTTGCAGAACGACCGCCACCGCATGGACGGTTCGATGCCGCGCACCAGCACCAGGTCGCGCGGCTTCGCCCCGCCGATCCGCACCACCGACAGCCGGGTCGTCGGCCATGTGATCTTCCGTACCCCGTTGTCCAGCCACACCGTCGGCCGGTTGACCTGGAAGTCGTAGTAGTCCTCGGCGTCGAGCGCCGCGAACACCTCGCCCTTCCACTCCCGGTCCAGGTGCGCGACCGCACCGGAGGCCGCGTCACCCGCGTCGTTCCAGCCCTCGAACGCGGCCACCATGACCGGGTCGATCAGCTCGGGCACGCCCTCAAGCTCGATCACCCAGGTCTCCTTCCGAAGTTCCCTTGTGTACGTGGGTCAGCCTAAGCCTTGAGACGACACCGGCCACAGCCCACGACAGAGGGGCGGTTCCCCTCTGGAACCGCCCCTCTTCCCCACCTGCGGGAGACCTATGCCTTGCGGCCCAGCATCTCCTCGACCCGGGCCCGCACGGCCTCGTCGTCCAGACCCCGGATCGTCACCGTCGTACGCCGGCGCAGCACGTCGTCGACCGTCTCGGCCC
This sequence comes from Streptomyces sp. NPDC053432, assembly GCF_055585365.1. Lineage (NCBI taxonomy): Bacteria > Bacillati > Actinomycetota > Actinomycetes > Kitasatosporales > Streptomycetaceae > Streptomyces > Streptomyces sp. NPDC053432. The sequence continues at coordinate 161,738 of NZ_JBVJKF010000019.1, forward strand.
ACTCGTGGTCACGGGCGTACGCGACCTGCGCCCAGATCTCCGGACCGTCCGGGTGGATGCGCTCGGCCAGCGCCGGGTCCTCGTTCGCGATCCGCGCGATGTCGAAGGCGAGCGAACCGTAGTGCGAGGCCAGGTGGCGCGCGGTCAGCGGGTCCATGCGGGCACCGGGCTCGCGGTCCACGAGCAGCCGGTGCGCGACCGCGTTCGGGTTCGCGACACCGGGCAGCGGCACGCGGCGCACGAGCGACTTGACCGGTTCCATGTCGTCGGTGAGCGGGCTGCCCGGGAGCTTGGCCAGCTTGTCCATGACCACGCGGCCGATGTGCCGGTACGTCGTCCACTTGCCGCCCGCCACCGACAGCATGCCGCCCGCGCCCTCCGAGACGACCGTCTCGCGCTTGGCCTTCTCGACCCCGCCGGGGCCGCCGGGCAGCACGCGCAGGCCCGCGAAGGCGTAGGTCATCAGGGAGCGGTCCAGGTCGGCGTCCTTCACCGAGAAGGCCGCCTCGTCCAGGATCTGCTGGATGTCGGCCTCGGTGGCGCGCACGTCGGCCGGGTCACCCTCGTACACCTCGTCGGTGGTGCCGAGCAGGAGCTGGTCCTCCCACGGCAGGGCGAAGGTGATGCGGTACTTGTCGATCGGGGTGGCCATGGCGGCCTTCCACGGCGACTTGCGCTTCATGACGATGTGCGCGCCCTTGGAGAGGCGGATCGACGGCAGCGCGTGCTTGTCTTCCATGCGCCGCAGGTGGTCCACCCACGGGCCGGTGGCGTTGAGCACGACGCGGGCGTCGACCCCGAACTCGGTGCCGTCCAGGCGGTCCTTGAGCTCGGCGCCGGTGACCCGGCCGCGCGTCATGCGCAGCCCGGTGACCTCGGCGTGGTTCAGCACGACCGCGCCGGACTCGACGGCCGCGCGGACCGTCATGACGGCGACGCGCGAGTCGTTCATCTGGTGGTCGTAGTAGACGGCCACGGCCTTGAGGTTGTCGGTCTTCAGGCCGGGGTTGTCGGCGACGGCACGGGCCGGGGATATGACCTTGCCCATGCCGTCGCCGAAGGCCGAGAGGGCGGAGTAGGCGAAGACGCCCGCGCCCAGCTTGGCCGCACCCACCGGACCGCCCTTGTAGACCGGCAGGTAGAACGTGAGCGGGTTGACCAGGTGCGGGGCCACGTCCTTGGCCAGCACCCGCCGCTCGTGGTGGTTCTCGGCCACCAGCTTGACCGCGCCGGTCTGCAGGTAGCGCAGACCGCCGTGGACGAGCTTGGAGGAGGCGGAGGAGGTGGCGCCGGCGAAATCGCCGGCGTCCACCATGGCGACCCGCAGACCCGACTGCGCGGCGTGCCAGGCCACCGAGGTGCCCAGGATGCCACCGCCGATGACCAGGAGGTCGTACGTGGCCTTCGCCAACTGCTCGCGGGTCTCGGCCCGGCTCGCGTTCGAACCGGCGGTCGGGTGCGTGCCCAGTGCGGTCACGCTCTGCAGGCTGCTCATATCTCTCTTAGCTCCTCGTCGATAGCGTCGGCTGAGTGAGGTCAGCTGGCGTCTTCGTCGTCGACCCAGCCCATGGACCGCTCGACGGCCTTGAGCCAGCTCTTGTACTCGCGCTCCCGCTGCTCGGCGGGCATCCGCGGGGTCCACTCGGCCGCGCGGCGCCAGTTGGCGCGCAGGGCGTCGGTGTCGGGCCAGAAGCCGACGGCCAGGCCGGCGGCGTAGGCGGCGCCGAGGCAGGTGGTCTCGGCGACCATCGGGCGCACCACGGGGGCGTCCAGGAAGTCCGAGAGCGTCTGCATCAGCAGGTTGTTGGAGGTCATGCCGCCGTCGACCTTGAGGGCCGTGAGCTCGACGCCCGAGTCCTTGGTCATGGCGTCGGTGATCTCGCGGGTCTGCCAGGCGGTGGCCTCCAGGACGGCACGGGCGATGTGCGCCTTGGTGACGTACCGGGTGAGGCCGGCGATCACACCGCGGGCGTCGGAGCGCCAGTACGGGGCGAACAGGCCGGAGAAGGCCGGGACGAAGTAGGCGCCGCCGTTGTCCTCGACGGAGGAGGCCAGGGTCTCGATCTCGGCCGCGGACTTGATCAGGCCCATCTGGTCGCGCATCCACTGGACGAGCGAGCCGGTGACGGCGATGGAGCCCTCCAGCGCGTAGACCGGCTTCTGGTCGCCGATCTGGTAGCCGACCGTGGTCAGCAGGCCGCTGTAGGAGTTGATGATCTTGTCGCCGGTGTTCATCAGCATGAACGTTCCGGTGCCGTAGGTGGACTTGGCCTCGCCCTCGGCGAAACACGTCTGGCCGAACAGGGCGGCCTGCTGGTCACCGAGCGCCGAGGCGACCGGGACACCGGCGAGGACGCCGTCCTTGACGTGGCCGTAGACCTCGGCGGAGGACTTGATCTCCGGCAGGACGTTCATCGGCACGCCCATGGACTCGGCGATCTTCTCGTCCCAGGCCAGGGTGTGCAGGTTCATCAGCATGGTGCGCGAGGCGTTGGTCACGTCGGTGACGTGGTGACCGCCCTGGGCACCGCCGGTCAGGTTCCAGATGACCCAGGAGTCCATGGTGCCGAAGAGGATGTCGCCGGCCTCGGCGCGCTCGCGCAGGCCCTCGACGTTGTCGAGCAGCCAGCGGACCTTCGGGCCGGCGAAGTAGCTCGCCAGGGGAAGGCCGGTCTCGCGGCGGAAGCGGTCCTGGCCGACGTTGCGGCCGAGCTCCTTGCACAGGGCGTCGGTGCGGGTGTCCTGCCAGACCAGCGCGTTGTGGACCGGCTCGCCGGTGTTCTTGTCCCACAGGACGGTGGTCTCGCGCTGGTTGGTGATGCCGACGGCCTTGACGTCGGCGGCGGTGATCTCCGCCTTCGCGATGGCCCCGGCGACGACCTCCTGGACGTTGGTCCAGATCTCGGTGGCGTCGTGCTCGACCCAGCCCGGCTTCGGGAAGATCTGCTCGTGCTCCTTCTGGTCGACGGCGACGATGCGGCCGTCGCGGTCGAAGACGATGCAGCGGGAGGAGGTGGTGCCCTGGTCGATCGCGGCGATGAAGGGGCCGGTGCTGCTGGTCATGTGGCTGCTCCTGGCAGGTCTGTGAGTAGGCGGAATCAGGATGCGGTGCGGATCTTACGAACGCGGGCCGATGCTGATCAGGCGAACGCGATGTTGTACAGACCGCCGGCGAGTGCGGCACCGACGAGCGGGCCGACGACCGGGATCCAGGAGTACCCCCAGTCCGAGCCGCCCTTGTTGGGCAGCGGGAGCAGGGCGTGGACTATGCGGGGACCGAGGTCGCGGACCGGGTTGATCGCGTAACCGGTCGGACCGCCCAGCGAGAGGCCGATGCCGACGACCACGAACGACGTGATCAGGACACCGATGACGCCGAGGCCCTTGCCGCCGTCCTGCAGACCCTGGGTCAGGATCGCGATGACCAGGACGAAGGTGCCGATGATCTCCGTGGCGAGGTTCTGGACCACGTTGCGGATCTCGGGGCCGGTCGAAAAGATGCCGAGCACGGGGCCGGCCTTGTCGTGCGGGTGCGGGTCCTCGGGACCGAGGCGCGCGTCCTTGATGTTCTCCGGGTCCGCCAGGTGTGCGGCGAACTGGCCGTAGTACGCGACCCACATCACGACCGCGCCCAGCATGGCGCCGAGCAGCTGGCCGGCGAAGTAGACGGGGACGTCGCCCCACTCGCCGGTCTTGACGGCGATGCCGACGGTGACCGCCGGGTTGAGGTGCGCGCCGGAGAGCGGTGCGGAGACGTAGGCGGCGATCAGGACCGCGAAGCCCCAGCCGAAGGTGATCGCGAGCCAGCCCGCGCCGCGGGCCTTGGAGCTCTTGAGCGTGAGAGCGGCGCAGACGCCACCGCCGAGCAGAGTGAGCAGGGCGGTACCGATGGTCTCGCCGATGAAGATGTCGGAGCTGGACACCCGCGACTCCTTTGTCTTACGTCCAGGGGTGGGCGGACACCGGCGTACCTCCGGTGGATCCGCGCACTCGGTGAGTGCTGCACCGGTCCTTGGCCTTGTCGCATCCTAACGCGTATTGCCGGTAGGTGTTCGACATTGCCGACCGATGAACGGCAGTTTTCCGCCTGTGTGAAGAACCCGTCAAGGCCTGGCCAGGTCAAAGAATCGGATCGTTACCACTAGGTACGATCGCCCAAATCAAGCCAATCCATGATCAGGAAATGGCAAAACCCACCCATATGCAGCTCGGAGCCGCACAGAGTGGGTCTTGTAGGGGGTGAACGCGTCAGGTCAAGCTCAGAACCGGCCCGCTCCCAGGTCGCGTGAAACCGACCGCGCGCAGTCCCGCACGGACGCCACGAGGGCGGCCCTCGGCTCCCCGGACTCCCCGCACACCCGCTCCACGGCCCCCGCCACCGCGACCGCGCCCACCGGCATCCTGCGCCGGTCGTGGATGGGCGCCGCGACCGAGGCGATGCCCTCCCAGGTCTCCTCCACGTCGCAGGCCCAGCCGCGGGCCCGCGTCAGCCCGAGGATCTCCTCGAACCCGACCGTGTCCGTGACCGTACGGGGGGTGAACGCCTCCCGCTCCCCCTCCAGGGCCTCCGTGTGCGCCACCGGGTCGTAGGCGGACAGCACCTTGCCCAGGGCCGTGGAGTGCAGCGGCTGCATGGCCCCCACCTCCAGCACCTGGCGGCTGTCGTCGGGCCGGAACACGTGGTGCATGATCAGCACCCCGCTCTTGTGCAGTACCCCCACGTACACGCTCTCACCGCTGGCGCGGGCCAGATCGTCCGTCCACACCAGGGCGCGGGCGCGCAGCTCGTGCACGTCCAGATAGCTGTTGCCCAGGCGCAGCAGCTCGGCGCCCAGCTGATAGCGGCCCGAGGCCGGGTCCTGCTCGACGAAACCCTCCGCCTGCAGGGTGCGCAGAATGCCGTGCGCCGTGCCCTTGGCCAGGCCCAGGGCGGACGCCACGTCCGACAGTCCCAGCCGGCGCTCCCCGCCCGCCAGAAGTCGCAGCATCGCAGCGGCTCGTTCGAGCGACTGGATGTTCCGTGCCATCGCGCAGCCTCCTGCTGACGTAGTTCGACAATGCTGAACACTATCGGTCGATGTCGACCTTTCGCATGGTGACGCCCGTCCCGCCGGAAGTCGGGGCCTCCCACACCGCCCCGGCACACCCCGTCGGACCTCCCGCGCACAGGATGCAGTCCGCCCAATGGGACGACCGCACCGGGTCAGGTCCACGCGGTTACTCTGGCCGAGTGCACCCTTGACAAAGAGGGGGTGCAAAGCCGACAGCCGTCGCATCCCAGGGAGCACCACCATGGCCTCGTTGCCGAACCCGCCCGCAGACACACTGACCCGGGTCGACGCCCTCCGAGAGGCGCTCGCCACCCGCGTGGTCGTCGCCGACGGCGCCATGGGAACGATGCTCCAGGCCCAGGACCCCTCGATGGACGACTTCCAGCAGCTCGAAGGCTGCAACGAGGTCCTCAACATCACCCGGCCCGACATCGTGCGCACGGTCCACGAAGCGTACTTCGAGGTCGGCGTGGACTGCGTCGAAACGAATACTTTCGGTGCGAACCACGCCGCACTCGCCGAGTACGACATCGCCGAACGCAACTTCGAGCTGTCCGAGGCCGGCGCCCGCATCGCACGCGAGGTGGCCGACGAGTTCACCGCCTCGACGGGCCTGCAGCGCTGGGTGCTCGGATCCATGGGCCCGGGAACCAAGCTGCCCACGCTCGGCCACATCACCTACGACCAGATCCGCGACGCCTACCAGCAGAACGCCGAGGGCCTGCTGTCCGGCGGCTCCGACGCCCTGATCGTGGAGACCACCCAGGACCTCCTGCAGACGAAGTCGGCCATCATCGGCGCCCACCGCGCCATGGACCGGCTGGGCGTCACCGTCCCGCTGATCTGCTCGGTGACGGTGGAGACGACGGGCACCATGCTGCTGGGCTCGGAGATCGGCGCGGCGCTGACCGCCCTGGAGCCCCTCGGCATCGACATGATCGGTCTGAACTGCGCCACCGGCCCCGCGGAGATGAGCGAGCACCTGCGCTACCTCGCCCGCAACTCCCGTGTGCCGATCTCCTGCATGCCCAACGCCGGCCTGCCCGTGCTGACGAAGGACGGCGCGCACTACCCGCTGTCCGCCTCCGAGCTGGCCGACGCCGAGGAAACGTTTGTCCGCGAGTACGGGCTCTCGCTCGTCGGCGGCTGCTGCGGTACGACCCCCGAGCACCTGCGCCGGGTCGTGGAGCGGGTCCGCGGCATGGTCCCGAGCACGCGTGACCCGCAGCCGGAGCCGGGTGCGGCGTCGCTGTACCAGACGGTGCCGTTCCGGCAGGACACCTCGTACATGGCGATCGGTGAGCGCACGAACGCCAACGGGTCGAAGAAGTTCCGCGAGGCGATGCTGGAGGCGCGCTGGGACGACTGTGTGGAGATGGCGCGCGATCAGATCCGTGAGGGCGCGCACATGCTCGACCTGTGCGTGGACTACGTGGGCCGTGACGGTGTCGCGGACATGGCAGAACTCGCCGGCCGTTTCGCGACCGCGTCCACCCTCCCCATCGTCCTGGACTCGACCGAGGTCCCGGTGATCCAGGCGGGACTGGAGAAGCTGGGTGGTCGTGCGGTCATCAACTCGGTGAACTACGAGGACGGTGACGGCCCGGAGTCGCGTTTCGCGAAGGTGACGCGGCTGGC
>NZ_JBVJKF010000020.1:0-148896 GCF_055585365.1 Streptomyces sp. NPDC053432
CACCCATCCTCCCGGCCTGACTCAACGAGCCAGACCCTCGATGGGGGTCAACATTCATCCGCCGCCAACGGTCCACTTTTCACCCGTCACCGACACAGTGGCTGCGCTCCTACAATCACCACCGCAGACACACCGCGCTCGCAGGCAAAGCCCCCGCCAGCCGCGTCCCCAACCTCACTGGGCAATACAACTAGCGCGGTACTTCGGGGCGACTTTGCCATGCGGGGGCGGAACAGGTGGGGCAGTCCAACTGTTTGACCTGCGTGGTCGCCTGACGGGCCAGGCGGCGGCCATTTCAGCGCAGACCCTCGGTGACGGTGATGTTCACCGATGGGTCGGATCGGATGGCAGGGGTGGCCGAAGCGCTGTTCAGCGCACGTCAGGTTCAGGAGTGGAGCCGAGGGCACGTCTGGCATCCAGCCAGACCTGCTCGAACTCCTCCGCCGAAATCTCACCGGCGCGTCCTGCTACCTCCTGGGCCGTGAGCCTTCCCTCGCTGATCGAACCGTAGCGCTGCTGGTACCGGCTCATCGTGTCGATGTCCGACCGCTCCTGAAACCGCAGTACCTCCTCCAGAGAGGCAGCGGTCACCGGAGTGCCGTCACCGCCCCGCAGCTCCACCTGCCGCGTTACCTGCCCTTCCTCGTCGCCTTCGAAGTACTGCCACAGATCATGGTCTTCGTCGTGCACACGGATCCACACCGGCATGCAGCCATGCTTGCGCAGCCACCAGGCCAGAACCAGCGCACACGCCGCTCCTGGGCTTGACAGTGCCCGGGCGGCCGATGCTGCGGTCTTGCCGAATCGTTGGGGGGAACCTGCGCTTGGTCTTGCCCCCGGATTTGGACACCAGTGCGGGCTCGGACGTATTTGTGAACGGTGCAGCGGTCCAGGCCGAGCTCGCGGGCCAGGGAGCTGTGGCTCCTACCGGTTCGGGTCAGGGCTTGTACCGCTTCGAACAGGCTCCGGGCATGGCGCCCGGCCCGGCTGCCCGCTGCGGCGTTGTCGGTGGTCTCCTCGGCAGGTAGGTGACTGTCTCGACTGACCGCGGGTAGGGCTGCGGTCAGGCGTCCGCGGTGGGCGGAGGCGATGTCTTGAACCCGGCGGGACAGGCCTTGCCTGAGGTGAAAGCGATCGCTGACCTGTACTGCTTGGGGGCGCCGGCAGTGATGCCCTGCCGGTAGGTGCGGAAGCCGTCGCGACAAGTAGCCTCGATGCCCGGGTGCTCGCCAAGCCAGCGGCTGAGCCAATCCGCGTCGCGCCCCTCCCAGAGAGTCAGCGGGAGCCGGGAGGCGGCGTCGACCAAGAGGGTTACGGAGGTGCCTCCGTAGAGCGCGAAGTCGTCGACCCCCAAGGCCTGGGGCGTGGACAGCGGCGGAAGTGGCACACGCATCAGCTGCGACAGGAGTGCGACCCGGGAGAGCTTGATGCTCAGGAGCCGAAGCGTCCGGGCCGCCCCGGCCTGTCGGCCGGCGAGTGTGACGTCGGCGAGGCGCCGTGCGTAGCCGCTGTGGCACCACTCGCTGAGCTGACCGCGTCCCGTACATCGCACCGGTTCACCGGATCTCGTACGGGCACGGACCCGCCACCGCGGCATCGGATACAGCCGGGCTGAACCGGCAGATCATCCCCACTGCTGCCGCCCGGCTGTCCGGCAAGCTCTCGGCGGGGGCGTGGGAGGACAAGCCCGCCGTGTACAGAACGGACTGCATGCCGATGGGCGCGGCCGACATCCAGTGCCATGTCTCCGGCACTGTGCTGCCGGCGGCGGCCACGACCCTGACGACGATCTGGGTCGTGGCCTGCTCACCGCTCCCCAGGACACCCAGGCGGCATGTCACAGTGTCCGAGGACCCCGGTGACCGCGAAATACACGGCGACCTCGACCTGCGCCGGCAGCTCGTCGGCGGTGCCGTGCCGGGCCGTTGAGCAGCGCGACCTGGCCGGCGAACGCCCTTGCGGTGGTGGGCGTCTGGCCGGCGTACCGACGCCGCGGCGGCGGGGACGGGGTGGTGGCGGGTTCCGTGGGAGGTCGGCTCCGGGGTGTCCGGGGCGGTCGGGAGCAGCTCGCCGTAGGGCGCGCCGGGAGGGGTGTATCCAGGTCCATCCCGGCCTGGTTGCCAGGTGCAGTGGCCTGCCGGGCGCCGGGCGGCATCGTGGTCCGCGTACTGATTCATCGCCGGGGACGGGAAGGTGCTCATGGGCGGCATCCATGCAGAGTGCGCGGGGCGGGCGGAGCGGCGGGGCGGAGTGTGGGGCACGGTGGTCGTGTTCACGGTCCTCGCCTCCGTGGCGGCCGGGGTGCTGGGGGCGGTGCAGCCGGTGACCGGCATACCGCAAGAGGTCGTGCAACTGACCCAGTTCGGACCGGCACTCGCGGTGGGCGTGGTCGCGCTGTACTGGCGCCGGCGGACGCGCGAGCTGGTGCGGGGCGCCGCCGGGGCGGGCTGGGGCCCCCGCCCCCTGGGCGGTGCGGTGCTGCTGGGTGCGGCCGGGCTGATCGTCGCGCTCTGCGTGCTCGGTTACCACGCGGTCCGCAAGGAGGTGCCCTTCACGTCGCCGGGGTCCTTGCAGCACGCGTTCACGCTGATCGTGGTGGCGCAGCTGGTGGGGGCCTGTGGAGAGGAGGTCGGCTGGCGCTGCTTCCTCCAGCCGCTGCTGCGGCTCCGTCTGGGTACCGTCGCCGCCTCCGTGACAGTGGGGGCGCTGTGGGGGATCTGGCACGTGCAGGTCTTCGCCCAGGCGCCCCTGTTCACAGCGGGGTTCCTCGTGGCCACGGTGGCGATGTCGGTGCTCCTGGGCATCGCGCTCGAAGGTGCGGGCGGGTGGCGGCGGCTCCTGCTCGCCGGCGGCTTCCACGCGCTCGTCAACATCGGGCTGCTGCTGTTCCTGGACGAGGAGTCCGGAGCCGTTCTGCCCATGCTCTGCTTCGGGCTGTCCTGCCTGGCGGTGGCCGGGCTCGCGGTCGCACTTCGCGGTGGCCGGCGTGCACCGGAGCGAGCGGCGGTGCCCGCAGCGGATACCCTGCACAGGACATGAGTTCGAAAACACGCCCTCTGCGTGCGGAGTTGTCCCGCCACTCGGCCGCCGTCGGCCGCTGCCACCTCGCCGGGCTGCTGGGCCTACGGGTGGTGGTCGTGGGAGCGGGCGTCGTGGGAGCACTGCTCCTGCTGCCCGTCGGCGTCGGCCTGTGGCTGCTGCCGCCCGCCGCGGCCGCCCTGCGCCGCTGCGCCGACCTCGCCCGGCAGCAGGCGGAGCGGTGGTCCGGAAAGCGGATCACCACCCCCGAGCCGCTCCCCCAGGGTGTGGGGGCGCGCGCCGTCCTCGCTGACGCCGGGTTCTGGCGAGATCTGTCCTGGGCGTGGCTGGAGCCCGTGGTGGGCGGCCTGCTGGTGGCCGTACCGCCGTCGCTGGTGGTGTACGGGCTGTTCGGGGCGGCGGTGCAGCCGTTCGTGTGGCGGCTGTTGGACGACGGCAACTGGTACGCCTTCGTCCCTGTGCACAGCACCGGCCTGATGCTCGCAGCGGCGGCGCTGGGGTGCGGCTTCACGGCGGCGGGGCTGCTCCTCGCCCCGCCCGTGCTGCGCCTGCACGCGCGGTGGGGCCGGCGGCTGCTCGCCGCTCCACGCGTCACCGAACTCCGGCGCCGGGTCGGGCAGCTGGCGGACAGCCGCGCCGAGGTGCTGGAGGGACAGGCGGCCGAGCTGCGGCGCATCGAGCGGGATCTGCACGACGGGGCCCAGGCACGGCTCGTCGCCCTCGGGATGCGCCTGGACAGCGCGACGCGGCTGCTGGAGGACGATCCGCCGGCCGCCCGCGTCGCACTGCAGGAGGTACGGGAATTGTCCGGGCGGGCCCTGGAGGACCTGCGGGGGCTGGTCCGGGGCATCCAGCCGCCGGTCCTCGTCGACCGCGGCCTGGGCGACGCCTTGCGCTCCCTGGCCCTCGACAGCCACCTCGACGTGGACGTGGAGGTACGGATGGCCGGCCGGCTGCCGGCCGCTGTGGAGTCGGCCGCCTACTTCGCCGTCAACGAGCTGCTGGCCAACGCGGCGAAGCACTCCGGTGCCGGCCGCGTGGACGTACTGGTGGTGCACGAGGACGCCCACGACCACGCGAACGGCGACCCGGGCCGGCCGTACGATCCGCACGCCGCCGGCGGCCCGCTGCTGCGCGTCACCGTCACCGACGACGGCCGCGGCGGCGCGGACCCCTCACGGGGGACCGGGCTGCTCGGCGTCCGGAGCCGGTTGGCTACCTTCGACGGGACCCTCGCCCTGCGCAGCCCGCAGGGCGGTCCCACCACCGTCACCCTGGAGATCCCGTGCGCGTCGTCCTCGCCGAAGACCTCTTCCTGCTGAGGGACGGCCTGGTCCGCACGCTCACCGAGCACGGCTTCGACGTCGTCGCCGCCGTGGACAGCGGCCCCGGTCTCCTGCGCGCCCTGCTGGAGCAGCGGCCGGACGTGGCGGTCGTCGACGTCCGTCTGCCGCCCACCCACACCGACGAAGGCCTCCAGGCCGCTCTCGAAGCCCGCCGCCACCACCGCGGCCTGCCGGTACTCGTGCTCTCGCAGTACGTCGACCAGCTCTACGCGAACGAACTCCTGTCCAGCAACGACGGCGCGGTGGGCTACCTGCTCAAGGACCGGGTCACCGACACCGGCCAGTTCGTCGACGCCGTACGCCGCGTCGCCGCGGGCGGCACCGTCCTGGACCCGCAGGTGATCGGACGCCTGCTGGCACGCGGTGAGGCCCGCGGCACCATATCCGCCCTCACCCCGCGCGAACGCGACGTCCTGGAACTGATGGCGGAGGGCCGCTCCAACGCCGCCATCGCGGCGACCCTCCACTTCAGCGAGAGCGCCGTCGCCAAGCACACCGCGAACATCTTCGCGAAACTGGGCATAGCCCCCTCGTCCGAGGACAACCGGCGCGTCCTCGCCGTCCTCGCCTACCTGCGCCGCTGAGCGGTACCGGCCGCTGGGCGGTCCGCCGGGACCCGGGCCGCTGGGCGCCGGCGGACGGGCCCGGCCGGTGGTTACCGGTTCCGTTCCCCCGCTGCCCACGTGAGCTCGTACTCGACCTCGCCGTGTTCAGTGGATCGCCGTCGCGGAGGGCCGCGCGAGCCGGCCGTGCCGCGCTCCCTCCGTCGTCCGCGGGCAGCAGCACCTGCGGCAGCCGCTGCCGGACGGCGCGGGCCCCGAGCGGGGCCGTCCCGCAGGGACCAACAGGCCGGCGGCCGGGCCCGTCGGCCCGTGCGGGCACCTGCTGCACGGGAGTTGACTGGGCGTGGCGACGGGGAGGCACCCCGCTCCACGAAGGGCATGACCATGACGAACGAAACGCAGAACTCCCACGCGTATCTGGTCGGCGGCGGAATCGCCTCGCTGGCCGCGGCGGTCTTCCTCGTACGGGACGCGGGGATGCCCGGCGAGAACATCCGCATCCTGGAGGAACTGCCGCAGGCGGGCGGCTCACTCGACGGCAGCGGCGCCCCGGGGACCGGCTATGTCACCCGCGGCGGCAGGATGCTGGAGGACGAGGCCTACGTCTGCCTGTGGAACCTCCTGGAGACGATCCCCACGCTCGGTGACGACGCGGTGTCCGTCCTGCAGGAGACCGAGGAGTTCAACGCCCGCTGGCGCACCCACGCCAACGCCCGGCTGATCGATGCCTCCGGCCGCATCCTCGACGCCTCCCACCTGGGCTTCACCACGGCCGACCGTGTGGAGATGGCCCGCCTGCTCGCACTGCCCGAGTCCGTCATCGGGGCGCGCCGGATCGAGGACTTCTTCTCCGCGCACTTCTTCACCACCAACTTCTGGGCGATGTGGCGCACCACCTTCGCCTTCCAGAACTGGCACAGCGCCATCGAGCTCAAGCGCTACTTCCTGCGCTTCCTGCAGGAACTCCCCCGTATCCACACCCTCGCCGGGGTGCGGCGCACGCGGCTGAACCAGTACGACTCGATCGTTCGGCCGGTGCAGGCGTGGCTGGAGCGGCAGGGGGTCCGTATCGAGCGCGGAACCCGGGTCACCGACGTGGAGTTCGCCCTCGGCGAGGGCGGCCGTCGTCGGGCCGAGCGGATCCTCTTCGAGCGGGACGGCACCACGGGCGCGTACGAACTGGGCTCCCGGGACTACGCGTTCATCACCATCGGCTCGATGACGGCGGACGCCCGCCACGGCGGCGACGACACCGTTCCCGAGTTCGTCCGCGACAAGCGGGACGGTGCCTGGAACCTGTGGGAGACCCTGGCCCGCAAGGCCCCTGACTTCGGCAGGCCCGGCGCTTTCAACGGCAACGTGGACGAGGCCAAGTGGGAGTCGTTCACGCTGACGATGCGCAGCCCGGCCCTGCTCAAGCGGATCGAGGAGTTCTCCGGCAACGCCCCCGGCACCGGGGCACTGATGACGTTCAAGGACTCCCCCTGGCTGATGTCGGTGGTCGTGCCCCACCAGCCGCACTTCGAGGGCCAGCCCGAAGGCGTCTACACCCTCTGGGGGTACGGACTGTTCGTGGACGAGCCCGGCGAACGCACCGGCAAGAAGATGTCGGAGGCCACCGGGCAGGAGGTCCTGACCGAACTGCTCGGGCACCTCGGTTTCGACGACATCGCCGACGAGGTGTGCGCCACCACGACGGTCACCACCGTGATGATGCCCTACATCACCAGCCAGTTCGAACGGCGGGACGTCCACGACCGGCCGCTGGTGATCCCCCGCGGATCGGTCAATTTCGCGTTCCTGGGCCAGTTCACCGAGATCCCCGAGGACGTCGTCTTCACCGTCGAGTACTCCGTGCGCGGGGCGATGCACGCGGTGTACGGGCTGCTCGGCGTCGACAAGGAAGTCCCGGCCGTCTACCACGCGCTGTCCGATCCGATGACGGCGTTGCGGGCCCTCAAGACCGTCTTCGCCTGAGCCACGGCCTCGCGCGCCCGAACACCGACCGCCGCCCGGACCAGGAGGTCCTCCGCATGACCCACCCGCTGCTCACTCCGCCGTCCGGCCCCGGCGCCCGCTCCCCGTCCCAGCCGGTCACGGTCAGTTTCGACGGTTCCCGTGAGAGCCTGGCCGCCGTCACCTGGGCCGCTGACGAGGCGCGCCGACGCGGTCTGGCACTGCGGCTCCTGCACGCGTGGGGCCTGGAACCGGACGTCCATTCACCCCTCATCGGCCCAGGAACCCGCTCCGGGGTGAGCGAGGAGGGCCCGCGTACGACGGCCGAGCGGGTGCGCCGCACCCATCCGGGCCTGGAGGTGCTCGCACGGCAGCGGTGCGGCGAGCCGGCCGCCGTGCTGTGCGAGGCCGCGGAGGAGTCCGAGCTGCTGGTGCTCGGCTCGCGCGGGCTGGGCGGGGTCGCCGGGTTCGTCGTCGGCTCGGTGGCACTGGCGGTGGTCGCCCGTACCCGGCGTCCGGTCGTCCTGGTCCGCGACAGCGAGCCGAATCCGGGTGGTGACGTCGTCCTCGGCCTGGACCTCTCGCACCCGTGCGACGAGGTGCTGGAGTTCGCCTTCTCCCAGGCCCACCGGCTCGGGGTGCCGCTGCGCGTCGTACACAGCCCGCGTCACCCGGGTGGCTGCGGCCCTACGGCGCAGGCCGCGGCGGCGACGGCCCCGGGCCCGGCGGACGCGGCCACAGCAACGGCCCTCGCCAGGGTGATCGACCAGTGGCGGCACTCCTTCCCGGGCCTGCACGTCACCGCGGAGATCCGCCCCGGCCATCCCGCCCGGCGGCTGCTGGACGCCTCTCACGCGGCCACCCTCGTCGTCATCGGCCGCCGCAACCGCCGCCCCCGCCTCGGGCCGCACACCGGAGGCGTCACCCGCACTGTGCTGCACCGATCCCGGACCCCGGTGGCGGTCGTCCCGCACGACTGATCACCCGTGGCCCCGCCGCGGTGCCGACGGCTCAAGCGGCCGTCGGCACCGCGGTGTGCTGTCCCGTGATCCGTACCGGCGTGCTCTCAGGCCGTGTCGTCCGGGCGACGGCTGTGCATCACGCCCACGACTCCCTCCACCCGCCAGGCCGCGCGCAGCAGGGCGGACGGGTCGACGGAGGGGGACGCGAGCCCTTGGAGGGTGACGACGCCGTCCTTCACGTGCACCCGGACGGCAGCGCCGCCGGATGCCGGGAGGTGGGCCGAGACCTCGACCGCGACATCGGAGCGGATCTCGTCGTCGGTTCGCCGGAAGACCCGCAGCAGGTCCCGGCGGGTGGCGATGCCGATGAGGCGGTCCTCCTCGTCCACCACCGGCAGCCGGTCGACGTGCCGGCGCTCCATGACGCGGGCGGCCTGGGCCACGCACTGTTCGGGATGCACGGTCACCGCCGGCGTCGTCATCAGCGCGCCCGCCGTCAGCCGGTCCGCGAGTCCGCCCGCTCCGTCGCCCGGTGGCCGGGTGAGGTCGGTACGGGAGACCACGCCGACCACCTTGTCGTCGTCGTCCACCACCGGAAGGCCGCTGAGTCGGTGGCGGGTGAGGAGCCGTATCAGCTCCGTCGCGGACGTATCCGGGTGCGCCTTGATGACGTCGCCGGTCATCACCTGCCCCACGGGGGGTGTCTTCACCATGTACCTCGTCTCCAGCGGCGCTGTCCTCCTCGGTCACCCCAGCGTGCGCCCGGCGGAGGCCTCGATCCAGGGCCGACCGGCCCCGCCGGAGTTCCGGCGGTCCTCTGCTTCGGGTCCCGATTCCCTCAGCCGCCCACGGGCAGGGGCCGAACGGCCCTCACACGGCCGGGCCGAGTGGCCCGAGGGAGGGGGCCACTGAGTCCCGTGGCAGGGACTGTCGACGCCCGGCCGTGGCGGGGATGCGGTGACAGGCTTCGGACATCGCCCCGGTCCTGCCGGAAAGGCCGACGCCGGCGCAACCGAACTGACGGTGCGTGAAGCGAAGCCGCGCACCACCGCGTCAGGAAGCGGGCGACCACACCCGTCCCCCGCACCCGGAGGTAATGAGCCATGCCCTTCCACGTGGACTCCGAGACCGGCCGGCTGAAGCAGGTCATCCTGCACCGGCCCGATCTGGAGCTCAAACGACTCACGCCGACGAACAAGGACGCACTGCTCTTCGACGACGTCCTGTGGGTCAAGCGAGCCAGGGAGGAACACGACGCGTTCGCGGACACCCTGCGCGACCGAGGTGTTCAGGTGCACCTCTTCGCGGACCTGCTGACCGAGACGCTGGCCCTGCCGGCGGCACGCACCCTGGTCCTGGACCGGGTCGTCGACGAGCGCGAGTTCGGGCCGCTGGCCGGCGACCGGGTGCACGCCGCCTTGGACGTCATGGACCCGGGCGAGCTGGCGTCCTGTCTGGTCGGCGGGATCACCAAGCGCGAACTGCTGGCCCGTACCGGTGCGGTGCCGAGCGTACGGCTGCACGCCATGGCACCGGACGACTTCGTACTGGCTCCGCTGCCCAACCACCTGTTCACCCGCGACACTTCGTGCTGGGTGTACGACGGCGTGAGCGTCAACCCGATGCGCAAGCGGGCGCGTCGCCGCGAGACCGTCCACTTCGAGGCGATCTACGGCCACCACCCGCTGTTCGAAAAGGGCGACCACCAGCGGTGGTCGGACGGACAGGCCGGCTTCCCCGCCACCATCGAGGGAGGCGACGTGCTGGTCATCGGCAACGGCGCCGTACTGATCGGCATGAGCGAGCGCACCACGCCCCAGGCCGTCGAGCAGCTCGCGCTGCGGATGTTCGCCGCGGGGTCCGCACGCCGCGTGGTCGCCCTCGAACTGCCCAAGTCCCGCAGCTTCATGCACCTGGACACGGTGATGACCATGGTCAGCGGCGACACCTTCACCCGGTACGCGGGGCTCGGGCCGCTGCGGTCCTGCACCATCGAGCCCGGCCACGACGGCCAGGAGATGAAGATCACCGCTCACCTCCCCGAGGAACTCGACGGGGCGATAGCCGACGCGCTGGGCCTGGAGAAGATCAACGTCCTCACCCCCAGTCAGGACATCCGCTCCGCCGAACGCGAGCAGTGGGACGACGGCTGCAACGTGCTGGCCGTGGAACCCGGCGTGGTCGTCGCCTACGAGCGCAACGTCACCACCAACACGCATCTGCGCAGGAACGGCATCGAGGTCATCACCATCCGCGGGAGCGAACTCGGCCGGGGCCGCGGCGGTCCGCGCTGCATGACCTGTCCCGTCGAACGCGAAGCGGTCTGACCGCACCCACCCCCAGACCGCCCCCGACTTCCGGTACGCCCCAAGGAGCCACCATGCCCGTCGACCTGCGCCACCGCCCCTTCCTCAAGGAACTCGACCTCACCCCCGCCGAGTTCCGCCACCTCCTGGAACTGTCCGAACAGCTGAAGGCCGCCCGCTCTGCCGGCAACGGGAGCCAGCGGCTGCACGGCAAGAACATCGCCGTCATCTTCGAGAAGACCTCCACCCGCACCCGGTGCGCCTTCGAGGTGGCCGCGTACCAGGAGGGCGCCCACGTCACCTACCTCGAGCCCGCGAGTTCCCAACTCGGCCACAAGGAGTCCATCAGGGACACCGCCCGGGTGCTCGGCCGCTACTACGACGGCATCGAGTACCGGGGCAGTGACCAGCGGCTGGTGGAGGAGCTGGCCCGGTACGCCGGAGTCCCGGTGTGGAACGGGCTTACCGACCAGTGGCACCCCACCCAGTCCCTCGCCGACGTCCTCACCATGTGGGAGCACACCGACAAACCGCTGGAGCAGGTGTCGTTCGCCTACCTCGGCGACGCGCGCAACAACGTCGGCAACTCCCTGCTGATCACTGCCGCGATGCTCGGCATGGACGTCCGCATGGTCGCTCCCGCCGCGCTGGCCAACACCCCCGAAGTGGTGGCCGAGGCACGCGAGGTGGCGGCGTCCACCAGGGCGCGGATCACCCTCACCGAGGACGTGGCCGAGGGGGTCGCCGGAGTCGACTTCGTTTACACCGACGTGTGGCTGTCCATGGGTGAGCCGGCGGAGCTGTGGGACAAGCGGATCGCGCTGCTGCGGCCCTACCAGGTGACGATGGACGTGCTGAAGGCGACAGGCAACCCGCGGGTGAAGTTCATGCACTGCCTGCCCGCGTTCCACGACAGCGATACCACCGTCGGAGCCCAGATCGCGGCGCGGACCGGTATGACGGCCATGGAGGTCACGGACGAGGTCTTCGAGTCGGTCCACTCGATCGTCTTCGACCAGGCGGAGAACCGGCTCCACACGATCAAGGCCGTCCTCGTCGCCACCCTCACCGACTGACCCCCTCGGGCCCGATCGACGGAGAACTCCTGATGCGTGTAGTCATCGCCCTGGGCGGCAACGCCCTGCTGCACCGTTCCGACCGGCCGGATGCCGCCCCTCAACTGGCCAATGTCCACAAGGCCGTCGCCGCACTCGCCCCGCTGGCCGCCCGGCACGAGCTGGTCATCACGCACGGCAACGGCCCGCAGGTCGGCGTACTCGCCCTGCAGAGCGCCGCGGACCGCTCGCTGAGCAGCCCGTACCCCTTCGACGTCCTGGGCGCGGAGACCCAGGGGATGATCGGCTACTGGCTGCTGCAGAGCCTGCAGAACGCGCTGCCCGGCCGGCAGGTCTGCGCCCTGCTCAACCAGACCCTCGTCTCCGCCGCCGACCCGGCCTTCGCCGACCCCGAGAAGTTCGTCGGACCGGTCTACGAGCGGGCGGAGGCCCACGGTCTCGCCGCCGAGTTCGGCTGGACGGTCAAGCCGGACGGCGAACACTGGCGGCGGGTCATACCCTCGCCCCGCCCCCAGCGCGTCGTCGAGACCCGACTCGTCCGCCTGCTGCTCGACTCCGGCGCGATCGCCGTCTGCGCGGGCGGCGGTGGAGTCCCGGTGGTCCGCGACGAGCAGGGGTTGTTGTCGGGCGTCGAGGCCGTGGTGGACAAGGACCTCACCGCCGCCCTGCTGGCCGAGGCGCTGGACGCCGACGTCCTGCTGCTGCTGACCGATGTCCCGTACGTCGAACTCGGCCACGGCACACCGCACGCCGAGCCCATCCGCCACACCACCCCCGCCCGCCTGCGGGCACAGCGCTTCCCGGCCGGGTCCATGGGCCCGAAGGTCGAAGCCGCCTGCCGTTTCGTGGAGTTGACGGGCGGGACTGCCGCGATCGGCGCCCTCGAAGACGTCCGGGCCATCCTCGACGGCGCCGCCGGCACCGTCGTCACCCCCAGCGGCCGTCCCCTCCAGGACGGCGCCCTCACACCCGAGGAACAGAGATGACCACCAGCACGACTCCCACGGTGGGCCGCGAGATCGACGGCCCCGACGAGCCCGGCCGGGGCCCCGACGCCGTCCCCGCACCGTCCGGGGACGGCAGACGCAGGCTGCGCTTCCCCTCCGCCTTCACGGTGCTGGTGGTCGTGACCGTCGCCGTATGGGCACTGACCTTCGTCATATCGGCGGGCCGCTACGACACCACGCCGGACGGCACTCCGATTCCCGGCACTTACCACGCGGTGGAGCGGACCACGGACTTCCTCGACCGGCTCAAGGACCTGTTCCTGTCACCCGTCAACGGCCTGTACGGGGTCACCGATGCCGGGACCGGGCTGACCACGCCGGGCGCCGCCGGGTCGTTCGCGGGCGCCGCCGGAGTCTTCCTGTTCATCCTGGCGGTGGGCGCGTTCATCACCGCGACCATGCGCACGGGTGCGCTCAACCTCGGCGTGGCCAACCTCGCACACCGCCTGCACGGACACCGCCCCCTCCTGCTCGTGACCCTCGTGGCGGTGTTCTCACTGGGCGGGACCACGTACGGGATGGCGGAGGAGACGCTCGGCTTCTACGGGCTGATGATCCCGCTGATGCTCGCCCTCGGCTACGACCGGATGGTGGCGGCTGCCGTGATCATGGTGGGTGCCGGGGTGGGGACGCTGACCTCCACCGTCAACCCCTTCGCGACCGGTGTCGCCTCCGACAGCGCGGGCATCGGCACGGGTGACGGGATCCTGCTGCGGCTGGCCATGTGGGTGTCCCTGACGGCCGTCGCGGCCTGGTACGTGGTCCGGTACGCCAAGCGAGTCCTGGCCGACCCCGCGCGCTCGCTGATCCCGTCCACCGACGAGGACCGTGCCCTCGCGGAACAGGACGAGGAGGTGGTCGCCCTCACGGGCCGGCACCGCGCCGTCCTCGGCGTCTTCGCCACGACGTTCCTCTTCATGATCTTCGCGGTCGTCCCGTGGGCGGACCTGGGTGTCACCTTCCTGCCGACGCTCGGCTGGTACTTCCCGGAACTGGCCGCCCTGTTCATCGTCGCGGCCGTCGTGGTGGGCCTGATCGGCGGCCTGGGCGAGCAGGGCACGGCCGAGGCGATCACCCGTGGAGCCGGGGACTTCGTCGGCGCAGCCATGATCGTCATGCTGGCCCGCGGGGTCACCGTGATCATGAACAACGCCGCCGTCACCGACACCATCCTGAACGGCCTGCACAGCGCCGTCTCGGGCACTTCCCACGGGGCCTTCGCGGTGCTGATGTTCCTGGTCAACGTCCCCCTGGCGTTCCTCGTACCGTCCTCGTCCGGCCACGCGGCCCTCGCCATGCCGATCCTGGCCCCGCTCGCCGACTTCGCCGGCGTCAGCCGGTCCCTGGTGGTCACGTCGTACCAGTCGGCATCCGGCTGGGTGAACCTGATCACCCCGACCTCGGCCGTGGTCATGGGCGGCCTGGCCCTGGCGAAGATCCGCTACGACCAGTACCTCCGCTTCATCGCGCCCCTGATGGGCATCCTGCTCCTGGCGATCGGCGGATTCATGGTCCTGGGCGCGACCCTCGGCTGAGCCCGACCCGCCCGGTGCCCGGCCGGCGTGCGGTTCAGGCGGGCATCGAGGCGTGGTCGGAAACCGCGGTCCGGAGATCCTTCGACGGGCGCCGGCAGCCGGTGGAGGCGGGCCGGGGCGGAAGTCCCCGGGTCCGGGCGGGGCAGGTCGTGGTAGAGGACGGTGGACAGCAGGCGGGCGATCGCTGATGCGTGCCACACGAACTTGCTCGTCCGCGAACAATGCCTGCACTCGCCTCCGGGCCTCGGGGTGTCACGGCACGGCCTGCCTCCGGCCCCGCACCAGAAGGACGTTCGGCCCCGCGCCCAGGGCCGCCCGGACCATCGTCCCGCCACCGCGAGGAGCGGGAGGGTGGGACACGCGCCGCCGACGGCGGTCGCTCTCTCGCACACGTTCCTGGAGGAACACCATGTCACGTATGGTCGTCGTGGGCCTGGACGGATCCCCCGCATCGCTGGCCGCCGCCGAGTGGGCCGCCCACGAGGCCCGGCTCCGCCGGCTCCCGCTCAAGCTGCTGCACGCGGTCGAGCACTGGGCCGCGCCCTACGGCTACGCGTCGCTCGCCGGGACCTCGGCCCCTGCCTCTGCCCCGGCCTCGACCGAGTACTGGGGCGAGCGCATCCCGCGGGACGCCTTCCAGCAGCTGACAGAGCGTCACCCCGGGCTGGAGATAGACACGGAGCAGGTGGACGGTCAGCCGCTGACGGTCCTGTCCGACGCCGCGCGGGAAGCCGAAGTACTGGTCCTCGGCTCCCGCGGGCTGGGGGCGATGACGGGATTCCTGGTCGGATCCGTGTCCCAGGCCGTACTCGCCCACGCCGAACGCCCGGTGGTCATCGTGCGGACCGGCTCCTGGACGGACAGCGCCCACCTGCCGACGCCCGACGGCAGCGGACCGCAGGAAGGTGCCTACCGGCCGGTCGTGCTGGGGCTGGACCTCGCGCGCCCGTGTGACGAGCTCCTCGAATACGCCTTCGACGCGGCGGGCGCGCGCCGGGCCCCGCTGCGCGTGGTCCACGGATGGAGCATGCCGCCCGCCTACGGCTTCGACCCCGCGCTGATCGCCCCCGAGGTACGGGACGGCATCGCGGCAGGTACGGCCACCGCGCTCCGCGACGCGCTGCGACCCTGGCGGGGCAAGTACCCCGAGGTCCGGGTCGAGGAGGAGTGCTCGGTGGGCCGGGCGGCCGGCCACCTCGTCGAGGCCTCGGCCGATGCCTCGCTGCTGGTCGTCGGCCGAAGGGTCCGCCGCTCGGCGATCGGCACCCACCTCGGGCCCGTCGCCCACGCCGTGCTCCACCACTCCGCCGCTCCGGTCGCGGTCGTACCGCACGCCTGAGGCAGCTCCGCACCGGACGGGTGCCAATCGGGCCTCATCGACGGCTTCCGCTGCCGAAGGACCTCCGGGTTCGTGGTCACACACGAGCCAACGGACGGCCTTCGCGTGATCGCGGCCGGCCCTCTTCCTCGTACACGCCCCGACGGCCTGCGGGCGGGTACCGGGTCGAGGAGGAGGGCCGTTCGGCCCTGTCCGATCGGCCCTCGGGCCGGGCACCATGCAGGAGTTCGCGTGCGTGCCGGACGAACCCAGCCAAGGAGTTGCGTAATGACCGCCAGCGACGCCCCGTCGCCCGCGAAGACGCCCATCAGCGTCTTCCTCCTCGACGACCACGAAGTCGTACGCCGGGGCGTGCACGACCTGCTGGACGCCGAGCCCGACCTGACCGTGGTCGGTGAAGCGTCCACGGCCGAGCAGGCGTTGGTCCGGATCCCCGCGCTGCGCCCCCAGGTCGCGGTCCTCGACGTCCGGCTCCAGGACGGCGACGGGGTCAGCGTCTGCCGCGAACTGCGCTCGCGGATGCCGGAACTCGCCTGCCTGATGCTGACGTCGTTCGACGACGAGGAAGCGCTACTGGACGCGGTCATGGCCGGCGCGTCCGGCTACGTACTGAAGCAGATCACCGGCACCGACCTGGTCACCGCCGTGCGCACCGTCGCCGCAGGCCAGTCGATGCTCGACCCCGGAGCCACCACCCGCCTGATGGCCAGGATGCGCGGCGACGTCCCCGCGGAGGAGCAGGTCCCCGGTCTGCCCGGATTCACCGACCGGCAGAAGGAGATCCTGGTCATGGTCAGCGAAGGGCTCACCAACCGCGAGATCGGCAAACGGCTCTACCTCTCCGAGAAGACCGTCAAGAACATCATCTCCCGGCTCTTCACCAAGCTCGGCGTCGAACGCCGCGTCCAGGCCGCGGTCATCGCCAGCCACACGCTGACTCCGCCGAGCCGGCATCCCGTACCGGCCGCCGAATAGGCATGGACGGCCCCTCACCTGCCGCCCTCGCGCCGTACGAAGAGGCCGTCCCTCGCCAGCGGGCGTTAGCGGTCCTCCCCGATTGCCCCGACCCGCCCGAACCTCCAGCGGCGAAGGTCACCCCCGCGCCCCGCGGGGCTATCCACGTCGACCAGCCCCGCTCAGACCACCCCGCCCAGCCCTGGCCAGGGTGGTCTCCGCTGATGAGTCACGGGTCCACCACCCGCGGCCCCGCGCCTACGGCTGGGCAGGGCTGCTACCGGGCGGTGGGCTCGGTCCCGCGAGCCGAGTGGGACGTCTCCTGGAGAGTGTCCGTCTCCGCAACACGCGTGGTGGCGCCGCCTCGCGCATCCTCGGCGTGAGGCGTCTGCTCCACCGCGGGCGCGGCCATGACGATCCGGAGCCCCAGCCCGCGCCGTCGGGCCTCTTCCGCCGCCCGGGTCAGGGACGCGTACCAGTTCCTTGCCGGGTCGATACGGAGGAGGATCTCGCGGGGCTCACCGGTGGTGGTCATGACGCCTCACTCCTGTGGTCGCCGCTGCGCCGCGGGATGAGTTCGACGGGACAGTGCGCGTGGTGTACGAGGCTGTGGGTCACGTGCCCCAGGGTGCGACCGATGTGGTCGGGCGACCGGCGCCCGCCCATGACCAGCAGGTCCGCATGGCGGGACGCCTCCGCGAGAACACCGGCCACGGACACACCCTCGTCGGCGTCCGCCTGGACGCTCAACGACGGGTACTCGTCCCGGATCTGGCCGGCGACGGCCGTGAGGCTCAGCTCGTTGTCGTCGCCGAGCATCGTCCTCGCCAAAGAGCCGACGGACTGAAACATGTTCCGTACGTGCAGCAGCCTCAGCGAGGCCTTGCGCAGCTCCGCCGCTCGCGCGGCGTGGCGGACGCAATCGAGGTCGCGCTCGTCGCGCACGGCGGCCAGCACGACACCGTGCCTGGCCTCGTTCTCGCTCCCCCGGACGACGATCACGGGCGTGCGGGCCTCTGCGGCGACCTCGAGCCCGACCGAGCCCACCGACAGGGAGTTGAAGCCGCCCCGGCCTCGGTCGCCGACGACGACGGTGCCCCCGGTGGACGCCGCCCTGCGCAGGCTCATGACGGGCCCGCTGCGGCTGTACTCCGTCGTGACGGACAGCGCGGGATGCCGGTTCTGCGCGGCTTCGGCCGTGCCTTCCAGCAGTTCACGGCCCGCGGCGCGGACCCGTTCCCTGTCACCGTCCGAGAGGTACAGGACCCGGCCGTCGACGTCGGATCCGTACACGACGTGCAGGGGGCGCCGGCGCCGTGCGGCCTCGTCCGAGGCCCAGAGCGCCGCCCGCCGGGCCCGCTCGGACCCGTCGACGCCGACGATGACCGATCCGGATTCCGGACCGCTTCTGTTGCCTTCCATGGCTCCTCCTCGCCGCATACCACTGGGGACAGCTCTACGCTGACACTGCGGCCCCTGCCGGGAGAGGGCCCGTCCGGGCCTCCTGATGGCCGAAGGTCCCTGCCACGCCTGTCGGCCGTTGATGCGGGCGGCCATGGACGATGCTGGTCATGCAGACCGAGGCACCGTTCCGGGACCGTGGAGTCGCGTGCCGCAGCTGTCATCCGGTCGGCGTGCTGTCCAGCGACGTCGCAGCCGGTCACCGGCCTCTCCCACCGCGGTCAGCAAGGCCGCCGCGGCCGCGCACCCGGGGAGGCCCGTGGGTCGGCCAAGGCCCTTGCCCAGCAGCCAGAGGCCAAGGGTGAACGCCGTCCACCACGTGATGAGCGACAGAACCTCGCGCTGTCGGCGGCGCCGGGAAGGGGAAGGGGAAGGGGAAGGGGAAGGACGCACCGTCAAGAGCGCGCGGGCTTCGCGGGGCGGTGGTGGGGCCGCTGAGTGGCGAAGCCGAGTACGAGGGAGCCGCCCACGCACAGTGCACCGCCAACCGCCGTGCACATCAGCGTCGTGTCCGGGGAGGCACCGGCCAGGCGCGGAATCGCGTTGACGGGTGCGCTGGCGTAGATCAGCAGGACGGCTGCGCCGCGTGCCCGTATCGGCGCCAGCCTGCCGCGCAGGCGGCGCGGTACCCGGTCGGCCGCCATGGCCAGGCCTGCGGGCAGCAAGGTGAGGGAGAACAGGATCAGACCGATCCACTGCCACTTCACGGCCGGTGCCCCTTCCGCATGGCGTGCAGGCGCGGGGCGAGGTCGGAGGAGGTCACGACGAGGCCGGTGATCAGGAGGGCCAACCCGGTGACCAGCAGGTGAAAGCCGGGTCCGGGCAGAACGTAGCAGCCGGCTCCGGTCAGGAGGACGGGTGTTGCGAGGACGCTCAGGGGTATTCCCGTCCGTCGTTCGGACGGCGGTCTGAAGCTGGGGGTCATCGCGCGGCGCCTCAAGGATGTCGGTGGTTCGTGGGCACACGGCCCCTGGACGCCGACCAGACTTCCCGGCACACCATGCGTCGGATCTTGACGCGTTCCCTACACGTTAACGGTGGCGAGGAGCCTTGACCAGCGCCGTGTCCGGTATGCCGATCCGGGAGAGCGCCGCCGACCGGCACTACCGGTCCCAGTCCGCGGATGGTACCGGCCGAGCGGTGTGGTCTTGCACTGAGCGGGCCTGGAATCTGCCGGTGTCCGGCATGTTGGCCGAATCTATGGCCCGCCTAGCGTGTGCCGTGTGTACGGCTGACGGCAAAGCGAAGGGGCGAGGATGTCGGGCAGTGGTGGGGGCGGCGGCTTGTTCTCGGTGGTGTGGGGGGCATGGGCGACCGGCTTCGGCTGGATAGTCGTGACGGACTTCAGGGGGGCGGCTCACCGCTTCTACCGGATGTCTGTCAGGTCCGTGCCGTTCGGGCGGGCCCGGGAATCATTCGTGGGTGTCGGCTTCTTCCGGATCGTGGCCGGAGCGTTCGCCCTGATCGGGCCGATCATCCTGGTCAACGGGCTGCTCGACCTGGCCGGGGAACGGCGGGGGTCCGGCCTGCCCCCAAGGCACGACCTGTCTCCCGTGCCCCTCACGCTCCTCGTGGCCGTGGCCATCGTCGGCACCCTGGTCCTGTGGATGCTGTGGCGGGGCCCCGGACTGCTGCGCCGTGAGTGGGCCGCCGGCTCCGGCCTCCAGCGGGGAGCGGTCACAGCGGTGACGGCGGGGATCGTGGGCTTCCTGTCCATGCTCATGCTGGGTCACCAGACCGCGATGCTGGCCAGCTGGCTGGTCGGCGGGCTGGGGAGTCTGACCCTGTTGCTGAGCGGTCGCGCCGATCACGAGCAGGTCTGACAGCAGCGAGACGAGCAGTAGAAGCCTCCGGCTGTCACGGTCCGGCTGCTCCAGCATGCGGCGTTCGCGTACCGGAGCACGCTGTTGCAGCCCCAGCCCAGGTGCCGGGGCGTCCTGCGGCCGACCGGAAGCCGGCCGGGTGGCCTCCGGCAGCATGCCGCTGGGCGAAGCATTGCTCTGGCAGTCGCGGTGGGCGGCGCCGCAGGTCTCCACGGCTCGGCCGAGGCCCGGCGGCAGATGGAACCGGTCATTCGACCTGGGAGCATCGGGGGCACCGCGCCGGGACCCTCTGCATTCGCTCCCGCTCGCTCCCGGATGATCTCCACGCCGGGGTGACGGACCAGCCACACGGCCAACGGCCCGGCTCCACGCGTCGGAAGCACATCGACCACACGATGCGCCTCCGACGCTGGTCAAAACGGTGGAGTAGGTCTGGCCCCGTCGGATCGCGAAGTCATCCACGCCCAGCACACGCGCAGTGCTGAACTGCGGATCAGGCAGCGCCATGACCCTGCGTACAAGGCCATTTATCCCGCCCCGAACCCCAGCTGGGCAGCCAGCCGATCGCCTGCCCGCCCGGCCCGCGCGAACCCATTCGCTCCAGGGCGCGGTTGAGCCGAGCGGTGAACGGGGCGTGTGGGGCGGCCAGCCGAGAGAACGGCTCGGCGAACGTCCGGCGTGGGCAGTCCGCCGTTCCGCAGATCCACAACCCGCGAACAAAGCCACACGACCAACGCGCGAGGGCGCGCGGGCAGTCCGAGAGGTGGTAGGTGTGGCGGGGTCAGCTGGTAATCGAGGGGTAGGAGACGATGTCCTCTTCGACGGTGTGGGAGCAGGGGTACAGGCGCGCCTCAGCGCCCTGGTAGAGGCCGCCCCATGAGTTGATGCAGTTGGCGGAGGCGACACGCGGCTGAAGCTGCCGGCCGTTGCCCGCGTAGACGAAGTTGAACTGGGTGTCGCCTGCGGAGCCGCTCTCGCAGGGGTAGAGGCGCATGTGGTTGCCAGTGACATCGCCGCCCTCCCAGTTGTTCACGCACAGGAGGCGGCCCTGGGGGTCGTAGGTTTGGGATGCCTGGATCTCGAAGTGGGTGGCATCCTTTGTGCGCAGCCACCACTGCTGCGCGGAAGTGCCGTTGCAGCCCCAGATCTGGACCTTCTGACCGGCAACGAAGTTGCCGCCGGAGACGTCGAGGCAGTAACCGCCGTTGAACCGGATCTCCCCCGCGCCGTATCCGGCGTGGGCGGTTCCGGCGCCGAGCGTGATGGCGAGCAGCGGAGCCGCGGCGACAGCGGCGATCTTAGCCATGCGGTTGGGCACAGTGACTTCCCCCTATGATCAACATCCAAATTTTGATGTTGATCATAGGGGGAAGTCACTACCGGGCCAGCCACGCCCCTGATGCACGCGCCCCGGTGGCACGCTGGTGGGCTCAGCAGCGACCGAAGTTACTCACGGGCTCTGCACTCAGGCCGGTGTCTGCCCCATGAGCAGGATCGCGACGAGCAACACGAACAGCGTGCCCGTGCCGACCCATCCCACCCGGGTGCCGACCCGAGGGAGGAAGAGGCCCACGACCGTGCCCACGGTGGTGAGCGGCACCACGTACCAGGCGAGAACCGTCAACGCCCCCATGAAACGCGGGTTGCGGACTCCGTCCTGGCATGTGTCACACGCGATGGCAAACAACGGGCCGAGCCCGGCTACGAACAAGCCGAAGGCCATGACCAGCACAGCGAGGAACGCCCGCCACCCCCAGTCGCCGGCAGACAGCCGATACGTCCCACCCACATCGGATAGCTCAAGATCCGTGCCGTCACCAGCCATGTCGCTCTTCACGCCCGTGACGCTACGGGCCCCATAGTGAGCTCCACATCCGCGTTCATACTCAGCTCATTTTCTATGGTTTGGAGAGGTTTGAGTTGCTTATGTTCGGCGATGCTCTCGGGTCGTCTGGTCGTTTTGCCCACGTCGTAACGGGTGGCGGGTCGCCGGTTCTTCGAGTCAGGTGGGCTTCCCGCGCCGGGCGTTGAGGATTGGGGAACACGGCCGGACAGGCGAGAGGCTGTCTTCGCACGACTTCCTCCAGCCCGGAGTCAGAAGGGGAATTGTGTGGTGCTGGTGATGGTTTGCCGAGGTCGTGGACGATGCCGAGGAAGTCGATCTCCGTGTCGACGGCTCGGTGTCCGCACGACCGAAACTCGTCGACTTCACCTATGCGGCGGGGTTCGTGAGCAGGAGCCGGGCGAGCCAGTCGGTGCGGGTTCGGCGGGCTGTGGCCGCGATGTGTGCCTGCGGGTACAGGGCGTCGAATCCGTGGAAGCCGCCTGCCCAGACGTGGAGTTCGGCCCGGCCGCCGGCCGCCCAGATGCGGGTGGCGTAGTCGGTGTCCTCGTCGCGGAAGACTTCGGCGGAGCCGGTGTCGATGTAGGTGGTCGGCAGGCCCGCGAGGTCGTCGGCCAGGGTGGGTGAGACGTAGGCGGGTACCTCGTCGTCGGTGAGGTCGCCGAGGAGGCAGCGCCATCCGAATCCGTTCATCTCGCGGGTCCAGACGCCGGGCCCGTTCGAGTACTGGAGGCTGGAGGCGGTGGTGTTGCGGTGGTCGAGCATGGGGCCGATCAGGATTTGGGCGGCGATCGTCGGGGTGCCGAGGTCGCGGGCCAGCAGGGTGACGCCGGCGGCGAGGCCGCCGCCCGCGCTGGCGCCTGCGACGATGATCCGGGCGGGGTCGATGCCCAGTTCGGCGGCGTGGTCGACGATCCAGAGCAGTCCCTGGTAGCAGTCGTCGACCGGGATGGTGCCGGTGGACTCGGGCGCGAGCCGGTAGTCGACGGAGACCACGACGGCGCCGAACTCGTCGAGCCACTCCAGCGGGATGTCGATCTGTGAGAAGCGGTCGCCCATGACCATCCCGCCGCCGTGCATCCAGTAGACGCAGGGTGCGGCAACGGTGCGATCGCTGTTCGCGGGGCTGAAGACGGACAAGGGGATCGGGGTGCCGTCCGGACTCGCAGCGGTGACCTCGCGCCGGTCGATAGCGCGACCTTCCAGGAGGGGTTCGACGGGCATCGAGGAGAAGGGGCGTACCTGCGCCAGCACTTCCGGGCTGAGCTGGGACATCAGCGGCATGTCGGCCAGGAGTTCTTGCAGTTCGGGGTCGAGGGAGGGGCGTGCTGGGGTCATGGTCGATGCCTCTCGTGGGTGGTGGCGGGACGGTCGGGCGAGGACGGGGGCCACCTCGGTGGGCATCGAGGCGGCGGAGGCTGGGGTGTGGGGTGTGGGGTGTGGGGTGTTCGGCGGGTCAGAGGGCGGATTTGCCACGGACCGGAACGTAGTCGGTGTACTCGGGGTCCTTGGCGAGCA
Organism: Streptomyces sp. NPDC053432; assembly: GCF_055585365.1. NCBI lineage: Bacteria > Bacillati > Actinomycetota > Actinomycetes > Kitasatosporales > Streptomycetaceae > Streptomyces > Streptomyces sp. NPDC053432. The sequence continues at coordinate 22,729 of NZ_JBVJKF010000020.1, forward strand.
GCGGGTCGATCTGCGCCACGATGGCCTGGGCGGTCTTGCCGGCGAATACGCGGTGGTGGTCCTCCTCGCTGGTCCAGCCTTCGGCGACGTGGACGACGTCGGGGTCGGACGCGGAGCGGGAGACGAGGTAGACGAGGCAGTGTTCGCTCGCGCCGGGGCTGCCCTCGTTCAGTCCGGTCAGCAGCAGGTCGGCCAGCTGGTCGCCCATACCGGGCCTGGCGGTCAGGGTGGCGCTGAAGCCGTAGTCAGCAATCATGGATTCTTCCTCTTCCTCTTCGGTGGTGGAGTGCGGTGATTCCATTCAAGCGGGTTGACCTGCATAAACGTTAGACAGATGCTCGTTCGTACTTGCACGATCCTCGCGACTTCGGGAACCGCGGTGGGGAGTGGTGCTGCAATGGGCGCATGGACCTCCAAGAACTCCGCACCCTGCTGGCCCGCCATGCGCGGCCCGACTGGACCACCGCCATCGACGGCGTCCTCATCTCGAAGGTCGACCGCCCTGATCCGCCGGCGCCTTCGATGTCCGGGACGCTCCTGGCGGTCATCGCGCAGGGCGCCAAACGCCTCGCCCTGGGCGAGAGGGTGTTCGAGTACGGGCCCGGGCAGTACCTGGTCGCATCCGTCGATCTGCCTGTCACAGGGCAGTTCACCCAGGCCGACCCCAAGCAGCCTGCGCTGGGGTTCGGTCTCGTCCTGGAACCGTCCGCCGTTGCCGAGCTGCTGCTCGGCGCCGGGCCCGGAGACGCCCCCCGGAGCAGCGGGGGCGCACCGCCGGGGATCGCCGTCAGTGACGCTCCGGCCGCGCTGCTGGACGCGGTGGTCCGGCTGCTGCGCCTGCTCGACGAACCCCGCGACCGGGCCGTACTGGCCCCGCTGGTCAAGCGCGAGATCCTGTGGCGTCTGATCACCGGCGAGCAGGGTGCGACGGTTCGCCAGCTCGGCCTGGCCGACAGCAGCCTCAGCCACATCTCGCGGGCCGTGCGCTGGATCCGCGAGCACTACGCGCAGTCCTTCCGGGTCGAGGACGTGGCCCGGCAGTCCGGCATGGGCGTCTCCGCCTTCTACCGCAACTTCCAAGCGGTGACCGCGATGAGCCCCATCCAGTTCCAGAAGCAGATCCGGCTCCAGGAGGCCCGGCTGCTGCTCGCCACCCACCCCGGAGACGTCACCGGAGTCGGCCACCGCGTCGGCTATGACAACCCGTCGCAGTTCAGCCGGGAGTACCGCCGCCAGTTCGGCGCGCCCCCCAGCCAGGACGCCGCCCGCCTGCGTCAGGCCGTACGCGCACCGGCAGGCCTCCTGCCCTGAGCCGGGTGGGCTCTACCGGAGGATCGTGCAAGGAGTAGCGAGGATAGTTCTACTGTCTCCGCAGGTCAGAGCGATTCAATGGGATCACCGGTTGTCCCGTGGAGCAGGAAAATGCCTGCCCACCCGTATGGATCCCACCACATCGCAAAGGGGCGCAACATGAAGACAGTTCTGATCACTGGTACCTCGTCCGGGTACGGGCGGGAGACCGCCCTCTACTTCCACTCGCAGGGGTGGAACGTCATCGCCACGATGCGGACGCCGCGTCCGGGCGTCCTTCCTGAGTCGGACCGGCTCCGCGTCATCGAGCTCGACGTGACCAGGCCCGAGAGCATCACCGCCGCGTTCGAGGCCGAGGGCCCCATCGATGTCCTGGTCAACAACGCGGGCATGCCCTCGATCGGCGTGTTCGAGGGAACCCCCATGGCCCGAGTGCGGGAGGTCTTCGAAACCAACACGTTCGGCGTGATGGCGATGACGCAGGCGGTGCTGCCCCAGTTCCGCGAGCGCGGCTCCGGCGTAGTGGTCAACGTGACCTCCAGCGTGGTGCTGGGCCACATGCCGCTCTCGGCCGTCTACAAGGCGAGCAAGATGGCGATCGAGGGGTTCACCGCATCCCTCGCGCTCGAGCTCGCGCCCTTCGGTCTACAGGCCAAGACGGTCGAGCCGGGCGCCTGCCTGACGACGAACTTCGCGGCCAACGCGACGAAGGGCGCCTCGCTGGACGAGCTGGTCCCGGCGCCCTACGCGCCATGGGCGAAGAAGGCCATGGGCGACTTCACGAGCCAGGACCTGTTCACCAGGGAGAGCGACGTCGCCGAGACGGTGTGGCGAGCCGTGCACGACACGACCGGCCAGCTGCGATTCCCCGCCGGCCCCGACGCGGTCTCGCTCTCCCAGGCAAAGTGATCGGCCACAGCGCCGTCGCGGAGCCGGTGGGCGCGGTCGATGACGAGGTGTCGCATCTGGTCGGTGGTCAGCCAGGCGGCGGCCTGGCGCAAGGCTTCGGGTGCGGGGGTGCGGGCGGCGAGCAGGGTGGCGGGGTTGCGTGAGTCCGTCACCGGCCGGAGCCTCAGCGAAAAGCACCCGGCTCTCGGGGCAGCCTCACGCGGCAACCGGCGTCATGCCTGCGCTGGGTTCCACGTCTTCGCGGCGGCTCCCCGGTTGATCAGGGCGGCGAGGGAGTCGAGGACGCGCTCCAGGCCGAAGGAGTAGGCGTGGGCGGGGTCGTAGGCACTGTTGTGCGCGGCGCCGGCGGCTGCGCCGACGCGGACGGCAGTGGGATAGGCGTTCTCGTCGAGGGCCCGGGCGAGGAGTGGGGCGTTCAGCTCCCACCATTGTTCGTCGTTCAGGGCGCTTTCCTGCTGGGCGGCGCGGGTATCGGCGGCGGCGCGGGCCGATGCCTGTACGAAGGTGAGCAGGTGGGTCAGGCAGTCATCCATCTCCACGTCGCTGAGGCCGAGCCCGTCGAGCCCGGACAGTTCGTGCTCGTACTTCGACATCAGCCCCGGTCCCAGCGGAGGCCTGACGGTGGAGACGGCCGCGGCCCATGGGTGTCGTTCGAAGAGGGCCCTGTTCTCCTCGGCGATGGCGGTGACGCGCCGGCGCCAGGGCTGACCGGTGGTGTCGGTGCGGGGCATGCGGGCGTATGCCGCGTCAAGCATGAGGTCGAGGAGCTCGGCCTTGCCGGGGATGTAGGTGTACAGCGTCATCGGCACCACGCCCAGTTCCTTGGCCACTCGGCGCATGGTCACCGCCTCCAGGTCCTCGGCGTCCGCGATGGCGGTGGCGGCTTCCACCACCGCGTCGATGCTCAGCCCCCGTCGCGGTCCTCGGCGGCTGCCGGATGAGGGCGGGGAGGAGTCGCGCCACAGGAGCCGCAGGGTGTGGGCTGGGTCGCCCGAGCTGGTTCGTTCTGCCGACATGGGGATCATCCTTGCGCATCTCTAGTCTGTACGGTGTACATTGTACTGCGTATAGAGAAGATGGTCAGTGTGATCCCGGGAGGGTTTTGATGAAGATCACCTCTAGTGCCGTGTCGCTCAACGTTGACGACGTTCCCGCATCCAGCGCCTTCCTCGTCAAGCACTTCGGGTTCCGGGAGGAGATGGCCGCTGACGGTTTCGCATCCCTGACGCGCGACGACGCCGGCATGAACGTCATCTTTTTGCGGCGAGGGCTTGAAAGCCTCCCGGCGGACCAGCGCGACGACCGCGCCACCGGGCTCATCCTCGCCTTCGTCGTCGAGGACCTCGAAGGCGAGCTGGCGCGCCTGCGTGCCGAAGGTGTCGCGATCACCATGCCGCTGACGGACGAGGAGTGGGGCGAGCGAGCGTTCCAGGTCCGCGACCCCAATGGCGTCATCGTCCAGCTGGTCGACTGGAACGCGCCCACCAGCAGCTGAGGCGACTCGACGCCGTCTGCAAGCCGTGACGCCGGGCGCTGTCCAGGGTTGACGCTCGGGTGTCGCTGCCGCTGCCGCTGCCGCTGGTACGGCCGTTGGTACGACCGTCGGCGCTCAGTGCTTGCCCGTCAACGGCTGAGGGTCCTGGTGAAGTGTCGCCGGGGCCCTCAGCCGTTGCTCGTACCTGTGCGATGTCCCACCCAGTGAGGGTCGCCGGACTCTGGAGGTGTCGGGGTCGGGTTCCGAAAGTTACGACGCCTGGTACGTCGGCTGCGGGCAGGTGACTCGTCGCCCTCGTCATGGGCAACGTCGCCCACGCCGCGGATTGGGATGCACGAGGCCCGGCGACATCCCGTGACGCTGGGTTCTGTCGGCGGTGGATTTGCTCCATGCGGCGCAAGCCACGAGCAACACGGCGACGGAGAAGACGCGGGACCGGCTTCGCCTCATCGCCCAGGAGCGCGGTACGACCATCACCGAGCTCTTGGAGGAGCTCGCCGAGAGCCAGGCGACCCGGGCCGGAGCAGCGTTCGCTCGAGGCCGCGGCCGAGCTCGGGCTGGAGCCGTGCCCTCATCCCCGCCCTGTCCATCCTGGCCGCCGAGTGAGCGGTACCGGGTGCTGGCACAGATGCCGCGCGCCTGCGTTTCGCAGAGACCGTCGGTGCACCGCAGAGCACGCGCGGGACGCGGCGTCCTGGCCCGCCGCCGACTGGCCGGATACCCACCCCGCAGCCGTCGCCGGGCAGGCAACGAAGTCGGGAGAGCCGGTCACCGTGCTCTCCCTGACTCCCGAGGCGTACGAGGGCACGGGCGTCCCGCGGAGCCCGGAATGCCACTGAACCGGAGCGCCCCCGGTCAGGTCGGTGCCCGTCGCCGTCCTGTACGGGAAGGGGCCGAGGTCAGAGCCAGCGCACGGACGAGGCGGAGTCGTTACCGGCGTTGCCGTTGTTCAGGCTGATCGACTCGCCCGGCAGCAGCGTGATCGGTGTGCCCTTGAAGTCCCAGTCCGGGTAGACGCGCACGATGTCGGTGGTCCGGTTGTACAGCGTGCTGGCCCTGTCGTTGAAGTTGTAGTCCTCGAGATGCGACACATCGCCGTCCAGACGCAGGATCGGCGCCGAGCCGATGGCGTTGAAGTCCCAGTGGTCATACAGGCACAGGTAGCCAGGCGTACATGCACTCGCGCCCTGCCCCCGGTAAACCGGCACGTCCGCTGCCTGCGCTGGCCCCGCCGACACCACCCCGGCCAGCACCACACCGACCGCCGCCATCGTCATCGCCGCGTAAACCCTCACGTCGCCATCCTTTCGACACCACGGTGAGCGCGCACGCCTACCGAGCCAACCCGACAGCAACCGCGGGAAGGGGAAAAAGCCGGCCTGCGCCTGAGAAAGCGACCCTGCCCGACACGCACCCTCCCCCGCACAGCAAAAACGATCACTCGTACGACGAAAACCCCCGGACGGTGGAGCACTGCCATTCCCTCGCCCCGGGACCGAAGTAGTTGCACCGAGACTGCCGGCACAACCCGTCCGGCCGGCCGGCGACAAAGTCTTCGCTTCATAACCACGGGCGCAGGGAGCCGCGCAGTGGTTGGTGCGGGGCCACGGTGGGGCAACGGCCCGGCCCCGAGCGGGTTTCAGAGCGACGCAAGCGCCCGGCGGAACTCGGCCGCGCCAGCGGACCGAAATTGCCGGTGAACGAGCCAGAAAGGCGCCCGGCAATTTCGCTCGCGGGGCCCGTCAGGGTCCGGAGGGCGGCGCGGGGGCCCTGGGCCACGCCCCAAAAGGGCCCCGAACCCGCACCAAAAGCTTCGCTGTCCCCGTCCGCGATTCTCCGCTGTGAGCCCCGGCCGGGCCCTGCCCCGACCCCGCCCCCTCCCCCACTCCTCTCGGTGCCCACGGTGCGCGCTGCCATCTCCGGGGACCGGCCGGGTTACCGGCGGACCGGCCCGCAGTCCATCCGGCGGTGCCGCTCGTACACCGTCTTCCACGGTCCGTTCCGCTCCGGCATATCCCGCCACTGCACGCTGCGCGCGTATCCGGAACAGCCCCCGTTCACGACCTGACGAGGGTCCCTCCACCTGCCACGACGTCCGTTACTCACCGCCAGAAGCGGCTCCAGGCGCTTCCACCAGGAACGATCCGCCCCTCCCTTTCCACTCTCTGCGAAACCGCCCAGCGAAGACAAGACTGCAATTTTTGCTGCCAAACCAGGAAACTCGTTCCCGAGCGGAGGTCTGCACCGCTCACAAACGGGAGGACACTCATGTCAGACGTCTGGGATCCACATGGCAGCCTGCAGCGCGCGTTGTGGATCGGCGGCGCGCAGTGGTCCGGTAAAACCACCGTCGCCGAACTCATCGCCAGTCAATACGGATTAACGGTGTACCACTACGACTATCACGACGCCCGCGGACACCAGGATCGCCGGATCGCGCGTCGCCTCGCCCTGGGTGAGCCGGTGGAAGACCCCACCCCCGACCATGTCTGGTTGGACCAGAGCCCGGAGGAAATGGCTACCGAGACGCTGGCCGGCTTCCCGGTCCGCTTTGAGTGGGCGTTGGACGACCTGCGCGCACTGTTCACCGGTCGGCCGGCGATCGCTGAGGGATGGGGGCTGCGACCGGAGCTGGTTGCGCCGCTGCTCGACTCACTCCGGCGAATGGTCGTCCTCGTCCCCACCGAGGACTTCCGTCAGCACCAACTCCGGACCCTCCCGCGTGCGGGAACCCTCAGCGTCCATGTAAGTGACCCGGCCCGGGTCCAGGCAAACCGTCTCGCTCGTGACCGGCTGGTCGCCGAGGACGCGGCACAGAACGCCTACCGCCTCGGCATCCGCGTCATCGAAGTCGACGGGACGCTCGACGCGGCGGCTGTGGCGGCAGAGGTCGCCGAGCATTTCGCCCCTTACCTTGGCACGGCGACGGCTGCGTGATCGCTCGACCGGAGAGTTCCGGTTGATCGCCAGGACCCTGCCTATCGGGCAGTTCGCTGTGGATCGGTTCGGTGGGTGAACACCCGGTCGGCCCGGCGGCGGCGGTGAATGGCCTCGGGCCGGACCCCGGAGGCGAGGGGGGTCGAGTTTGCAGCACTGGTAGATGACGGCGGTGGTGACCCCCACCGAGGCCGCCTCCGCGATGACCGACAGGCCGGGCTGTAAGAACTCCTAACGGAATGACACTTTGGGGTCGGCTCCTCGTCGTGGGGTGCCGTCGGGCAGCATGGGGCGATGGACTTCGATCAGCCGTTGCCTCGCGAGCTGAAAGCCGTCGATTCGGTCTCGCTGTTCAGGCTGGAGGAGCGGGCGTATGACCTCGGCCTGAGCCAGCGGTTGGACGCGGCTTGGGTGCGAGCGAATGCGGCGCCCGACGGAATCCACTACTTGTGGCCGGCCTTGTGGCACAGCCTGTCCCACCGCCCGGACATGCCGCGTCAGCTGCGGTGCGAGCTGTTGATCACTCTGCGTGCGGGAGGCCGGGTGAGGAGTCTGTTGGACGTGCTTCCGGACGACTTCGCCCCGCTGCCGAGAGTGACCTCACGCGAAGTAGGCATGCAGGTCAGCCAGCTCTTTGACCGTGCTCCTTCGGTCCGGGAACGGCTAGTCCGGGAGGGCGAGGGCTCGGACCGGCTGTGACAGGCGTCGCCAGCAGATGAGTGCGCGTCCCAGGGTGAGGAAGGCTTCGTGGATGTCGTCGCGGATCTCCCAGCAGATCCGCAGGCGGCGGAACCAGTGCACGGGGGCGAAGGCGCGCTCGACGACCCAGCGTTGGGTTCCGAGTCCGGAGCCGTGTTCAGTGCCGCGTCACGCGATCAGTGGCTTCACGCCGAGCGCCCGGACGAGGCGGCGGTACTTGTCGTGGTCGCCGCGGTCACCGAGCCCGACGTCGGGACGGCGTCGAGGTCGCCACGCTTGCCCCGCACGGGCGGCACTGCCTGGAGCAGTGGGATGAGCTGGGTGACGTCGTTGCGGTTGCCGCCGGTCAGGGTCACGGCGAGCGGGATACCGGTGGCATCGGTGATCAAGTGATGCTTGCCGCCCGTCCTGCCCCGGTCGACAGGGCTTCGTCCCGTTTGGGGGCCCCTTCTAGCGCCCGGATGTGGGAGCCGTCGACCGCTGCCCGGGAGAAGTCCAGGGCGTCCGCGCGGCGAAGCTTCGCCAGGAGCATTTCGTGAAGCCGGGGCCACACGCCAGCGTCGGTCCACTCGGCCAGGCGCCGCCAGCACGTCATGCCCGAGCCGAAGCCGAGCTCCTGCGGGAGGTGTTCCCAGCGATCCCGGTATGCAGGACGAACAGGATGCCCTGGAACACCAGCCGGTCCGGGTGCCGCTTCCGTCCCGGATGCCGGATCCGACGCTCGACCTTCGGCAGCAGCGGCTCGACCACCGCCCACAGCTCGTCATCGACTTCCCACGGCTTCCGCCGAGCCATCCCGCACCCCCGGATCAACGGTCCCGGAGTGATCCAACCACCTTGGAGATCATTTCGTTAGGAGTTCTAAGTGTTCGAGGAAGACACGCCGACGGCGCTCGGGGGCATCGGGGCGACCTCGCGGGCGCCGGCCGTCCGGCCCCGATTTCCTCGACAGCATCGCAAGCCCGCGCGAACACGGGATCCTCCTGGCGCCAGTGGCTGACCTTCTCGGCGCCGTCCAGCAGGATCTGCACGGCGAGGCTGGGGGTCCGGATACAGAAGCCGCACATACTCACAGGACGCGAGGCGGCGGTGAACACGTCCGCGCGACCCGCCGCCTGCGCGGCGCCGTCGCGAAGCGTTGACCGCCTTCCGTACCGACCCCGCTGTCGCGCTCGTCCTGGCGGGCACCGACCGACCCTGACGGGCTCGGTGCCGCCGGCCTTATCCAGGCTGTGAGGCTCTCGGCGGCTTGACTTGAAGATAGTTAGCCGCCATATTACTTGTTATGAGTGACGAGGACGCGAACCCCGGCGCTGCACCCACGCTCGAGCAGGCGCGGAAGCAGATCGCGCGGTACGGGCTTGAGGCCGACCCGCAGGCCGTGCTTGTCGCGGTGCGCCTGATGGCCGCCGGGGCGCGCCTGGACCGGGCGTCCGAAGTGCATTTTGCGCGTTCCGGACTGTCGACCGGACGCTACCGCCTCTTGGTGGATCTCGAGGACAGCGACGGGGAGAAGTCACCGTCGCAGCTCGCCAAGAGTCTCGGCGTCTCGCGCGCCACCGTGACCGGCCTGGTCGTTGGCCTGGAGCGAGAGGGCCTGGTGGCTCGCCGCGCCTCAACGGAGGACGGCCGGGGCGCAGTAGTCGTACTCACGGCGCGCGGCAGCCAGCGGTTGCACGACATGGCCGCGGACCACTTCGCACGGCTCGAGGCACTGGTCGATGGACTGGCCGCCGACGAACGCCGGCTGTTCCTCGACCTCCTGGAGCGGATCACTCAGCGAATCGGCGCATTGACTGCCGAATAGCCGCGACATCACTTCCGCGCGGGGGCGGCCGCCTCGACCACGCGGGACACTTTTCCCATACCCCAGCAGTTAGCCACCTAATCACTTGATTAGCTAGCTAACTAGTTTGAGGAGTCACATGAGTTCCCCTCCCAGAACCGCCCGCCGCGGTTTCGCCACGCGTCCGTTCACCCTGTGGAAGGAAGTCGCCACCGCCTACCTGGCACCTGCGCTCACCGCCGGACTCGGCGGATTCATCAGCGGCCAGCCCGAACTGACCAGGGCCGCTTTCACCTCCATCGGGGCCACATCGGCCCTGGTGGCCTGCATCGTCGGCGCGCGGCTGCACCGCCGTGGCCGACCCCGGCGATGGACAGCCTCGGCGCCGCGACCGGTACTCACCCTCGGACTCGCCCTTACCGCGGCCGGAATCGCCGGCCTGGCCGGATGGTTCGGATCCGACTGGCTGCCGTCACACACACCGGTGCCCGACGCCGGATGGCTGGAGCGGCTGCGGATCGACCTGCCGGTGTCGGCCGGCCTGGCCGCCGCCATCGTCACCTGGCGGTGGCACGGCACGACATCCCGGCAACAGGCCTGACCCAGCCCTTCCCACCCGATTCTCCAGACCCCTCACCCAGGAAAGGCACACTGTGATCACCATCATCGGCGCCACCGGCGCCACCGGCAGCGCCCTGCTCCGGCGCCTCATCGAACTCGAAGTCCCCTGCCGCGCCGTCAGTCGTACGCCCGACAGTCTGCGCGCCACCATCGGCACGAACACGCCAGTCGAGATCGTGGGTGCTGACGCCGCAGAGCCTCAGACGCTCCACGACGCGTTCGAGGGATCCACGCAACTGTTCCTCGCCATGGCCAACAGCCCGCGTCAGGCCGAGCTGGAGACCAACGTGATAGACGCCGCCGCCCACTGCGGGGTACGGCACGTGGTCAAACTCTCCGCACCGGCGGCCGAGCCCGCCTCACCGGTGGCCATCTCGCGCAGCCACTGGCAGGCCGAGGAACACCTGGCGAACACCGAGATGACGGCAACGCTGCTCCGGCCCTACGCATTCATGCAAAAGCTGCTCCTGAACGCCCCGGCGATCGCCGAAGGCGTACTCATCGGGACCATGCGCGAGGCGCCCTGCAACTACATCGACGTCCGAGACATCGCCGACGTCGCCGCCGAGACCCTCCTGCGCCCCAGCCTGGCCGGCGCCACCTACACCCTGACCGGCCCGCAGGCCTTCAGCCACCCCGACCTCGCCCGTCTACTCGGCGAGCTGACTCGCCGCCCCGTTCGCTACATCGACCTGCCGCCGAGCGAGTTCCACAGCCACCTCCTGTCCACCGCACACATGCCGCCCTGGCTCGCCAGCCACGTGGTGGAGATCCAGCAACTGGCCATCGCACGCCCGGAATCTCCCAACGACACCATCGAAACCATCCTCGGCCGCCCCGCCAGGACACTGCACACCTTCCTCCGCGAACATCTCCACACCTTCACCAGGACCACCTGACCGACCGCCCAGACTGGCGAGTTCGCCATGTTCGGGTGTCGCTTGTTCGCGGCCGAGCCCAGGGGGGAATCGCGCTGAGTGATCTGTGCGAGCTCGGGGGCACCCGGCAGCCAGCTGGTCGACGATTGGCAGGACGGGCGGCGAAAGTGACGAAAGCGCCTATACCGCGGCGATGGACGCCTCCCGACTCGCGGCCGCGGGTAGCCGTGACCCGGCAGCGGGGTACTCCCGGCCCGGCAGTACGGCGACACCGAACAGCACGATGCGCTCGAACTCCGAAAGCTCCCCGGCAGGCCGCTCCCGTCAACGCCACCCTCGTCGATCGCCTTCGGCAGCCGCCGAACACCCGCCGTCCGCGTCGTGAAGCGGGTGCCTGGGCCGTCATCGACCCGCCCCGCGGTCCCGGCCGTGGCCGCCTGCTGCCGGTGCGCGGGCACGGCAGGCTCCGCGGGCGCGGCCTGACCCGGCGCAGCGCCCGCCGGGAGTGTTGGAGCAGGGCGGGCCGCGCCCGCGGAAACGCAGGTGCTGTCCGCAAGCGGGGTGCCGGGCTGCGTCGTCAGCGCGCGCAGGCTCGCGCACCCACCAGTCGGTTCGCGAGCTTGCGTCATGGCGCTGCAGCCTAGTGACCTACTACAGGACGTTCGCGGGCGGGCCCGCACTTGGTCCGGCGCCGCAGTGCCTCTACCAGATCGGCAGTCCTTCGGGAGTCAGCGGTGCGTTCCGGTGTTCCCTGCTGGTGGCGCTCCTGGACTCGGCGGCCGCGTTCACCGGGCCCTGGGATCTCGGGGCTCCCGGGTGAGCGGCTGGGCTTGGTGTCAGCGTGCGAACTTTTCGATGGCCTCTGGGGTGACGGGGGTGAAGAAGTTGACGAGGTTGCCGTCGGGGTCGTGGAACAACAGCGACCGGTTACCCCAGGGCAGCGTGGTGGGCTCGTTGACGAAGTCCGTGACGAAGCCGGTCAGGTTCTGGTGAACGCGGTCCACGTCGTCGACGAGGAACTCGATGATCACGCTGTGGTTGTCCGCCGGGCGGGCAGAGCCCGGGGCGAACAGCGGGACGGTGCGGGTGCCGGCGATCGCGAGGGTGGCTCCCGCGGTCCTGAGTTCGGCGAAGTGCTCGGTGGCACGTATCGCCTGCACCCCTGTGGCTCGCTCGTAGAACTCGACGAGGCGCGCTACGTCGCTGGTGATGATGCGGATCGAGACGAAGTCCATGGGAATCTCCTTGGCTGTGCGGGAGGCGTGCACAACGGAGGCTAGGAGAAATAGTGGACAGAATCGGTCCTGTATTTGCGTTAGGCTGCGAACATGCCACGCCCCACCGGCCGCGTGCTGACACTGCTGGAGCTGCTGCAGTCGGGCGGCACCCGGACGATGGCCGAGCTGGCCGACCGGCTCGGCGTCGAAGGGCGCACTGTGCGGCGGTATGTGGACCAGCTGATCGACCTGGACGTGCCCGTGGAGTCGGTGCGCGGCCGCTACGGCGGGTACCGGCTGGCTCCCGGGTACCGCTTGCCTCCGCTCATGCTCAGCGATGACGAGGCGCTGGCTGTGCTGCTCGGCCTGGTTGCCGGCCGCCGGGCAGGGCTGACGACGACGCAGCTCACGGCAAACGAGACGGCATCGGCGAAGATCCGTCGGGTGCTGCCTAAGCACATCGCCCGCCGGCTCGACACCCTTCTGGAAGCCCTCGCCTTCACGGATCAGCCCGGAGAGTTGGACCACCCGGACGCCGGGCTCCTGCTCACCATCGCCGATGCGGTGCGCCACCGCCGACCGGTCTCGATCCGCTACACCGACCGCGACGGACGGCGCAGCGAACGCACGCTGCACGCGTACGGGATCGTCGCCCATGCGGGCCGGTGGTACGTCACGGGCAAGGACGCTCAGGTCGGCGAGGACCGTACCTTCCGGCTCGATCGCATCGCAGACGCGAGGACGCTGCCCGGCTCGTTCGAAGAGCCCGTGGGCCCCGGTCCAGCACAGCGGGTGTTGTCAGGATTCGCCACGGCCGAGTACCGGCACGAGGTGACCTTGCGGATCCACGGGACGGTTGAGCAGATCCGCACGCACCTCCCCGCCAGCGTCGCGAGCCTGGAGGAGTACGAGCCCGCGGCCGACCAGGACCCGGCGGCCGAGCACTGGATGCGCGTCGAGCTACGGGCGCAGCAGCTCGACTGGTTGCCCCGGATACTCGCCGCACTCGACCGGCCGTTCGTCATCGAGCGCCCCGATGAACTCCGCGACCTCGTCTTCGCGCTCGCCGATCGCCTGACGTCCTACGCCCGCCAAGCCTGACAGCGAGGAACTGGTCCGGAAAGGGATGCAGCTGGCCCGGGCGGAGATGGCGCAGAAGGGCAAGTGTTTTGGTGTGGGTGGCGGCCTGTTCGGCGGCGCAGGCCTGGTCGGCATCCTCGCGGCGCGGACTCTGATCGGTGCCTTGAACTCCGATCTCGCCCTTTTCCTGCCGGTCTGGGCGTCCGCCCTGGTCACCGCCGTCCTGCTGGCAGCCGTAGCCGCGGGGGTGGCCGCGGCCGGGAGGAGATCGCCAAGGCCGGCACATCCGCGCCCGAGCAAGCCATCCACAGCGTCAGGGCCGACGTAGCCGAGATCAAGGCGGCAGCACACCGATGAGCACCCCCGCCCAGGGCGACAAGGAAGCCGTACCCCGTCCCGCGGGAGCGCGTGAGCAGATCGAGCACACCCGCGAGGAACTCGTCCTCGTCCTCGTCCTCGACAAGGCCGCCCACGCCGCGGCAGAGGTCAGCGACACCACGGCCAGCTCGCCGCGGAGAAGGCCACGGACCCGGTCCGCGAGAAGGCCGACGACCACGCCGCAGCCATGGGCGGGCCAAGTGTGTCGGCACAGGCGGCTTCGACGAACCGGGCGTCGCCGCAGGGGACTTTAGCCTGCCCCCGCACGAGGCAAGAGGGTGCTGCTGGGGTGGCGGCCGCAGGGCATTGTGCGGGCAGTCTCACGCGCCCGACACGATGGCGTTCTGAGACGGCGTACGGCACCGCCCGGACTGCACCAGGCACTGGACAGCGCACCGGCCGCAATCCTGGAAGCTGCCGACTTCCACACCGGAGTCGTCGAACCCGGCTGGCTACCGGTGTCCCGGTCTGACCGGAGTGCTGGGGAGCCCGAGGCCGGAGCGGCGCCCAGCCAGCCGCGCCCCACTTCTCACAGCTGAGCCAGAGCGAACGCCAGCAAGAACCCGACCACGGTGACCAGTCCCGTCAAGAGGTGCACCCTGCTGTACGCCTCGGGGATCATCGTGTCAGCGATCATCGCCAGTATTGCCCCGCCCGCCACAGCGGTGATCGTCGCCATCACCGTCTCGGACGCCCCGCCGAGCAGCGCATACCCGGCCAGCGCGGCCAAACCGCTGATGACGGCGATGCTTCCCCACAGAACGAACACGTACCTGCGGCTGCGCCCGGCGCTGCGCATGCCGGCAGCACTCGCGAGTCCCTCGGGCAGGTTGCTGATGAACACCGCCCCCACCGTCGCCACCCCCAGCTGTCCGCCTCCCAGCAAGCTGGTGCCGATGACGACGGACTCCGGGATACCGTCCAGCAGCGCCCCCAACGCGATGGCGTTACCCGACCCCGGCGCCTCGGCCTCTGACGGCTGCTGCTCGCCGGAACGCTTGCGGTGCTGGGCACCGCGCCGCGCCAGCAGGGCGTTGGCCCCCGAGTACACGGCCGCACCACCGACCGCCCCGACCACCACCGGTGCCATGCCGGAGCGTTCGTACGCCTCAGCGATCAGTTCGAACGACACCGCCGACATCAGCACACCGCTGCCGAAAGCCATGACCAGCGCGATCAGCCGGGGCGGGACCCGCACCAGCGAGCCCAGCGCCGCCCCCACCAGCAGCGCCGCACCCGCGAACAGTCCCCACCCGCCCGCAATCAACGCTCCACTCACAACTGCCTCTTCTCCTCTGCGAACATGTGCAGCCCCTCCTACCCGCCACATCAGAGAACAACGGATGACCGCCGCCCTGCGGCCTCCTCGCGGGCAATCGCCCATGGTGGGGACCGCTCAGCCTGCGGCGGACACCTGCGGGAGCCGGTGACGTGACGTGCGGCACCCTGCAGCGGCAGTGCACGGGGGCAGGGCCGGGTCGACTGCGCCCCTTGATGGGGTTCGGCACGCCGTCGAGTGCGGCATCAACCGGCTGAAGCGGCACCGAGCCGTCGCCACGCGAAACGACAAACTCGCTGCCCGCTACGAAGCGACAGTGCGCGTCGCCGCCATCAGCGAATGGCTGTGTCCGGCACGCGATCACGTCTCAAGCCCACACCGCCCTGACCACGGCATGGCCTGCTGCAGCCGCCCGCCCGTAGAACCCCTGGAGGCCCCTGTGACAGTCAAGGAACTCCTGCCTGACCTGCGCCGCGTCCCCGCCGGGCCAGACGAGCTTGGCACCGGCGACGTTCCACAGCTCGTCGAACGAGACACGCGCGAGGAATCCTGCGGCCTGTGACACCCCAGGCGGCTCCAGGATCCCCAAGGGCGGGTTGGCGGGGGCGCCGCCGGCGCCGTGTGCCACCGGCCGCCCGCCGTAAATCGGCAGCTTCCAGGAATCGCCGGCATCCGCATCAAGGACACCGGCAGCGGCATAGAGTTCATTGACGGAGCCCCAGACCTTGTCTATCGACTGGGCGATGCCCGCTGCGTACTCGTCGGGGTGCTTCTCCCAGGCCTCCCACATGAACGCTGCAAGCCAGGTGTGGTCGTCCCGGATCTCGGATTCCGCGACGGCGCGCATGTGCATGTGGATGCTCACTGCGACGAGTCCTCCCAGTTCGGCGGCCCACCTGTCAGGCCGGACGGAGAGAACCTAGTCGACGGCACTGACGGCGCGGTGCCCGGCTCTGGCGGGACGCGTTCTCCACCCGAGTGCGGCGTTCATCCTCGAGATCGGCCACTCGGACAAGGACACGTCCGTACGGACTCCCGCGACAGGCTGTGGGCGGGACCGTGGCGCGCGGGCCGGAGACGGGCAGGCTGAAAGAGCCCACGGTGCCCCGGCCGCACAAGCCCCCTGGAACGTACGGCCGGCATCTGGTGAAGGCTGCGGGCTTGCCACCGTCATGACTGGTGAAGGACCCCGGAGGGGGAACCGGTACGGCTGAGCATCGGTGATCGGCATGTACTGGTGCTCCGCACGACGCCGCCGCCCGGGGCCCTTGCTCAGGATTCCTTGCCGGCCAGGATCCGGTCGGCGAGGTGGTGCGGACAAACCGTCGCGTGCCACGTGACCGTCAGCTGTCCCTTGTGGGCCGCCAGGGTCGGCACGGCCCCGGCCCCGGGGAGTGCTTGGCAGTTGGTGCAGACGATGATGCGTGGTCGCAGTACGGACACCGACCCGCCCTCCCCTTCCCCGGATTGCCGGAATGCTGGCCCGATCGGTCCACATCTATCAAATTTGCGTCCGATGCGCGCCGGTACCCGCGGGTACGGCGAAGCACCGCCACTCGTACCCGTCGGCAGCAGCAGCGGTGGCGGCGATGGTGTGGCGGGAGGGGCGGCGACCCCACGAACAGGGCGAGGCGGGCCATCCTGAGGGTCCCATGTCTGGTGGGCTCAGCGTTTCAGCCGTCGAGGAGGTCCGCATCACCAGCAAGACGCTGCTGGAGCTGCCCGATCCGCAGCCGCCCGCGCCGCCGCCCGCGAAGCTGCCGGACCATCCGGCCTACCAGCAGTCGACAACACCCGCCTGCCCATGAAGCGGCTGACCGAGCGCCGCGGCCGTAGCCGCCCGGTGGTCTCCTGGTCGGCCTGCCCACCCCACTTGGGAAGGCAATAAGAACATCCACGCACATACTCCCTGCCAGCCGGGCCACCGCCGGGAATGCGTCCTCCTCGCCGCGAGGTTGACCGGGACGACACCCACCGACAGCGATAGGGGAACAGCAAGGTGACACAGGTGAGGGAGCTTTACCTGAGTGTGGCGGGCACAGCGGCGAAGCTGTTGGCCGCATCGGAGGTCGCGGACGGCTGGCACCAGCCCTCCGCACTGGCGAAGCTCAGCGTCCAGGGGCTGGCGGGTCACCTGGCCGGGCAGGTCTTCTTCATCCCTACGGTGCTGGCAGAGCCGGTACCTACCGAGCCCGCCATCTCGATCCACGAGTACTACGCGCGAGTGAGCTGGATCGGCTCGGACCTTGACACTCCGTTCAACCAGGCCATTCGATCCGGCGGTGAGGAAGAGGCGGCTGACGGTCCGGCCGCACTGGCCGCGCGAGTCGCCGCATGTGTCGAGGAGCTGCGCGGCATCCTGCCCACCGCGCCGGATCGCCCGGTCCGTCGGCCCACCTGGGGGCCGTGGTCGATCGGCCTCGACGACTTCATCGCGAGCCGGATGCTGGAGCTTGTTGTCCACTCCGACGACCTTGCGCACAGCGTCGGGTTGCCGACCCCGGAATTCCCGGCCCCTGCGGTCGAGACCGTCGTGGACCTGCTGTCACGGATCGCCCTACGCCGGCACGGCGCCACCAACGTCCTGCGCGCACTGAGCCGCAGCGAACGCGCGCCGGCTTCCATCTCGGCGCTCTGACGCAAGCACCTGAACCGGTCGAAGGCTGACGAACCGCCCTCCAACCCCCGCGGGTGAGCCTGCGCAAGTAGATCGACCGCGCCGCCCCGAACGCCGCCCCGGCCGCCCCTCTCGACCTGCCCGCCTGGTGCCACAGGACCGGCCCCACTACCTCGGCGGGGTCTCCGACCCAGACCGGTTCGTGCACGGAATTCAGCCCAGGGCGAGCCAGCGGATGCCGAGCCGTTCGACCTCCGCGGCCTCCGCCTCGGACAGCGGCTCCCGGCCGGTGGCCTTGCGCAGGAAGCGGGAACGGCTCCATCCCAGCTTGTCGGCCGCCGGGGCGTGCTCCGCGCCCAGGAGCAGCTCCGCCACGGCGTCACCAGCCGCCGGGGTGAGCCAGGCTTCGCGTCCGAGTGCGTCGGCCAGGTCGAGGCCGTGGACGGCGACTTCCACGACGCGGGTGAGGACGGCCGCGTCGCGGCGAAGTCCTCGGCTCAGGCGGCGGGGTCGGCCGGCCCTGCCGCACGGTCCTGGGCCAGGGCGATCCGTTTGCCGTTGGTCTGCGGCGAGAAGCGGTCGTCCGGGCGGTAGTACTCCGCCGCGGAGATCTCCGCGTCGCCGGGTTCCGGCGCGTCCAGCATGGCCGGAAGCCAGTCGATCACCACGCAGACGTGCCCGAGCAGGTCGCGTACGGTCCAGGGAGTGCAGCGTGTCGGGAGCTTCCACTCGGCCTCGGACGCTCCGCGCGCTTCTCAGATCATCGACACGCAGGCCGAAGCGGTCCCGGTTGCAGACGGCAGGAAAGGATTGCCGGGCAGTAGCCCTCCTGTGCCGGTCCGGGCAGTGGACCGACGGCCCGCCCCCCTGGTCCGCCAAGGATTCAACACTCGTGGATGAGGAGTGGTTGCCTGCCTGCCTGCGAAGGGACTTGAGTCTCCCGTAGGGGGAGACTCGAAGGTGGGGGACATGAACGGTGACACGCTCTACTCGATCGGGGAACTCGCTCGACGGACCGGTCTTCCGGTCAAGACCATTCGGTTCTACTCCGATCGCGGAATCGTGGCGCCGACCGACCGCAGCCCGGCCGGCTACCGCCTCTACAGCCTCGACGCCGTCGCACGCCTGGACCTCGTGCGCACCCTGCGCGAGCTGGGACTGGACCTTGCCACCATCCGCAAGGTCGTGGACCGTGAGCTCTCACTTCCGGAGGTCGCCGCAGCGCACGCCGAAGCACTGACGGTGCAGATCCGCGTCCTGTGCCTGCGGCGCGCGGTGCTGACAGCGGTGGCCGAACGCGGGTCCACACCTGAGGAGACGGAACTCATGCACCAGTTGGCCCGGCTATCCGATGACGAACGCAGCCGTCTGATCGGCGATTTCCTCAATGCCGTCTTCGGCGGTCTTGCCGCCGCCCCCGCATGGACGGGGGTCATGCGCTCGATGACCCCCGAGTTGCCCCACAACCCGAGGACAGAGCAGATCCAGGCGTGGGTGGAGCTGGCAGAAATGTCCCTGGATCCGGGTTTCCGCGCCGTCGTGCGACGGATGGCCGAGGACCAGGCGGCCGAGCAGACCCGAAGCGGCATGACGGTCCCGCGCCGCGACATCACCGCAGCCGTCCGTGACCAGGTCGGCCCGGCCCTGACCGCAGGCATCGACCCGGCCTCACCCCAGGCCGATCCGGTCGTCGCGCAGCTCACGGCGTACTACGCGCACCTCCTCGGCCGCCCCGACGACGTCGAGCTCCGCCGCCGGCTGGCGACTCGGCTGGAGAGCGTGAACGATCCGCGCCGGGAGCGGTACCTCCAGCTGCTCGCAGTGGTCAACGACTGGCCGGCCCCGGAGAGCCTGGCTCCAGTGTTCGACTGGTCTGTCCAGGCTCTGCGCGCCCGGACACGGCAATGACGGGGCGGTCATAAGGCGGCCTGGGGCGGACGCGGCTGGCATGGGGTGCAAACGCCGCCACATGTCATGGGCTGATGAGTGCCCCGGTCGTACTTCGGGTGGCCGCGTCGCCGGTCTCTCTCCGCTCTCGTTCTTCGCCCCCGGCGCGTGGAGGACGTCGCCGCCGCATTGGTCGAGGTGAGCCTGGATCTCGCACTGCGCCGGTGGACGGGCTCTGTCGTGGACAACGATGCCGACGGGACGCGCCGGGTGCCGGCTCAGCAGCAGGGCTGGGCAAGGGGGGGACGGTTCGGCTTCGCCGTCCTTGAGGCGTGTTGCCGGGCCGGGCCGACTGGCCGCGGACGGCGGCGTCCTGCGCCCCGGCCAGACCGTCGCGCGCGCACCGTCTTCGCCCCCGACCCCGAGGCGCTCGGCCCGCGCGCGGCGTCAACGCGGTCGACTTCTTCCACCGCGCCGACCCCGTCGACACGAGCCGCCTCGCCGGGCACGTCAGGGGCAGGCTCGTGATCACCCTCAACCGGCCCACAAGCCACTGATCTTGACGGTACCGTGCTGCTCCAGTGGGCTGACGTGGTGCCTCCGAGGTGCCACGATGGTCCGTGCTTCAACAGTGTGCCCTTCGGGACGCTACGAGAGCGGCGCCGGCGTTTCCCCGGGGGGCGGCCCTACCCCACGAAAGGGCGGACACCTCATGCGCGTTATACCCTTCGTATGGCCCTTAGGCGGCGGCCGTGGCGCGGCCGCGGACGACGCGGTGCGGCTCTACTACAGCCGCAAGACACAGGAGATCCTGCAGAAGTACGGTCCGGGCCCACGCGTCCATTTCCACGTGGGGCTGTATCCGGACGGCCCACCGGACACCACCGTCGCCCAGAGCACGCTGAAGCGGAGCCTGTTCGACGCGCAGGAGCGGATCGTCGACCACGCGGCCCGGTCCTGGGGCGCGTACGAGGCGCCTCCCCGGCGGGTGCTCGACATCGGCTGCGGCCTGGGAGGCACCTCGCTCTACTGGGCGCAGGAGCACGGGGCGTCGGTCACCAGCCTCACCGTCGCACCGGAACATCTCCCGATCGTGCGACGCTTCGCCCGTCACGCCGGGGTCGCGGAGCGCGTGGAGCCGGTACTGGCGGACGTCCACGACCTGGACGAGACCCGCGCGTACGACGCCGTCTACGCCAACGAGAGCAGCGGATACACCGACCGGGCACGGTTGTTCGAGGTCGTCGCCAAGGCCCTCGTACCCGGAGGCTGGTTCGGAATCCAGGAGCACTTCGTGGGCGCGTCCGAGTGGCGGGAGTTCATGGACGGCTACTACAGGACGCGGCTCGGCCGGCGCGCCGAGTACCTGGCCGCGGCCGAGGCGGCCGGCTTCGAACTGGTGCAGGACGAGGACGTGACGGACTCGGTGGCGGAGTTCTGGGTGCAGTCCATGGCCTGGAACACCGCCGAACTCGACCGGCTGAGAGCGGAACCGGGCGCCGAGCCCGGAGCCTGGACCGCCGACCGGCTCGAACAGTCGACGATCGCGCACAGCAAGTTCTTCCGGCTGTGGCGCGACCACGCGGTGGAGACGCGGCTGCTGCGCTTCCGGATCGGCGGTGACCGATGACCGCGCCGCCCCGGCCCTCCCGCCTCGGCGCGGGCCTGCCGCCCTTCTACTGCCCCCTGCCGTACGACCTCGTCCACCCCGACGCCAAGGAGGTGGAGGCCCGGGCGGTCGAGTGGCTCGACGCCTACGGGCTGTACCCGGATCCGGTCGAGCGCGCGTGGGGGCTCGCCACCCACAGCGCCGACTTCTCCTGCCGCATCATTCCCGACGGGGACACGGAAGCGGTCCTGCTGTTCACGGAGTGGAACTACTGGGCCAACGCCGTCGACGACTGGCAGGACTCCGGTTCCGACGGGGTGGGGACGGCGGCCGTCGTCGAGCACGGGGCGCGGCTGCTGCGCACCATCGAGGACCCCGGGGCGTCCCTGCTGCCCGAGGGGCCCATGACCCGGGCGCTGCTGGACCTGGTCGGCCGTACCCACGCCCTGCTCGCCCCCTACGAGCTGCGCAGATTCGTCGAGGGGACACGGGACTGGCTGCTCGGGGCGGCCTGGCGCGCCGCCCGGGCGGAGGAGGGGTCGATGCCGGGGCTGAACGACTTCGTCGCGATGGGGCCGCTCGCGAACGGCACACGGTTCTCACTGACCTGGTCGGACGTCGCGCGCCGGGACCGGCTGCCGGCGGACGTCCTCTGCTCCCCCGCCCTGACGGCACTGACGGACGCGGCCGGTTTCGTCGTCAGTGCGGACAACGACCTGTTCTCCTACGACAAGGACGACCACCTGGAACCGCGCGAGGTGAACCTCGTCAACGTCTACGCCCACCAGGAGGGCTGCTCGCCGGCCGAGGCGGTACCGCTCGCCGTGGCGCTGCGTGACCGGGTGATGGTCTTCTTCCTCCTGCTACGGGCGCGCCTGGAGCACGACGCGGACCACGCACTGCGCCGTCATCTCGCGGCGTTGGGACACTACATCGCCGGCTCCATCGCGTGGCAGACCCGTGCGCCCCGGTACGCCAGCCCGCGCAACCGCTACGAACTGCCGGTGGCGGAGGCCGCGTTCCCGGTCCGGTTCGCCGACGGCCCCAGCTCCGACGGGACCGAGCCGCCGGACCTGCCGGCGCTGGCGGCCTGGTGGCGGCACCTTCGCGTCTGAGCGGTGAACAGAGGGGCCCCGGCCGGTGCGGCCGGGGCCCCTCGGTACGCGGGTCAGACCCGGCGGTGGCCGAAAAGCCGGCGCCACCAGCTGACACCACGGCGGCCGCCGCCGGCGGCGGCGAGCGCGGGCGGCGCCGTCGGCTGCGGCGGGATCGCCGGGTGGACGGGGTGTCCCGCCGGCCGCTCCACCGAGAGCTGCGGAGCCGGAGTGGCCACCGTGCGGGGGGCGAACCGGACCGGCAGGGACAGCAGGTGACGTGACATGAGGGTGCCCCGCCACTGGAGTTCGCTCGCGTCGACCGCGAGCTGGAGGTCGGGCAGCCGGTCCAGCAGGACCTCGATACCGGTGTCCGCGATGGCGCGCCCGATGTCCTGGCCCGGGCACTCGTGCGGGCCACTGCTGAAGGCCAGGTGGGAGCGGTTGCCGTGGACGGACACGGTCGGATCGGGCCGGATCTGCGGGTCGGCGTTGCCCGCTGCCAGGCCGAGCAGGACCATGTCCCCGGCCTTCACCTGCTGACCGCCGAGCACGGTGTCCCCGGTGGCCCAGCGACCGATGATCGTGTTGATCGGCGGGTCGTCCCAGAGGACCTGCTCCAGGGCGTCCGGCAGGGTCATGTGGCCGCCGGAGAGGCTCGCCCGGAACCGCGGGTCGGTCAGTACGGTGCGCAGGGTGTTGGCGATCAGGTTGGCGGTGGTCTCGTAGGCCGCGATCAGCACGACGCGCAGGTGCATGAGCACTTCGGTGTCGGTGAGGTCCGCCGGGTGCTCGATCAGCCAGGAGGCGAGGTCGCGGGCCGGTCTGGCCTTGCGCTCCACGACCAGGTTCTCCAGCGTGGTGGTGACGTAGCGATCGCTCTGTAGGGCCGTCTCCGTCCCCTGGAGCATGTCCCGCGCCGCGTTGACCAGGAGCGGCCCGTGTTCGTCGGGTGCCCCGATGAGCTGCGTCATGACCAGCATGGGGAGCTGGTCGGAGAAGGCGGACACCAGGTCGGCGTACCCCTCGGCCGCGATCTGGTCGACGAGCTGGTTGGCGAACCGCGTCACGTAGCGGCGGATGCCGCGCTTGTCGAAGCGTTCCAGGGACTCCACCACCGCCCCGCGGAGCCGTTCGTGGACGGGGCCGTCGGTGAAGTTGCACACCGGCACCCAGGAGACCATGGGGCCGAGCGGGGTGTCGGCCGGCACCCGGCCCTCTCTCAGGTCGCGCCAGCCGCGGGGGTCGCGCGCGAAGCGCGACGACGTGCGGGCGACGTCCAGGTTCTCCCGGTGACCGAGGACCAGCCAGGCCGGGAGGTCGCCGTTCACCAGGACCGGGGCCACCGGGCCGTGTTCGGCCCGCAGCTTCTCGTACAGGGCGAGGGGGTCCGCCTGGGCTTCCGCTCCGTGCAGGCGGTGCAGGCCGCCGGCGGTCGCCGCGGCGTGGGCGGGGCACTCGGGCGGTGGGGTGGGGGTGGTGCTCACATTGCCTCCTGGGTGGCTGCCTGGGAGTACAGGTAGCGCATGAGGGTCAGCAGTACGTCGCGGGACGATTCCCGCCTTCTGGCGTCGCAGACGACGATCGGGACGGCGGGCGGCAGATCGAGGGCCTCGCGCAGCTCCTCCAGCGGATGCTCCGGCGCCCCGGGGAAGGAGTTGACGGCCACGACGAAGGGGACGCCGCGCTCCTCCAGCCGTCCGATGACGTCGAAGCTGATCTCCAGCCGACGGGTGTCGAGGAGTACGACGGCTCCGAGCGCGCCTTCGAACAGCCCGCGCCACAGGAACCAGAAGCGCTCCTGGCCGGGTGTCCCGAACAGGTACAGCACGAGTTCGTCGTTGATGCTGATGCGGCCGAAGTCCATGGCCACGGTGGTGGTGATCTTGCGGGCGACGCCCCAGGTGTCGTCGACGCCGACGCCGGCCCTGGTCATCGTCTCCTCGGTGGTCAGCGGCTTGATCTCGCTGACCGCACCGACCATCGTCGTCTTGCCCACGCCGAAGCCGCCCACGATGACGATCTTCACGGCCGCCGCGGCCGTCTGCGGCAGTACGTCCGCCTCGCGCGGCCCGGCGGGCGGGTCAGAGCTTCTGAAGTCCATCGATCACTGCCTCGATCAGAGCAAGGTCGGGTAGCTGCGCGGCGGGAACGGGCGGGCGGACGTACACGCGTTGGGCGGCCAGCAGGTCTCCGACCAGCACGGTGACGACGCTCACGGGCAGGCGCACGTACGCGGCGATCTCGGCCACCGACAACGGTGACTGGCACATCCGCAGAATGGAAACCTGCTCGGGTTGCATCTCGGGCCGGGGAGGCCCTTTGGCCACCACTAAGGTCACGAGGTCCAGCCGGACGGAGGTGGAGGGTCCGCTGCGTCCGCCGGTGATGACGTACAGCCGTTCGGGACTGCTCTCCTCCCAGCTTGCGGGCGGCTCTTTCACGCGGGCTGCCCGTCATGCCGCGGCGGGCTGCTCAGGTGGTCCCCCATTCGGGTCACCAGGTTGCGCATCTGCGCGCCCATCAAGCCCGCGTCGACCCCCTCGTCGGCGAGGACCGCGAGGTAGGAGCCGTCTCCGGCTGCCATGAGATAGAAGAACCCGCCGTCCATCTCGATCACGACCAGCCGCATTCGGCCCTCGGAGTTGGGCAGTTCGGCGGCCACCGCTCCGGCGAGGCTCTGCAGGCCCGCGCAGGCGGCCGCCAGGCGGTCGGCCGTGTCCGTCTCGGCCCCGTACTGCGCCACGCAGAGCCCGTCCGCGGACAGTACGATCACGTGCCGCGTCTGCGGTACTCCGGCGGCGAGGTCCTTGAGCATCCAGTCCATGCTGCTTCGCTGAGTCATCATCGTTCAAGCCCCTTTGGTCGCTGAACCCGACGCGTCCTGGGCGCCCGGCGCGTCCTTGCCGGGCTCACCCGACAGGCCGCTGTGGAACGCCTCCAGCCACATTCCGGGGCCGTTGTCGTCCGTCGGCTGCGGCCTCACGGCCGGCCTGACGTCGGATGTGGTGACACGGTCCTTCCGGCGCCGCTGCGGCAGGCCGGTCGCGGTACGTTCGGTGGTCGGCCCGGGTGCCGGAGCCGGCGCGGGCCGGGGCACGGACACGCCGGCCGACGTGGCGTCGACGGGGTGTTCGCGCGGTGTGGCGGACACCGCCCTGGGCCCGGAGGAGGAGCCGATGCCGTGGGCGAGGCCGGTCGCCGCGGACGCCGTGGTGATCAGGTGCTGCGGCACGATGACCACGGCGCGCACGCCGCCATACGCGGAGGAGCGCAGCGACACCTGGAACCCGTACGCCTGGGCCAGGCGGCCGACCACGGCCAGACCCAGCCGCGGCGTCTCGCCCAGGTCGTTGAGGTCGATGCCCGACTGTGCCTGCGCGAGCATCTTCTCGGCGCGCGCCCGGGCCTCCTCGCTCATGCTGAGGCCGCCGTCCTCGATCTCCACGGCGATGCCCGACTGCACCTCGACGGCGGTGAGGTGGACCCGGGTGTGCGGCGGGGAGTAGCGGGTGGCGTTGTCCAGCAGCTCCGCGAGGGTGTGGATCAGCGGTTCGACGACCGGGCCGACGACGGCGACCTCGGTGACCGAGTGGAGTTCCACGCGCTGGTAGTCGATGATCCGCGACATCGCGCCGCGCATCACGCTGTAGAGGGTGACGGCCCTGCTCCACTGCCGGCCCGGGCGCGCACCGCCGAGGACCGAGATGGAGTCGGCGAGCCTGCCGATGAGGGCGGTGCCGTGGTCGAGCCGCAGAAGGTCGCCGAACACGTCCGGGTTGCGGCCGTGCCGGTCCTCCATCTCGCGCATTTCGTGGGCCTGCTGGTGCACGATCGCCTGCACACGGCGGGCGACGTTCACGAAGGCCCGCTGCGCCGAGTCGCGCAGGCTCTCCTCGTTGTCGACGGCGTCGACGACGTGGGCCAGCACCGCCTGGAGGGCGGCCCTGAAGCGGGGGGTGAGGGCGGCGTCGTTGCCCCAGCGGTTGCCGTGGCCGGCGCGGCCTCCCAGGGAGGTGAGCACCTCCTCGGCCACCTCGCCCCGGCGCAGTCGCTCGATGGCCTCGGGGAGTACGACGGCGGACAGGCGGGTCGCCTCGGTCTCCTGGCGGGCCAGGGTGTGCTGGAGTTCGGCGATCTGGGCGCTGCGGGCGGCGAGCGCGCGGCCGCGCCGTAAGGCTTCCACGAACCCCGCGGCGCCGCACAGCGCGCCTGCGGCGATCAGGATGGTGCCGACCGGCTCGGAGGAGGAAACAAGCGCCCCGACGAGGCAGACGGCGGCCAGGGACGCGATGGCGGGCAGCGCCCGGCTTGCTCCCACCTCCGGGTGGACCGTTTCGGGTGGAATGTCTCTATGCTCCATCGGCGTCCTCGAATTATCGGAAAAGGGTCACCTTCTGACCGGTGGGCGGGAGCATAACTACGCCCAACTGCGCGCACGGGTGCTTTCGTTGGAGTTCATCGGACCGAAGGAACCGTTACGCGCCATCCCTGACGCCCATTTCCGGCCGCCGCGCCGGGCGGTTCTCGGCGGCGGGCGGCGTAAGGCGAGGTCGACGGCCCGTCGTCGCATGGGCGGCACGGGCCCGCGCCCCCTGAACCCGGCCGGGACCGGCCGCACCGCCCGGTCGCGAAGTGGCGCCGCGGAAGCAAATGCGCTAAGCGCTGTCAACGGCGCCTGGCAGGGCGCATCCGCACGTGGTTCAGCGGGGCCCCCTCGCCAAGGAGGTGCCGCGGGCGGGCAGGCCCCCTGACGGCGGGTGCCTGCCCACTGCGACGGCGCGCCAGACGGCGGCGAGCCGTCCCACCGGTTCGGTGGACAGCCCGCCCTGACGCCGTCCCGAGCGACGTGTTCGAGTTTTGCGAGCGCCCCTCGGCGGCTGGAGCACGGGCACGCCGGCACCACCGGCCGGCGATCGACCGGCCTTCTTCCGGGGCCCGATTGCGGGAGCCGCCTGCAGGAGCCGCCCACGGGACAGCCTCAGTTGAGCGGCTCCAGCGTCATGAAGGCCTCCTGCGGGTCGGCCTCGTGGACCAGTGACTCATGGGCACCCACGTCGTCGAAGGCGAAGCCGTACGCCTTGCCGTCCGCCATCTGGGCGTGGATAAGGCGGGAGTAGTGGTTGGTGACGGCGTCGCGGTAGAAGCCGGCGCCGTCGGCGTCGGGCTGGTTGGGGTTGGTCAGGAGCGTCGAGCGGTTGTAGCCCGCGCACAAGGTCCGGGAGATCGGGCCGCGGACGGTGTCGTTGGGGGCGTCCAGGAGCTTGTAGCAGCCGAAGACGCTGTCCGAGTCGGGCTTCTGGAAGCTGGTGACCACCGCCCCCGAGGCGTTGGTGAAGTTCATGACGTTGCCCGAGACGCGCCCGTAGTACTTGGTGTTGGGTTCGTTCGCGAACGGCGTCACCGTGAGGGTGGAGGAGCTGTACTTGTTCCAGACGCGGTTGATGTAGTCGTTCATCGCCCCGTCCGGGATTCCGCCCGCCTCGATGCCGTGGCCGGGCGAGAGTGCGCGCAGGGGGGTGCCGTCCGGGCGGTTCTGGATCAGGCCGCCCCAGCCGGCCGACCGCAGCCCGCCGAAGACGGCGTTGTAGCCGCCGGTCTTGAGGTGGCCGGTGCTCTTGACGGTGCCGCCCGGCGCCTTCGCACCGACGGCGTACGGGGCGGAGAACATGTCGACCTGGGTGCTGTTGATCCACAGGCCGCCGTCGTTGAGGGTGTACTCGGACCAGTTGAACAGGATGCCGTGGTTGGGGTCCGAGGGGTTCTGCACGGCGGGCTGCACCAGGCCGCCAGCGGCGAGCTTGAAGACGAGCTTCTGCCCGATCGAGAAGTAGACGCGCCCGGAGAACTTGGGTATCCGGATCGTCTTGGTCTGCCCGTTGGCCGGGCCGGCGATCGCGGCGTCGGGCGCGGGGGTGGGGGGATTGCCTCCGGCGGGCCAGGGGTGGAACGTTCCGTTCGCGTCGGCCCAGCCCTGCCTGCCCGTCGCGAGCAGGGTGCCCAGGTTGTAGACGTAGACGGGCTCGTTACGCCCGGAGTTGTTCTTGATGGTGAGCGGGATGGTCGCCGGTACAGCTTCGGCGGACGGCGGCGGACCGAAGAACAGCACACCGGCGCCGACGGACAACGCCGCGACGCCGAACGCCAGCGCTTTCGACAAGCGGGACACTCTCATCCTCCTTGGGTGGGGGGACCTGCCGGGGCAAATGTGTGATGGACGTACGGCAGGAATCGATGTATTGAAGCGTGAGAGCGCTCTCAGCGTCCGATTGTGTTCAACTTCTGTCAATACTCTTGACACAAGCTCAGCGGGCCGGCTTCGGAGACCAGGTCGGGTGACCACCTTCCCCCTATTGCCCTTAACGGGTGACAGTCCCCCGACTTTTGTGACTCAACGTACAGCCTATCGATACTCTCTGTGACCAGAGGTGAAGATCGCTCACGAAAGGCAGCTTGCATGAGGAACGTCTCCCGGATGTGCGTACTTGCCGCGGTGAACCTGATGACCGCCCTGGCGGCGGTGACAGGACAGGCCACGGCCGCCCCCGCCGAGGCCGCTCACAGCGTCGTCCGGGTACTCGACCAGTGCCGGAATGACGGCACGTCCTTCAGCGACAGGCTCATCCCCGGCCACTGCCTGCAAAACGGCGGCTATCGCCTGGAGATGCAGTACGACGGCAACCTGGTGCTCTACTCCGGCTCCCGCCCCTGCTGGGCGAGCGGCACTGACGGGACCAACGAGGTCTACGCGAAGTTCTCCGGGGACTGGAAGCCCGACTCCCCCTACATGACGCTGGAATCGCCCGTCGGGGAACTGCGGAAGTACCGCGGGAAGTACACCGGGCTCCACAAGTCCGGAAACGTCAGCCTCAACAACAAGGGTGAGGTCTGGATCGCCTACGGCAAGATGGCGGGCTGCTGATCCGATGAGCACCCATCACGACGGAGGCTGGGGTTCCGTGCGGAAGCTAGCGATCCGCTGCGTGCTGGCCGCTGTCATGGCGGGCGGCGCGCTCACGGCTTCCCCACTGGCCGCGGAGGCGGCCACCGGAACCGCACGCCTCGCCACCGAGCGCTATCTCGATGACGCGTGCGTGGCGAACGAGAGCCTGGGTGAGATCGCCACCAACTTCATCTCCCGCTGTCGGCGGGGGTCCATCCGGCAGGTGTTCCCCGGGCAGCACTACGGCGACACGCTCGGCTATCTCAAGGGCTGCCGGGCGAGCTCGTGCAACACCGCCTGGAAGCTCCTGAACGACAACCGGTTCAAGAAATAGCCGGGACCATGACCACTTACATCGCCGTCCTGCTGTGTGAGACCTCCGCCGACACCACCGATCATGCTCCGCTCTACCAGGAGAGCTTCGTCCTGCTGACCGCGGCCGACGAGGCGCG
Organism: Streptomyces sp. NPDC053432; assembly: GCF_055585365.1. Classification (NCBI taxonomy): domain Bacteria; kingdom Bacillati; phylum Actinomycetota; class Actinomycetes; order Kitasatosporales; family Streptomycetaceae; genus Streptomyces; species Streptomyces sp. NPDC053432. The sequence goes on from NZ_JBVJKF010000020.1 coordinate 51,921, forward strand.
GGCCCGCGAAAAGGCCGAAGCGCACGGCAGGAGCCTGGAGACGAGCTACGAGAACGAAGCCGGCGAGCTGATCACCTGGCGGCTGCGGCATGTCGTCGACGTCGGTGAGGTGCTCGACGAGCGCCTCACCGACGGCTCGGAGCTGTACGCCCGGCACTTCCGGAACTACGCCGCCTACCGCTCCTTCGAGCCGCTCCTCTCCGGGGAGCAGATCTGACGTACCTATAGGGCTGGGCGCCGCGCACGGAGACCGTCTCCCCTGTCGGGTGAACGCCCACGGCCACCGCGCAGGATCCACCGCGCGTGCGTGCTGCGGACTGTTTACAGCCCCGGGCGCGCGTGCCTAACGTTGAAGGACAAGCTTCGCGCACCCGCGGAGCGGAGGACGTCGTGCCTCACCCCCGCTCGCCCCCACCGCACCGAGATCCGGCACCGTCCTGACGGATCGGCCGGTGCGGACAGTGAGCGAGAGGAGAGATTCCATGACGTACACGATCTCGGGGCACTATGTGGCGAGCTGCTCGTGCGCCGTGCTCTGCGGATGCGCGGTCGACGCCCAGCCGAACGACGGCAAGGGCGGCACCGAATGCCGCGGATTCGCGGCATTCCACATCGCCGAGGGGCGCTTGGACGACAGCGACCTCGCAGGGGTCGACTTCGCCTTCTACAACTTCTTCCCCTCCCATCTCACGGGCGGCGACTGGAAGGTGGGGGTGGTCATCGACAGCGACGCCAGCGACACCCAGGCCGAGGCCGTGGGAAAGATCCTCTCCGGTAGCGAGGGCGGTCCCTTTGGGGAACTCGCACAGTTCGTCGGAGAATTCATCGGCACCGAACGCGGCGAAGTCAAGGTCACGGATGGTGAGCACCCCGGCGCCGCGGTCGCCGACCGCTCCACGGTCTCGTACGAGCCGCTGCGCGGCGCGGACGGGACGCCGACCACCGTGAAGAACGCGATGTTCGGATTCGCCCCCGAGTTCGAGGTCGGACGTACGACCGGCTCGTCGTCGGCGTTCGGGCTGACCTTCGAGCCGGCCTACGGCGAACAGGCGGACTTCGTGTTCAGCAGCGAGCAGGAGGCAGGAGCACCCGCAGGACGGATGTGACGGGGGCCCCAGCGGGGCGAGCCCGCCCCGCCACCGCGACGGAGCTCCCTTCACGCGCGCCGGAGGTCAGGTGCGCGCCGATCACACAGCCGGCCGGCACGCTGCTGATCGGCCGCCATGACCCGTTCCGGCCGCCGCACGCGGCCGGCCGCACCGACGCGGGTCGTCGGCCCCGACGCTCTGATCAGCCGACCCGCGGTCGTGGTTGTGCCTCGGAGTCGTATGAACCGGCTCACCCGTCCGGACGTCGACGGCAGACGAGGGGGTCAGCGGCCCCAGCGCAGCGCTGCCGTCTGCACGGGCGCGTCCCACAGGCGCAGCATTTCCTCATCGGCCCGGCACAGCGTCACCGAGCACCCCGCCATGTCCAACGAGGTGACGTAGTTTCCCACGAGGGTCCGGGCCACCGGGACGCCCCGAGCCGCCAGTACCCGGGCCACCTCCGCGTGGAAGCCGTACAGCTCCAGCAGCGGCGTCGCGCCCATCCCGTTCACCAGGGCCAGGACCGGCCCGTCGGCGGCCGGGCCCGCGTTCGCCATGTCGTCCAGCACGGAGCCCACCGCGACCTCCGCGATCTCCGCCGCCGGCATCATCGGGCGCCGCTCCCGGCCCGGCTCGCCGTGGATGCCGATGCCCAGCTCCAGCTCGTCGTCCGGCAGGTCGAAGGTGGGACTGCCCTTGGCAGGAGTGGTGCAGGCACTCAGCGCGACACCGAAACTGCCCGAGGCCTCGTTGACCCGTCGGGCGACCGCGGCGACCTGCGCCAGCGGCATGCCCTCCTCCGCCGCCGCCCCGGCGATCTTCTCGACGAAGAGCGTGGCCCCGGTGCCGCGACGCCCGGCGGTGTAGAGGCTGTCGGTCACGGCGACGTCGTCGTCGACCAGCACCCGCTCGACCCGGATGCCGTCCTCCTCGGCGAGCTCGGCGGCCATGTCGAAGTTCAGTACGTCTCCGGTGTAGTTCTTGACGACGAACAGCACCCCCTGACCGGAGTCCACGGCCTTGGCCGCCCGCACCATCTGGTCCGGCACGGGGGAAGTGAACACCTCGCCCGGACATGCGGCGGACAACATTCCGTATCCGACGAAGCCGGCGTGCAAAGGCTCGTGTCCGGAGCCGCCACCGGAGACGAGACCGACCCGCCCGCCCTCCCGTGCGTCCCGCCGTACGACGACCCGGGCGTCGGCGTCCACGTCCAGTTCGGGGTGGGCTGCGGCCAGCCCCCGCAGGGCGTCCGCGACCACGGTCCCGGGACTGTTGATCAGCATCTTCATCGTGTGCCTCCCGGTCGGAGCCGACGGGTGTACGTCCGGCGCCGTCACGGAGCACCGATGACCGCGCGCCGGGCGGGCGCGTCCGCGAGGGCACGCCATACGAACAGTGTGCGGCCATCCCGCGGATCCCGCGGACACGAGGACTCGGGGAACCACCCAGGAGAAGGATCGGAGAACCCGCAGCGGCACTGGCCTCCACGCGTCCGGACCGGCCTCGCCTTTCCGATACGGGCGACCCGTCTTACTCTGAACCGGGGGCTCGGGGCAGTCGAATGCCGGTCTTCGGACCGGCGGGAAGCGGGCACCCATGAAAGAACGCCTCAAAGCACATGGGCTGGCCGGCGAACTGTCGGCCGAATTCGCCGGCACCATGATCCTCATCCTCTTCGGCTGTGGTGTCGTGGCCCAGGTCGTCGCCGGTGGAGCCCTGACCGACCCGGCTGGTGGCCTAGGGAACCACGACAGCATCGCGTGGGCCTGGGGTCTCGGTGTGACCCTGGGCGTATACGTCGCGGCGAGGCTGAGCGGCGCCCACCTCAATCCCGCGGTGACCGTCGCCCTGGCCGCTTTCAAGGGCTTCCCCTGGAGCAGGGTGGCCCCCTACGCGCTGGCCCAGCTGGCCGGAGCCTTCGTGGCGGCCCTGATCGTCCGCTGGAACTACACGGAGGCGCTGGCGAAGGCCGACCCCGGCCACACCATCAAGACGCAGGGTGTCTTCTCCACGCTGCCGGCCAACGGAAACCCGAACCTGCCGGTGACCGAGTGGGGCGCACTGCGCGACCAGATCATCGGCACCGCGATCCTCCTGATGCTGATCTTCGCGGTCACCGACCTGCTGGGCACGCCTCCCGGCGCCAACCTGGCACCGTTCATCGTCGGCCTGATCGTCGTGGCGATCGGAATGGCCTGGGGCACCAATGCCGGGTACGCGATCAACCCGGCCCGTGACCTCGGCCCCCGCCTGGCCAGCTTCCTCACCGGGTACGGCGGGGCATGGAGGGATCAGTACGGCAACCTCTACTTCTGGGTGCCCATCATCGGCCCGTTCATCGGCGGGGTGCTGGGAGCGGGTATCTACAAGCTCCTCATCGGCCGGTTCCTGCCCACCGCGGAACCGGAGCCTCCCGGACGCGTACCGGCACCGGAGGAGAGCTGATCGCATCCTCGGCGGGCGGGACGGACACGGCGCGATGCGTCTCCCGTCCCGTCCCCTCCCGTCGCGGATGACAGCCCCACACACGGCATCCCAAGAGGAGGCGGCACCCCATGGCTGACTTCGTCGGCGCAGTGGACCAGGGCACCACGAGCACTCGTTTCATGATCTTCGACCACGCCGGCAACGAGGTGGCGCGGCACCAGCTGGAGCACTCCCAGATCCTCCCGCGCTCGGGGTGGGTCGAACACGACCCGGTGGAGATCTGGGAACGCACCAACTCGGTCATCCAGAACGCCCTCCGGCACGGCAACCTCGATGCCTCCGACCTGGCGGCCGTCGGCATCACCAACCAGCGCGAGACGACCGTCGTCTGGGACCCCCGCACCGGGCGCCCGTACTACAACGCCATCGTCTGGCAGGACACCCGTACCGACTCCATCGCCGCCGCGCTGGAACGCGGCGGCCAGGGCGACGTCATCCGCCGCAAGGCGGGGCTGCCACCGGCCACGTACTTCTCGGGCGGCAAGATCCAGTGGATCCTGGAGAACGTCGACGGCGTGCGGGAGGCGGCCGAGCAGGGCCATGCCCTCTTCGGCAACACCGACTGCTGGGTGTTGTGGAACCTCACGGGCGGACCCGACGGCGGCATCCACGCCACCGACGTCACCAACGCCAGCCGCACCATGCTCATGGACCTGGAGACCCTCGACTGGGACGACGAACTGCTCGGGTTCTTCAACATTCCCCGGTCCATGCTGCCCACCATCAACCCGTCCTCCCACCCCGAGGCGTACGGACGGACCCGCACCTCCCGGCCGTTGCGGGAGGCCATCCCCATCACGGGCGTGCTCGGCGACCAGCAGGCGGCCACCGTGGGCCAGGTCTGCTTCGCGCCCGGCGAGGCGAAGAACACGTACGGGACCGGCAACTTCCTGGTCCTCAACACCGGGACGGAACTCGTCCGCTCGCAGCACGGCCTCCTGACCACTGTCGCGTACCAGTTCGGCGACAGCCCCGCGATCTACGCACTCGAAGGATCCATAGCGGTCACCGGCTCCGCCGTGCAGTGGCTGCGCGACCAGCTGAAGATCATCGGCGACGCCGCCGAGAGCGAGCGCCTGGCCGCCACCGTCGAGGACAGCGGAGGAATCTACTTCGTCCCCGCCTTCTCCGGCCTGTTCGCCCCGTACTGGCGCTCCGACGCCCGCGGCGCGATCGTCGGCCTCGCCCGCTACCACGACAACGGCCACCTGGCACGCGCCACCCTCGAAGCCATCTGCTACCAGAGCCGGGACGTCGTGGAAGCCATGGAGCAGGATTCGGGCGTACACCTCGACGTGCTCAAGGTCGACGGCGGCGTCACGGCCAACGACCTGTGCATGCAGACGCAGTCCGACATCCTCGGCGTACCGGTCAGCCGTCCCGTCGTCGCCGAGACCACCGCGCTCGGCGCCGCCTACGCGGCCGGACTCGCGACCGGCTTCTGGCGGGACACCGACGAACTGCGCACCCACTGGCAGGAGTCCAAGCGCTGGACCCCCGAGTGGTCGGAGGAACGTCGCACGGAAGGGTACGAGGGCTGGAAGCGGGCGGTGGAGCGCACCCTGGACTGGGCCAAGGTCGAATAGGTACCGGCCGCGCGCCCGCTGCACAGAGGAGGAGACCATGGTCGAACCGGTGGCCCTCTCACCCCAGGCCCGCACACAGGCCCTCGCCGACATGGGACGGGGCGAACTCGACGTGCTCGTGGTCGGGGGCGGCGTCGTCGGCGGCGGCGCCGCCCTGGACGCTGCCACCCGGGGCCTGAGCGTCGGGCTCGTCGAAGCCCGAGACTGGGCGTCGGGCACGTCCAGCCGCTCCAGCAAACTCATCCACGGCGGCCTGCGCTACCTGGAGATGCTCGACTTCCGCCTCGTCGCCGAAGCCCTCAAGGAACGGGGCCTCCTGCTCCGGTACCTCGCCCCTCACCTGGTGCGTCCGGTGCCGTTCCTCTACCCGCTGCAACACCGCGTCACCGAGCGGCCGTACGTGGGCAGCGGGGTGCTGCTGTACGACGCGATGGCCAGGGCCTCCGGCACCTCCGGCGGCCTGCCCCACCACCGGCACCTGAGCAGGGGCCGGGCGCTGCGGGAGGCCCCGGCCCTGCGCTCCGACGCCCTGGTGGGCGCCATCCAGTACTGGGACGCCCAGGTCGACGACGCCCGGCACACCATGTTCCTCGCCCGCACGGCCGCCTCGTACGGGGCGCTGGCGGCCAACCGGGCCCGCGTCAGCCGGTTCCTGCGGCAGGGCGAGCGGGTGGTCGGCGCCGTCGTCACGGATCTGGAGAGCGGCGACGAGACGGAGGTCCGCGCCAAGCAGGTCATCAACGCGACCGGGGTGTGGACGGACGACACCCAGTCCATGGCCGGCACCCGCGGCCAGTTCCACGTCCGCGCCTCCAAGGGCGTCCACCTGCTAGTCCCCCGTGACCGGATCAACTCCCGCACCGGTCTGATCCTGCGCACCGAGAAGAGCGTGCTGTTCGTCATCCCGTGGGGCCGGCATTGGATCATCGGGACGACCGACACCGATTGGACGCTCGACAAGGCCCACCCGGCCCTCAGCTCCAAGGACGTCACCTACCTGCTGGACCACGTCAACAGCGTCCTGACCACCCCCCTGGCCCCCGAAGACGTCGAGGGCGTCTACGCCGGCCTGCGCCCCCTGCTGTCCGGCGAGGCGGCGGAGACCAGCAAGCTGTCCCGGGAGCACCTCGTCGCCCATCCGGTACCCGGACTCGTCGTAGTGGCGGGCGGCAAGTACACCACGTACCGGGTGATGGCCAAGGACGCGGTCGACGAGGCCGTCCGAGGCCTGGACGGGAAGGTACCCGACTGCGTCACACACCGCGTTCCGCTGCTGGGCGCCGACGGCTACTTGGCGCTGTGGAACTCGCGGCAACGGCTCGCCGAGCGCTCCGGTCTCCATGTCGCCCGCGTCGAGCACCTCCTGAACCGCTACGGCTCGCTGGCGCCCGAACTGCTCACCCTGGTGGCCGCCGACCCGGCGCTCGGCGAGGCACTGCCGAGCTCCGACGACTACCTGAGGGTCGAGGCCGTGTACGCGGTGACCCACGAGGGGGCCCGCCACCTGGAGGACGTCCTCGCCCGGCGCACCCGGATCTCCATCGAGTCCTGGGACCGCGGGGTGGACGCGGCGCCGACCGTGGCCGGTCTGATGGCGCCCCACCTGGGATGGGACAGGGCGCACCAGGACCGCGAGGTCGACCACTACCTCAAGCGCGTCGCCGCCGAGCGCGAGGCCCAGCAGCAGCCGGACGACTTGACCGCCGACGCCGTGCGGTTGGGTGCCCCCGACATCATCCCGGTGAACTGAGAGGCGCACGTCGGGGCTCAATGCGGCGGGGCTCGATGCGGCGGGCCCGCCGCATGGAGCCCCCGCCCCGGCACCGGTGAGCGGGTGCCACCCACGGCCGGCCGTACGCCCTGGAGCTCTGCCCGCGCTCGGTCATCCTCGCCAGGGCGTCATCGTTGCCGACGGGCCGACGGGCCGACGGGCCGACGGGCCGACGGGCCGACGGGCCGACGGGCCGACGGGCGGGATCGTCGCCAACGCAGGGGCTCATGGACCGGCATCGCCTTTGAGCTGCCGTTCGGCTTCGTGCCGAGCTCCGCCGCCTCACTTTGGTCCGACCGGCTGGATGTGCCGGTGGTTCGTGCCGGGATGCTCCGTGCGGCGGCGGAGTCGAGGTTATGAAGGGAATCGACCGGATCGGATCGAAGTTCGCCATCCGGTCATCCCCCAACATCAACCTCAGGAGTCGCATGATGCGCCCCATCAGAGCGGCCTGCCTCGGCACGGCCACGCTGGTCACCCTCCTCGCCTGCACCCCCGTCGCGGCCGCCGCGACGGACACCGGTTCCGCCCAGGCCACGGGTAAAGGCCGGACCATCACAGTCGAGGCCGAGGTGCAGCAGCTGACCCGATTCCCCGTCCCCGTCGTCCCCCCCGTCCCCCCCGGCACCGCCACGCAGGGCGATTGGGTCGTCGTCCGCTCGGACCTCTTCGACGAGGCGCACAACAAGGTCGGCGAAACCCACGGCAGCTGCGTCACCACCCGGGGCGGCACCGATGAAGCGGAGCAGTGCCTCGTGACCTACACCCTCCCGGGCGGCCAGCTCACCACGCAGGGGGTGTACTTCAACTACCTCGACCAGGGTCCCTTCGACAGCGCGATCACCGGCGGCACCGGGGAGTACAAGAAGGCTCGCGGCTGGGTCCACTCCGAAACGATCCGCACGACCCCCAAGGTCGTGAGGCGCTTCACGATCCACCTCGTCTGACGGACCCCGACGTCCACCTGGCCCCGGAATCCGGCCTTCTCCTCTCGCGCTGCACCTTTGGAGACGGTCACGCGAAAGGAAACGTGGGTCAAGGGGACCTCCAGGGCGGCTCCCCTCCAGAGCATCAGACGCACTGACGACATGAGCGGTTCGTGGTGCGTCCACGCAGGGTGGTGGAGAGGACGCTGAGCTGGCTGATGCATGCGCTCGCGGCACCTTGCCCGGGACTACGAGACCCGGCCCGAAAGCAGCGAAGTCGCCGTCACGTGGTCCATGACCACGTTCTGGGACGCCGCCTCGCCCGCCATCGGAGCCGAAACGTCACCCGGCAGCCCGGCCTCGGCGTGGACCACCCCGGAACGCTCCTCGGCCAGCCAGCCCCGCTCCACCAGCCGCTTCGCCTTCGATCGCACCGTTCTGCCTTCGACGGCACCGCTTCCGGACCCAGCCGCCCGGCCGGCCAACTCCCGCGCCCGCAGCCTCGGCTCCTACGACAGATGCCCGCTGGACCATTATCGTCGAGGCGACGATAATGGGGTATCGTCGCCGCATGAACAAAGAACCGAGCGAGAACCCCGGCTCCACGGACGGCTCAGCAGCCGGGCACGCACAGCGGGTGGCAGCGCAGGTCACGGCCGGGGCGGCAGGTGACACGGCGTGGAAGCGCGACCACATGACCATGACCTTCTTCCTGGCCGGCGCCCGGTCCTCGCACGAGGAAGACCACCACGCCCGGCAGTTGGACATCTGGAGGAAGCAACTCGTCGACTGCCTGGAGGCGGACGCCTACGCCGAGGTCGCCGAACTGCAGGAGCAGCTCCAGGGCTGGATACTGAAGGAGCTGCGGTACCGCGGCAACGCCCTGGACGCGCTGCTGAAGGCGTACCCCCCGCCCAAGCCGCAGCGCTAGGCGCGTCCACTGTTCCCCGTACCGCCGGCGGAGAGCCACCTCCCGGGCAGCGAAGTCCCGTTGTACTTCACCGACGTCTTCGCCTTCGTCACGGACTTCATGGTGCCCGCGCTGGTGGGAACACCCCGAGGCGGGGGCCCGGCTGTCCGCACTCCGGCTCGCGTGGGAGCAGCTGCGCCTGGAACCGACCCTCGGCCTGACCACGTGGTGGATCCAGCACGCCGATCCGCGCCTGCGCGTTCTGATCGACCCCAAGCGGGCCGCAGTGGCCCGGGAACTGCCGCGTTCCGGCCCGGTCGAGGGCGGCGAGCACGGTCGCTGAAGGGGTGTCAGGCCGCCTCCATCCGGCCGTGATCCCTCCCGCATAATGACGGGGCCGCAGAACAGGAGGCGTCGGGTGCGGGTACGGGAACGGATCGAAGACCGGTATGAGCTGGAGGAATTGCTCGGCCGCGGAGGCTTCGGGGAGGTGTGGCGGGCCTGGGACAACCGGGTCGGCCGGTGGGTCGCCGTCAAGATCGGATACCCGGGTAACGCCGATGACGTCCGCCGCCTGGAGCGGGAGGCGAACCTAGCGGGGAACCTCTCGCACCCGAACATCGCCACCGTTCACGACGTGGGCCGCGGCCTGCGGGCCGGCCAGGACATGGTCTTCCTGGTCATGGAGCTCGTCCAGGGAGACACCCTCGCCACCGTCCTGAGGGCCGGCCTCCCCGAGGTCGCGGACGTCCTGGAGTGGGCCGTGCACATCGCCGACGCGCTCGGCGCCGCACACCGGGCGGGCATCGTGCACCGGGACGTCAAACCCGCCAACGTGATGGTCACCGAGAGCGGGGTCGTGAAGGTCCTCGACTTCGGCATCGCCAAGGCGCAGGGCGGATCGGCGCCGGCCTTCACGAACCTGACGGCCACCGGCATGATCATCGGCTCGTTCCCCTACATGGCCCCGGAGCGCTGGACCGGCGGTGCGGACGGGGTGCCGGTGGACGGGCGGGCCGACCTCTACGCCTTGGGCTGCGTCCTGGCCGAACTGCTCACCGGACGGCTGCCGTTCACCGGTGGTGAGCTGCACGAGCTGCTGGCCCAGCACCTCCAGGTCCCGCCGCCCGCCCCGAGCGGCCTGCGTCCCGGGATTCCCGCCGCGCTCGACCGGCTGGTCCTGGACCTGCTCGCCAAGGACCCCCGGCAGCGTCCCGCCGACGCGGGGGAGGTGGTCCGCCGCCTGAGGGACATCGCGCACGCGCAGGCCGCCGCCCCGGCCATGGCTGCGGCCGGCATCCCGCCCGCGACCGTTGTGGACGCTCCCGGACCGATCCCGCCGCGCCCCTCCCACCTTCCGACGGTGCACGAGGCCGTACTCGACATACGCACCCCGGCCGACCCGGCAGGCGACCCGGTCCGCCTCCTGCTCGACCGGCGTCTCGAGCAGCTCGTGGCGACCCGTCACGACAGTCCGGACGATTACGGCGACCGGCTGCGCAGGCTGGCGCAGGACCTCACCGCAGAGCTCGGCCCCGACGACTGGCTGACCGTGGAGGCCACGACCCTGTGGGCGTGGGACGTCCGCCGCGAGATGCCGGACGAGCTGGAACGGATCCTTCCGCGCATGATGCGGGTCTTCGGAGTGGACCACCGGGAGACCATCACCGCACGTGTCGTGTGCGTCGGCGAGGCGGCGGCATACGGCCCCGGCGACGGCCTGCGGTACGAGGGCGAGCTCCTTGAGATCATCGAGCGGGCCACCCGGGTGCTCGGCGCCTCAAACTCCGTCACCCTGGCGGCTCGCTACTACCTGGCCTGCGCCTCGTACCGCGGTTCCGGAGTTCTGGACGAGACGTGGGCGCGGCGCACTCCCGAGGAAGCGGCCCGGCAGTACGCACTGCTGGCGCCCCTCGTGCCGGATCTGCTGCTGGCGGACACCTTCCGGGGCGCGTCGGACGACCTGCGCCACCGGGTGGTTCACAACGCCTGGCTGACAGGCGATTTCCACACCGCCGCCGCCTTGTACCGCCAGCTCTACGTGGACCTGGACGAGCTGGCGGAGCGGGGCGACGCGGAGGTGGCGTACCGGGTGGCCCTCAGCATCGGTGAGGCGGGCGACACGGAGCAGGCCCTGGCCATGATCCAGCCGCTGCTGGACCGAGTGGAGACCGCCTTCGGCGGCAGCCACTGGCTGACCCGGCAGGCGACGGAGGCCCGCAAGCAGTTCCGCAAGGCCGTGCGGGAGCAGCGGCGTGCTTCCGGCTCGGGCCGCTCGTGGGGCTTCGGCCTGCGCTGACAGCTCGGTCGATTCCCGCTCGGGCTCAGGGCGCGCGCTCGAAGCCCCGTAGGTATCGCGTGCGCGGCGGCACACGCCTGCGCAGGGGCCTGCATCCCCTCGGGCCACGTAGCCCGCCCGTAAGGGAACGTCGGACCGCCGCACGGGGTGGGGCCGTCTACCGTGGGGGCATGCGGCTGTTGCTGACCTCCGACACACATCTGCCCACGCGTGCCAAGAACCTGCCGGAGGCGTTGCTGGACGAGGCCGACGCGGCCGATGTCGTCATCCACGCCGGGGACTGGACGGACGAGGCGACGCTGGACCTGCTGGAAAGCAGGGCCCGGCGGCTGATCGGCGTGTACGGCAACAACGACGGCCCGGCGCTGCGCCGGCGCCTGCCGGAAGTGGCCCGGGCCTGCCTGGAAGGCGTGCGGTTCGGGGTGGTGCACGAGACAGGCGGCGCCGCGGGGCGGGAGCGGCGCTGCGCCGAGCGCTTCGCAGATCTGGACGTGCTCGTGTTCGGACACAGCCACATCCCATGGGACACCACCGCTCCCAACGGGCTACGGCTGCTCAACCCCGGCTCACCGACCGATCGCAGACGGCAGCCGTTCTGCACATTCATGACCGCGCTCGCCGCTGACGGGGTCCTGTCCGACGTCACACTGCACCAACTACCACGACGCGGACCCCCGTGCGGTTCGTCCAGTTCGTCCTGAAGGCCGGTGAGGGTGAGGCCGAGGAGTCCCATGGGGCGGTGAAGCCGATATCCGTCCGGCCCGGGGTGGAAGCGGAACCCGCGGCGGGTGCTCCTATCCTGTCCGGGCCGCGGATCACAGCCGGTCCGCGGCAGGGAGGGGATATGAGGCATGGAAACGGTCGCCGAAGTGGAGGCGCCTCAGGTGCGGCAGTGCCCTGGGTGCGGAGCCACCATCTCAGTGAACCCGCGGTTCGTCACCTGGTGCGCCGCCTGTGACTGGAACGTGGATCCGAGCGCACCGGACCCCGACCGGGGGCGCCTCGCGGCGTTCCGGCGGCGCCTGGCCGCCCGCCACGGGCAGCAGCTCGCGGAGGAGATCGAGCGGAGCGGGCAGAAGGCCGGAACGGTCGGACCGGACACTTCGACCGTCCTGGCTTTCGTCGTTTCCCTGCTGGTGCACGCGGTCACCGCGGGCCTGCTCCTGGCCGGGGTGCTGCTGATCGTGGGCGGGTGGCACAGCGGCGTCCTGCCGGTCCTCGGCGCCGTGCTCCTGGTGGCCGCCGCGGGGCTGGCACCCCGGCCGGGCCGGCTGCCGCGGCACGCACCGGTGCTGTACCGCGCGGACGCGCCCCGGCTCTTCGAGCTGATCGACGAGGTGGCGGCGGCCGTGGGTACGACCGGCGTGCACGCGGTGGTGATGGACGGCGCACACAACGCCGGGGTATCCACCTACGGGATCCGCAATCGGCGGGTGCTGTGCCTGGGAGCCGGTCTGTGGGAGGTCCTCTCGCCGCAGGAACGCGTGGCGCTGCTGGGTCACGAGCTCGGGCACTTCGCGAACGGCGACGTCCGCTCCTCGTTCGTGACGCGGGGAGCGCTGCGGTCCCTGGGCCAGTGGTACTCCTTCCTGCTCCCGCAGCCCTTGTCGAGCCTGGCGCATGTGTTCTCGAACATGCTGGTGTTCCTGCCGCGCTGCTTGGTCTACGGGCTGTTTCTCCTGCTCGACAGCCTGACGATGCGGGCCTCGCAACGGGCCGAGTACCTGGCCGACGCGGGCGCGGCCCGGGCCGGTTCGAGCGCTGCGGCCGTCACGCTGCTGGACCGGCTGCTGATCGGCGACGCGGTCGAGGCCCATCTGCGGCGCGAGTCGATCGCGGCGACCCGGGCCGACGGCGGCTCGCGTGGCCGCGAGACGCGCGAAGCCATCGAGCGGGACCTGTGGGAGGGACTCGCCGAGCGGATCGGCTCGATACCCGAGAGCGAGTACGAGCGGCGGCGCCGCGTCTCGGCCCGGCGCGGACACAGCATCGACGACACCCACCCGCCGACCCACCTGCGCCGCCGTTGCCTCGCCACAGCCGAACCGCAGTCCGCCAGGGTCCTCTGCGACACGGTACGAGCAGAGTCGATCGCGGCCGAACTGGCTCCGGCCCGCGCCGATCTGGCCCGCACGCTGATCCGGTACAACGCCGACTGAGGCGCCGCGCAGGCGGCCGCCGTTGCCCGGCCGCATCCGCGGCCGGCCCGGTCTCGGCCGACACGGGCCGCTCGGCATCGCCCGCGGCATGCGCTTGCGCCTGGGCACGCCGATGGCGTTCAGGCACGTCTCGGATGGGCCGCCCTGGTGACCGTCCGCCGGACTCCACGAACGGGGCCCGGCCGATCGCTTCGGCCGGGGCCCGTCCCTCCTGTGTGTCAGGCCTTCCGGCGGGCCGTTCTGTAGAGCTCGGCGGCCAGGGCGGCGACCTCCTCCTGCGAGGCGCCCTTGCCGCCGGTCTTCGCCTGCGCCAGCTCGAAGACGTTGGCGGCTCCCAGAGTGGAGTGGTCGGACCAGGCGCAGACCGGAAACTGGAACTCCGCTGCACCGCCCTTGGGGGCGCCCGCATCCTTGTCGTGGGTGACCTTCACGTCCTGGCATTTCATGAGCGCGCCCTCGAATCCGGCGGGCTTCACGGTCCTTGGACTCCCCAGGCGCTCCATCTTGAGGCCCCGCGCCTTGCCGTCGCCCTTGAAGCCTTTTTTGGTGACGTTGGCGAAGTAGTTGTCGAGCGCCGTGGCGGGGTCGGGGATGTCGCCGTAGAGGCCGTCGAAGGTCAGGCGTTTGCCGCCCACCTTCGCGGGATCGCTGGGGTCGGTGCCGGCCGCGTTGTAAATGCCGGACACCGCCTGTGCGTTGTTCACGCCTGCACCCGCCGCCTCCTTCTTCTGTTCGGCGCTCAACTCGCCGGGCGCGGTGCCCGGACTCGATTTCTTGTAGGCGTCGACCGACTCCGGGGCGACGAGCTCGTAGCCCTTGCTGTCCACGGTGATGTCACCGTTGCTCACGCCGCCGCTGTCGCGGCCGAGCGCGAAGTACACGCTGCCCGCGATCACCGCGAGGGCGGCGATCACTCCGGCGACGATCAGGCCGGTCTTCTTCCCCTGCGCCGGCTGCGGCGGCGGGAAGCCGACAGGGAAGCCGGCCTGTGCGCCGCCGTACGGGGATTGCCGCCCGAAGGGGTGGGGTTGCTGGGGCGGGCCCCAGCCCTGCTGGCCGAACGGCTGCGGCCCGGGGGCCTCAGGCGGCCCGAACGCTCCGGGCTGGTCGTACGGTCCGGGCTGGTCGTGGCTCATCGACACTGCCCCCTGTCCGTGCGGGCGGACAGCCGCTGCGCGCCGTGCGGCGCGGTGTTGCCGGACGCCAGTTCTGTGATCTCCGAAAAGGGCTCTCGATCGGCGCCCTTCCACTTGTGTACGAACCCGTCGGTGGTGAGGCGGAGACCGGTACGGGACTTCACCATGAGCGCACCCTTCTTCTCCCATATGTCTGATACGCGCTGTCACTGCGCCTGTTCAATCGCCTGACGCTGTGCCCGCGGGGGCCCGGCTGCGGCCCGGTGGCCGTGCCCGACCGGTCAGCCCGCCGCGGCGAAGGCGGCTTCGAGGCGCGGGACGTAGTCCGCGAAGGCCGGGGCCCAGCAGCCGTAGTTGTGGCCGCCGTCGCAGCTCGGGGCCAGCGACGAGCCGTTGCCGTAGTCGACGAGTCGGCTGGGAATGCCCAGTTGGTCGAGGCGGGCCTTGACGGTGTGGGAAGCCGTCGCGGTGTGGACGTCGATGAGGTCGTTGTTGCCCGTGTAGAGCGTTACGCCGGTTCCGGAGAGTTTGGCGAGGTTGACGGGCGCGGCCGGATCGACCGCCTTCCAGACGCGGTCGGCGTCGAAGAACGGGTACGGGGAGCCGAAGATCGCGTCGCTGTCCACATAGGGGCCGTGACCCGCGCAGTTGCCGGAACCGGATCCGGACGAGCTGCTCGCGGCGCACCAAGCACCGGCGAGGTTCAGCTCGGTGGCCAGGACGGCCCCGCGGACCTCCCACATGCCGAAGTCGACGCCCCCGGACAGGGCCGCCACGTGGCCGAACAGGTCGGGCCGGGCCTGGGCGTAGTGCAGGGAGCCGTAGCCGCCCATGGACAGTCCGACGACGGCGCGGTGTGCGCGGTCGGCACGCGTACGGAGATTGGCGTCGATGAACGGGACGACCTGGGTGAGGTGGAAGGTCTCCCAGTTGGCCTTCCCTTCGGCCGTGTTCTGCATCAGCCAGTCGGCGTACCAGCCCTTCATTCCCCCGTCCGGGACCACGGTGATCATCGAGTCCGAGTGCAGCGCCGGGGCGGCCGCGACGTCGTTCACGTTGCCGCCACCGCCGTGGAGGAAGTACGTGACCGGCCAACGGCGGCCGGGGGTGTTGTCGTAGGCGGCCGGGAGGAGGATGCGGATCTGGTGCTTCCCGGAGAGCTGCGGGGTGGTGACGGTGAGGGTGAAGTCTGTGGGGCTGTGCACCTGCGTTTCTTCGCGGAGCACGGACAGACCGTAGCCGTCGCTGAAGCCGGGGACGGCAGCGGAAGCCGGGGAGGCGGCGGCCAGCGGGGCGGAGGTCTGCCCGGTGGCCGATGCGGCCGGTACTGAGGCCGGCACGGCGGCGTGTGCCGCGCCGGCGCCCGCCAGGACGGTGAGCGCGAGGGCCGCGCCGAGTGAGGTGAGGCGCAGGGACGTCATGAGCAAATCCTTCGTCGAGGAGGCTCGCGGCGTGCTGAGCTGCCGCGAGCCGGACGCCTCGATGGTGGTGTCCCCATCCGCCCGGCCAACAGGCCAAGCCACCGGCCATTGGTGACCGGCCATCGAACGGCCCCCGGTCCGTGCCGTTCCGGGGGCGCCGATGTCGTGTTCGCGTGGTCAGGGGGCGCCGGTCGGCGGCGGTGTGAACGTGGCCGGGGCGAAGTCCCGGTGCCGACCGCGGAACGTACGTCCGAGGTGGTGCTGCAGCCGGACGTGGCGGAACTGGTACACGGCTCCGGTCTGGCGCAGTACCCCTCGGTGGTAGGCGTCGTCCAGGAACGCGGCGGGGTTCCAGGGGAGCCGTCCGGTCAAGGGCAGCCAGACGCGTGCGAGCACGATCCACTGGCCCCAGGCGGTGAAGGTGAGCACGTAGGAGGCAGCCCCGCCAAGCCCGCCGGCCGCACCCATGAAGAGATTCTCCCCAACGCCCCAGTTGAGCGGTCCCAACGCACCCCGGAGCAGATGGACGATCAGGTGCCCGCCGAAGGCGATGGCTACGGTGAACGCTAGAGCGAGGATGAGGAACTGCCGGCCGGCCGTCGTGCGGTTCGAGGCCAGCAGACTGACCGGGGTGGCCGCCGCGGTGACGTCCACGGGTGCTTCGAGCGCGGCCATGAGACCGAAGACGAGACCGCCGGCCGAGCCGAAGATCAGCCCGAGGACCAGCATGTTGATGAAGGTGGCCTCCACCACGTGCGGATCGGTGAGCGCGGTCCCGGAGACCAGCGCGCGTTGGAGGGTGAGGGCGCAGGCGCATCCGACGCCCAGGACGGTTCCGCCGATCAGGCCTTGCCCGGCACGGAAGGTGAAGGTGCGCAGGGGTCTGCGGCCGAGGCCGTCGTGCGCGGGGCGCAGTGTCAGCCGTACGCGGGCCGGTTCGAAGGCCGCTGCGCCGCCGGATCTGTCCGCCATCGCGTAGACGGCTCCGAAGCAGAGACCTGCGGCGGGTCCCATGAGGCCGCCCCGCAGGAGGAGTTCGCCGACGGAGAGTGGGGTGAGCAGCAGGCCGACCACCCAGTCGATCAGGGTGATGCTCACGGCGGTGGCCAGGGCGAAGACCATGGTCCGCGTCGAGCGCGACAGCGAATCGCCGAGCTGCCACCACGCGAGGTCCTGGCGCTCGCGGTCGAGGCGGACCAGGTGGTGGGCGAGGTAGCCGAGCCAGCCTTCTGCCCGAGCGGGGTCCGCGTACGGCGCCCTGGGCTGTCGGCCGGCCGCATCCCGTTCCGGGGCGCGGCGTCGGTAGAGCGCGGGCACGAAGCCCGCCAGCAGGTGCTCGTCCAGGCTCTTCACGGAGGGGAACCGGGTGGCGTCCAGGAGCTCGGCGGGATCCCGGTCGGGCGTCTCGCTGTACAGGGTGCGGGCGAGGATGACCATGAGCGGGGTGGTCAGCACGGCGGCGAGATTGGCGTGTTCCGGCCCCTGGCCCGTGCGCAGTTGCGTGATGACCGCGTCCCACGGCGAGCCGGGCACGCCGGTGTCGTGGGCGGCGATCGCGCCGGACGCGGGGACGGGACGGGTCGTGCGGGGCAGGTAGTCGGCGAGGTCCTCGAGGGTGAGGTCGGTCAGCTCGATGCCCCCCGCCCAGACGAGCGGCGCGTGCGCGGCTCGTACCGCCTCGGCGTACTCGTCACGCCGGCTGGTGAGGACGAGCGGGGAGGAGGTCGCGTTGAGCGCGTCCAGGGCCTCGCGCCTCAACCCCTCGGCGATCTCGTCGAACCCGTCCAGGACCGGCAGGATGAGGTCGGCGTCGACCAGCACGGCGGCCAGGGTCGCTCCGCCGGAGCTGCGCCGGGCCAGGTGCGGGTGGTCGCGCAGCAGTCGGCCGATCAGCCAGTCGCGCAGTGCGGTGGTCGAGGGGTCCCAGGAGCCGATGCTGAAGATGACCGGCATGCGGCGGTGCGGGGCCGGGGTCTCCAGGAGGTCCAGGACGAGCCTGATGGTGAGGATGGACTTGCCCGAGCCGGCCCGACCGAGGATCACCAGCCGCCCGGAGGGGATCTTGAGGTAGACCTCGGCCGTGCTCCGCAGGTCGCCGCCCAGATCCACCTCGCGCGCAGTCCCGCCCGGCCCCAGCCGCTGGATGTTCTCCGCCCGGTCGGTCAGTGCGGCGGGCGCCGGCTTCCACCGTACGGGCAGGGGGAACGGGTCGTGGACGCGACGTTGCGCCTCCTCACGACGCCAACGGCGCCGGACCTCCGTTGCCAGCTCGCGCGCGGCGTCGGCGAGCATCGGGGGGACGGGCGGTCCGGCGGGCGGTGCGGGCTCGGGTTCGGGTTCGGGTGCAGGCGGGCGCGCAGGCGCGGGTATGGACACTCCCTGGCCCTGGCCCTCGCCCTCGCCCTCGCCGTTGCCGTGGCCGCGGCCCCGGTCGGGGTGGTTGTCCGCACCGGCATCGTGGAGCGCCGTGGACGAGCTGGTGAGCGCAGCCGCCAAGAGCAGACGGTCTGCGTCTTCCAGGCCGAGCGCGTCCGCGAGCAGGTTCACCGTCCCCATCCGGTGGTTCGTCGATCCGCCGTTCTCCAGCCGGCGGATGGTGCGCACGCTGACCCCGGACCGATCGGCCACCTGTTCCTGCGTCAGGTTCGCTTTGTCGCGCAGTCTACGCAGCAACGTGCCGAGGTCCTCTGTCATCCGGCATCTCCCTTGATCAACCAGTACGAACGGCGCGAGCCTACCCGTGGCCGCCGGTCACCAATGGCCGGGTGTCTGGCCTGTACAAGAACCATGGCCGAGACCACCGTTGGGATCGCTCCCCCTACGGACGTCACAGCAAGGAGGCGACGTGGCCAACCGCTTCTGGTGCGGAGAGTGCACATTCAAGACGCCGTGGGTCGACCGCTCCGAAGGGCTGCGCCGGCAGAGGGAGCACTACGCCCGCAAACACCCGGGCGTACAGCCGGCCGGCCAAATCGAAACCCGAAGGCACGGCCCGGCCGCGCACAAGGGCTGTCTGCTGCTCGCTGCGGGCGCCCTCATCCTGCTCATCGTGGTGATCGCGTGGCGCCATTGAAGGCCGTGGTCCTGGCCGAAAGGCCGCAGTCGACGGTTCGGTCGGCCAACAAGCTGCCGAGGTCGCTCCGTTGTCTTCTTCTGGGGGCGGCGTGGAGAGCTGCCGGCCCTCAAGTACTTGCTCATCATCAGGAGGTTGGTCCATGACACACTCGCCCGTTCCGCCGCGTCGTGGCGGTCGTTCCGGTCCGCCCGCGCGGCGGCGCCCTGGTACCGCTACAGCGGCGGGAAGTCTCGGCATCGCGTACGGACTGGTGGTGGGGTGCGCCGGAGTGTCCGGGATGGTGTGGGGATTGAGCGCTTTCGGCGAGGTGGGCTGGCTGGTTTTCCTCTGTGCCTTCGTCATCCCGTTCGGCGTCGCGCTGGTGCGCAACGGGGCCAGGGTGCTGTCGGGTGAGCCGCAGGCGGGCCCTCGGCTGAGCCAGCTGCTGGTGGTGCCGGCCAGCCTGTCCGGCATCGCCATCGGTTCCATGGTGGCCCAGGCGGACTTGGCCACCAGCCAAGCGCAGAACCAACTGACGGGCTTCATCGTGGCCTTCGTACTCTCGGCCGCGGCGATCGTCCTGACCGAGGCACGCTCCACGAAGGCGTACCTGGGCTCGCTCTGACGCCCACAAGCACTGGTCGGCGGCGGACCCTCGCCGTACGGGCGGGTGATCGGTGACGGCTCCGTTCCCGGTCCCGGGGTCAGTGAACGAGGGAGACGGCGAAGGGCTTGGATCCGTGTCGGCGCAGGAAGTGGGGCACGACCAGGATCACAGCCTCGGTGGCGCGGGCCGCAGTGACGTCGCGAGGTGATCTTCTTCGGGAGCTCGTCATTGAGCTTCCGCTGTGCGTCGCCCTTGATCGCGACGCACAGCGCGAAAACCGCAAGTCGAGGGGAGGGGTTAGGACCACTCGGGGCGGGCCTCCTCCACCCCCGCGATCCGGCCTGGCCCCCAGCGTCGCCGGCCGGGCGCGGTCCGGCGCGCCGGAGAAGCCCAGAGGGCCCCTCGACGGCAGGCTCTGGGGGCGGCCGGCTTCTGCTGTGATCAGGAGCCGGGCGCCGCACCCCCGGCAGAGGGTTGCCAGCAAGCGCTCTCCGCGCACACAGCCGTGGCTTCGGCTGGTGGGCGGTGACCGCGCTCGTCCCGGCTGCCTTCGTCCGGCTCACCTGCGTAGGCGAACCCATCGTCGCCGCCTGTCCCGCCGACACCGCTGCCCCCTCCCCGTCACGGCCCGCGCCCGGTCGGCTCGTCCCGGAGCCGGAGCGGTCAGCCCAGGACGGCCTCGCCCAGCAGACGAGCCGTGTCGGCGACGAGCTTGCTGTCGTTCGGCCCCTGCGGTGCCTCCGGCCTGGTCGTCAGGACCGCCATCACCACCGGCACACCGGCCGGGCTCCAGACCACGCCCACGTCGTTGGCGACGCCGTAGGCGCTGCCGCCGCCGGTCTTGTCGGCCAGCCTCCAGCCGGGCAGGCCTTCCTTGAACCGCTGGGTGTTGGTGGTGTTGGCGAGGAGCCAGTCGGTGAGCCGGTCCCTGTCCGTGCGGGGCAGTGCGTCGCCGAGCAGCAGCCGGGTGTAGGTCTCGCCGATGGCTCGCGGGCTGGTGGTGTCCTCGGTGCGCCAGGGTTCGGCGGAGTTCAGGGCCGGTTCCCAGCGGTCGAGCCGGGTGACGCGGTCGCCGAGGGACCGGGCGAAGCGGGTGATCGCGGTCGGCCCGCCCAGCTCGCGCAGGAGCAGATTGCCTGCGAGGTTGTCGCTCTGGCTCACTGCGGCCGCGCACAGGGCCTCGACCGTCATCCCGTCGGCCACGTGGTCCCTGGTGACCGGGGCCCACTCGGCCGCCTCGACCTCGGCCACGGTGTAGTGGATCCGGCGGGCCAGGAACTCCCCGTCGCGGTCGAGGTCCCGCAGGACGGCCGCCGCGGCCAGCGGCTTGAACACCGAGCAGACCGGGAAGAGCTCCTGCGCCCGGTTGACCACCGTGCGGCCGGTGACCAGATTGCGGGCGTAGACGCCGATGCGGGCGCCGTGCTCCCGCTCCATGTCCCGCAGTCGGCGCACGGTTCCCGGGTCGACGCCCGGTCGGCTGTCCGCGGACGCCGGGCCGGCGGCGCCGATCCCGAGGGCGGCTAAGCTCCCGGCGCCGAGGGCCAGGACCGTACGCCGGGACGGGCGGCTTGCCACGCGCTTCACATCGTCTCCCCACTGTTGATCATCGCTACGGGAGGAAACACGCGAACCGCCCCAGGACGGTTCCACCCGGCCCCGAGGGATGGCGCAGAAGGCTCGGGTACGCGAACGCCGGCTTGGACTTGGCCGGGGTCATGACGGGGAGCCGGCCGAACAGCACGATCTTGCCGTCCTTTCGCCAGCCGCCGGGGGCGTCTCGCCCTCGGGCAGCGTCTCGACGAACACCTCGCAGGTGTTGAGCTGGGCCCGGCCGCCAAGGTCCCGGGATCGCTCTGTGTTGGGTGATTCTCCGTGTTGCCGCCTGCGGGCCGGAGTGCAACGGCGGTGCACAGCGCGCGATCCTGTTGTTCAGAGTTCCTCCGTGC
The DNA here is from genome assembly GCF_055585365.1 of Streptomyces sp. NPDC053432. Lineage (NCBI taxonomy): Bacteria > Bacillati > Actinomycetota > Actinomycetes > Kitasatosporales > Streptomycetaceae > Streptomyces > Streptomyces sp. NPDC053432. The sequence continues at coordinate 73,318 of NZ_JBVJKF010000020.1, forward strand.
GACCCGCGCCGCTCAACACGTGTGCCCCTGTGGCTAAATGAGGCCGTACCGACGACCAGGGGGAGGACGTGGTGGCGGAAACGGAGAGGGTGGCGCGGGCAGAGGCGCCCGCGGCCGGGGGGCGGGGCACGGGCGCGGCACTGCTCGTGGCGTCCCTGATACCGGCGCTGTTCTGCTGGTTCCTGCTCGCCGTACAAGTGCCGTACGACACAGGACGCCTCGGGGACTACAGGGCCGCCCGGCCCTGCCCGGACGACAGCACGGCGCGGGAGTGGGAGCGCTGCGTGCGTACGGTCCCCTTCACCGTCGACGACGTGCAGCTGAAGGGGCCACGTGGATACCGCTTCACCGCGACCGTGACGGGCGGGCCGTACTGGAACGGGAAGCTGTTCTTCGGCGATCCGGGACCGCTGCTGGAGCGGCTGGACGTAGGCGACCAGGTGACCGGTACCGTCTGGCGGGGCCAGGTCATGGCCCTCGCCCGGGGGGACGTACGCCAGAGCACTGCCGAAGAGCCCCGCGACGAAGCCCAGATCATTGCCGGCATCGGCACCTACGGAGGTCTGGCGGCGGCCCTGGGGTTGTGGTTCGGAGCCGTACGGCTGACCGGCCGGCGACGTCTGTACGGGCGCCACACCTGGCGCGGACTCGGGCGGCCGCTGCTCGTCGCCATGGCGGCGATCTGCGCGGCCGTGGCGGTCCCCGCCTACATGCTGGGCATCCCGTGGTGGGTGGTCCCCGCGGTCGCCGCCGCCTTCTCGGCCTTCACAGCCTGGCAGTTCGACCGCTACCGGCGGCAGAACCCGCTTCCGCCCCAGCCCCCCGCAGTATCCCTCCCGGACCTCCCCTGACCTGGCGCGCCAAGCAAGGCCCGGAAAGGCGGACGTTGCCCGGCAGGACGGCGTGGACGGTGATTCCGAGCGGCGTCACCTCCAGGGCCACGCCCCACGCCACGCCGCGCCGCGCCGCGCAGTAAGCCGAGCCGGCCGGCGTGTTCCGTCTCGGCGGCCATCGGCGCGGCCGCGTCCGGATCACGGGGGTGCGGCTCATGGCTTGCCGCTGCCTGCCCTCGTCGGACCTGGATCCACCTGTCACGGGATCGCGGTACCGAGGATTTCTCCGGGCGGATCGGGGGTCGTCAAGAGGCGTATTAGTGGGACTTTCGGGACCGTCCGGCCGTCGCGGACAGTGGCCTCACGTCGTCGTTGATCGACCGATCCGACTGAGGAGACTGACCACCGCATGGCCACTCACGACCGCGGGCCGCTGCCCCTGACCCCGCCGCAGAACGGCGTCTGGTTCGCACAGCAGCTCGACCCCACCCGCCTCGACTACACCATCGCCGAGTACCTGGAGATCCGCGGGGCGGTGGATCCGGAGCTGCTCGCCGAGGCGGTGCGCACGACGGTGGCCGGAACCGAGACGCTGTGCGTCCGGTTCGCCGAGGTGGACGCGGTGGTGCACCAGATTCCCGCCGGGCCGCCGCCGCTGCGGATGGAGACGGTCGACGTGAGCAGCCACCCGGACCCGGACGCCGAGTCCGAGCGGCTGATGCGTGCCGAGCTGGCCCGGCCGACGGACCTGGCGTCCGGGGACGTGTGCCGGTACCTCCTGGTGCGGACCGGTCCGGCGACCTACCGCTGGATGCAGGGCTACCACCACCTCGTCGCGGACGGGGTCACCGGCTCGATCCTCGCGCGGCGGACCGCGCGGGTGTACTCGGCGCTGGCCGCGGGCGAGCCCGTGCCGGCCGCCGAGAGCGCGCCGTGGCAGCGGATCGTGGCCGAGGAGGAGGAGTACGCAGGTTCCGAACGGTGCGCGCAGGACCGGGAGTTCTGGCGGGCCCGCCTGGACGGGGCACCCGAGCCCGTCTCCTTCACCGGCAGCGTCCCGGCGCCCCCCTCCGGTACGCCGGTGCGGGTGAGCGGCGACCTCGCCCCCGCCGAGGCCCGCACCCTGCGCGAGGCGGCCCGCCGGCACGGCACGCGCTGGTCGGCGCTGGTGATGGCCGCGGCAGCCGCCCACCTGCACCGCGCGGGCGGCACCGAGGACGTGGTCCTGGGTCTCCCGGTCACCGGCCGCACCACCCCGGACGCCCGCCGGACGCCCGGCATGTTCTCCAAGGTGCTGCCGCTGCGGCTGACGGTCACCGCGGACACGACGGTCGGCGACCTGCTGCGCGACACCTCGGCCGGCATCAAGGAAGCCCTGCGACACCAGCGTTACCGTATCGAGGAGTTCACCGGGACCGGCCCCCGGCTGTGGGACGCCGCCGTCAACCTCATGTCCTTCGACTACGAGCTGTCCTTCGCCGGTGCTCCCGCCTCCGCGCACAACCTCTCGGTAGGCCCGGTGGAGCACGTCTCCCTCAACGTCTACGACCGCGGCGGCGACAGCCCGCTGACCGTGCAGGCCGAGGGCGACGCCGCGGACCTCGATCTGGCCGAACTCGACGCGCTGCGTGTGCGGTTCACCCGCTTCCTGGTCGCCCTCGCCTCGGCCGAGGACGAGGCTCCGGTCGGCTCGCTGCCCTTCCTGACCACCGAGGACGAGGAGCGGCTCGCCGTCTTCGCCGAGGGCGGCGTCGACCCCGTGGCGGGGGACGCGTCGCTGCACACGCTCTTCGAGGAGGTGGCGGCGCGCACCCCCGAGCGGGCCGCCGTGATCTGCGCCGGCCAGGAGGTCACCTACCAGGAGCTCGACACCTGGGCCGAGGACATCGCGGACCGGCTGCGGACGGCCGTCGAACCGGGCACCCCCGTCGGTGTCTGCGTGGAGCGCTCCCCGTCGATGGTCGCGGCCCTGCTCGGCGTCCTGAAGGCGGGCGGCTGCTACGTACCGCTCGATCCCGGCCTGCCCCCCGAGCGCATCGCGTACATCGTGCGCGACGCCGGGCTGCGCACGGTCGTCGCCGGGCCGGGCAGCCGCGACCGGCTGCCGCACGACCTGCCGGGCGTGGTCGACGCGAGCGCGCCGGCGGACGGTTCCGCCGTCGCCCGGAGGTCCGTGCCGGTGCCGGGCGCGTCCGCCGCGTACCTGCTGTACACGTCGGGCAGTACGGGCGAGCCGAAGGGTGTCGTCGTCCCGCACGCGGCGGCCGTCGACTTCGTGCGCGGCCACCTCGCGCTGTGCGGGGCGGGTGACGGCGCCGGGTACGGGGACTTCGCCGGTTCCGGGCGTGCGGAACGGTTCCTCGGGTTCGCCTCGCTGTCCTTCGACGTGTCGGTCCTGGACGTGTTCGGCTCCCTGTTGAGCGGTTCCACCCTGGTCCTCGCCACCGACGCCGAGCGGGTCGACGTCGACCGGCTCCAGGCGCTGCTCGCCGAGCACGCGGTGACGGTCGCCGACCTGCCGCCGGCGCTCCTGCCGCTGCTGGACCCTGCGGGACTGCCGGCGCTGCGGTTCCTGTCCACGGGCGGTGAGGCCCCGTCCGGGGACGCCGTGGACCGCTGGGCGACGGACGGCCGCGAGGTCTGGAACGCGTACGGGCCCACCGAGGCGGCCGTGTCCGTGACCATGCACCGGGTGCTTCCCCCCTCGCACGGCCGGATCCCGCCGATCGGGCGCCCGATGGTCAACCACCGTGCGTACGTGGTCGACCGGGGGCTGCGGCTGCTGCCGCCGGGAGCGACCGGCGAGCTCTGCGTGGCCGGTGCGGGTCTCGCCCAGGGGTACGCGGGGCGCGCCGCCATGACCGCCGACCGTTTCGTGCCGGACCCCTTCTGCGGTGTGCCCGGTGCGCGGATGTACCGGACGGGCGACCTCGTGCGCTGGACGGCACGGGGCGAACTGGAGTTCCTGGGACGGGTGGACCGCCAGGTCAAGATCAATGGCCACCGGATCGAACTGGGCGAGATCGAGGCGGTGCTCGGCCGGCAGCCCTCGGTGGGGCAGGCCGCGGTCGTCGTGCACGCCCCCGCGGGCGGAGCCCGTCGGCTCGTCGCCTTCGTGGCACCGCCGGCCGACGGCGGCCCGGCGCCCGAACCGGACGCGCTGGCAGCGGAGTTGGGCCGGGTCCTGCCGGGCTACATGGTGCCCCGCACGTTCGTGGCGGTGGACCGGCTGCCCCTCACCACGGGCGGGAAGGTCGACCGCGCGCGGCTGCGCGTACCCGAGGCCGCGGCCCGTCCGCAGCACCCCGAGCGCGTGTACGGCGCCACCGAGCTGGCGCTAGCGGATCTGTTCTCCGAGGCCCTCGGCACCGCCGCGACCCCGGACGACAACTTCTTCGAGCTCGGCGGCGACAGCATCACCGCCCTCGGCCTGACCAGCCGGGCGCGGACCCGCGGCTTCTCCTTCACCCTGCGCGAGGTGTTCGCGCACAAGACCCCGGCCGCCCTCGCCGCGGCCGTCGGCGAGCCCGGCCACGGGACCTCCCCGGCCGCCGCCGTTCCGGCCGTCGCGGAGTGCGGTCCGCTCCCCGCGACCCCGGTCATGCGCTGGCTCCTCGACGGGCCGGGTCCCATCGGCCGGTTCAGCCAGTCCATGGTGCTGACCCTGCCCGAGGGCGCGGACGACGCGACGCTCGTACGGGTCCTGCAGTCGGTCGTGGACCGGCACGGGGCGCTGCGCCTCGGCGTGACCGGCGGCCCGGAGGGCCGGCTGTGCACGGTCGGCGAGCCCGGTTCGGTCGACGTGTCCCGGCTGTACCGCACCGTCGGCGTGGCCGGGGCGGACGAACCCGCCCGCGTCGCGATCATGGCGGAGGCGGCCCGGGAGGCGGCCGGACAGCTGGACCCCGCGGCCTCGGTGATGCTCCGGGCGGTGCGCTTCGACAGCGGTGGGGCGGCGCCGGACCGGCTGCTGCTGTGCGTGCACCACCTGGCCGTGGACGGGGTCTCCTGGCGGATCCTGACGGCCGACCTGGCCACGGCCTGGGAGGCCGCCGCCACCGGGCGTCCACTGCCGACCACGGACGGGACGGACGGGGAGGTCTCGTTCCGCGCGTGGGCCCACCATCTCGAACTCCAGGCGGGCTCCCCGGAGGTGCAGGCCGAGCTCCCCTTCTGGCGCTCGACGCTGGAGGGCTCCGGGGACGCCCCGGACCCGCGGGAGCCCTGGCAGCGGATCCCCGACCCGGTGCGGGACACCGCCGGCGCCACGCGCACGCTGACGCTCGGCCTGCCCGCCGAGGTCGCCGGTCCGCTGCTGGCCGGGGTGCCCGGTGCGCTGCGCACCGGCCCGGCCGAGGTGCTGCTCGCGGGACTGGTCCTCGCGGCGCACCGCCTGCGCTCCCCCGGCAGCTCCCCCGGCTCGCTGCTGGTCGACCTGGAGGGCCACGGCCGCGTCGACCGCACCGGCCGGCACGACCTGGCGCGCACCGTGGGCTGGTTCACCACCCAGTACCCGGTCCGGTTCGACCTGGCCGACCTCGACCTGGACGCGGCGGCCCAGGGCGGTGACGCGCTCGCCGACCTGGTCGCGCGGATCCACTCGACGGTCGCCTCCGTACCGGACCACGGCACGGGCTTCGGGCTGCTGAGCAGGCTCGATCCGCGCACCGCCGCGCAGCTGTCCGGCGTCCCGCGCCCCCGGATCCTGTTCAACTACCTGGGCAGGTTCGCCGGCGGGGACGAGGCCCCGTGGAGCCCCGCCCCCGAGGCGGGCGGCCTGCGGGCCGAGGTGGATCCGGCGATGCCCGTCGAGCACGCCCTGCAGATCGACGCCGTCGCCGTGGACGGCGCCGCCGGTCCCGTCTTCACCGCGGTCGTCACCCATCCCGCGGAGCTGTTGACCGAGGCCGAGGCGGACGCCCTGGTGGCGGCCTGGGGCGATGCCCTGCGCCTGCTGGCCGGCTGGACGGGCGCCCCCCGGCCGCGCCGCCTCACCCCGCGTGACCTGCCGCTGGTCCGGCTGACGCAGTCGGAGACGGACGCCCTGGCCGCGCGCTACGCCGGGCTCTGCGACGTGCTGCCGCTCTCGCCGCTCCAGGAGGGGCTCTTCTTCCACTCCGCCTTCGACACGGGCGCGATGGACGCCTACACCGGCCAGATCGTCCTCACCCTGGACGGTGGCCTGGACGAGGACACCCTGCGGGCGTCCTGCGACCGGCTGCTGCGCCGCCACACCGCGCTGCGCTCCGCCTTCACCGACCAGGGTCTGGACGGGCCGGCGCAGATCGTCGTCGAGTCCGTCGAGGTGCCGTGGGAGGCCGTGGACCTGGGCGGACTCGGATCCGCGGACCGGGAGCGCGAGTGGCAGCGGCTCCTCGCGGCCGACCGGGCCCGACGCTTCGACCTGGAGCGGCCGCCGCTGGTGCGCTTCACCCTGGTCCGGTTCGGTGCGGCCGAGCACCGCCTCGTCATGACCAACCACCACATCGTCTGGGACGGCTGGTCCTCGGCGGTGCTGCTGCGCGAACTGCTCACCGGATACGCCGAACAGACCTCGGGCGCCGAGCCCGGTGCGGTCGCGGAAGCGGTCCCGTACCGCTCGCACCTGGACTGGCTGGCCCGCCAGGACGACGGCGCCGCCGAGGCCGCGTGGAGCGCCGCGCTGGCCGGGCTGGAGGAGCCGACCCTGCTGGGCGCGGCCGATCCGAACCGGATCGACGCGCTGCCCGAGCGGGTCCCGCTGGAGCTGTCGGCCGAGCTGACGGCCCGGCTCACCGCGCGGGCCCGCAGCGCGGGCGTGACCCTCAACAGTGTGGTCCAGGGCGTCTGGGCGATCCTGCTGGGGCGGGTGACCGGGCGGGACGACGTGGTGTTCGGCGGGACCGTCTCCGGGCGGACCGCGGACGTCGCGGGCATCGAGGACATGGTCGGACTCCTGATCAACACGCTGCCCGTGCGGTTCAGGGTCCGCGAGGACGAGCCGCTGCTGGCCGCGCTCGCCCGGTTCCAGGACGAGCAGACGGAGCTGATGGACCACCAGCACGCCGGGCTCGCCGGCATCCAGCGGGCGGCCGGGCTGGGCACCCTCTTCGACACCACGGTCGTCGTCGAGAACTACCCGCTCGACCTGGAGTCGATGCGGGAACTGGCCGGCGGACCGCGGCTGACCGGGGTGGAGGGCTCGGACGCCACCCACTACACCGTCAACCTCATCGTGCTGCCCGGGGAGCGGCTGCGGCTGCACCTCGACCACCGCACGGACGTCCTCGACGCGCGGACGGCGCGCAGCGTGGGCGAGGCGCTGGAGCGGCTGCTCACGACCGTCGCCGACGCCCCCGCCACCGCGGTCGGGGAGGTGGACCTGCTGTCCGCGGAGCAGCACCGGCTGATCCGGGAGTGGAACGGCACCGCCGTGCCCGTCCCCGACACCACGCTGGTGGAGCTGTTCGAGCGGCAGGTGGCCAGGACGCCGCAGGCCACGGCGACCGTCTTCCGTGGCGAGCGCCTGACGTACGGCGAACTCGACGCCCGCGCAGAGCGGTTGGCCCAGGCCCTGCGCGGCCGGGGCGCCGGTCCGGAGGAGATCGTCGCCGTCGCCCTGCACCGCTCCACCGACATGGTGGTCTCGCTGCTGGCCGTGCTGAAGTCGGGGGCGGCCTACCTTCCGGTGGACCCCTCGCTGCCGGCCGACCGGATCGCGTACCTGCTGGCCGACGCCGAGCCGGTGCTGCTGCTCGCGGACGACGGGGTGGCGGCGGGGCTGCCGGTCTCGGCGGACCTGCCCCGGCTGGATCCGGGGGCCGTCCACGACGTGGACTCCGGTGCGGTGGGGCCGGCGCCGCTGCCCGGGCACCCCGCGTACGTGATCTACACGTCCGGGTCGACGGGGCGGCCCAAGGCCGTGGTCGTGGAGCACTCGGCCATCGTCAACCGGCTGCTGTGGATGCAGGACCGGTACCGGCTGGGCGCGGACGACCGGGTGCTGCAGAAGACCCCGTTCGGCTTCGACGTGTCGGTGTGGGAGTTCTTCTGGCCGCTGATCACCGGCGCGGCCCTGGTGGTCGCAGAGCCAGGCGGGCACAAGGACCCCGCCTACCTCAGCCGGGTGATCCAGGAGGAGTCGGTCACCACCGTCCACTTCGTCCCGTCCATGCTGGCGGCGTTCGTCGAGGATCCCGGGGCGGGCCGCTGCCGGTCGCTGCGGCGGGTCGTGTGCAGCGGTGAGGCCCTGCCCGAGGAGCTGAAGAACCGGTTCCTCGATGTGCTCGACGTGCCCCTGCACAACCTGTACGGGCCCACGGAGGCGGCCGTGGACGTCACGCACTGGGACTGCCGCCGCGAGGACGCCGGGCCCGTGCCGATCGGCCGGCCCATCTGGAACACCTCGCTGTACGTGCTCGACCCGCGGGGCCGGCCCGTCCCGGTGGGGGTCGCCGGCGAGCTGTTCCTGGCGGGCGCGGGCCTGGCCCGCGGATACCTGCGGCGCCCGGCGCTGACCGCGGAGCGCTTCCCGCTGGACCCGTTCGGCCCGCCGGGCTCGCGCATGTACCGCACCGGTGACCTGGCCCGCCACCGGGCCGACGGCTCGGTGGAGTACCTGGGCCGTACCGACGACCAGGTGAAGATCCACGGTTTCCGGATCGAACTGGGCGAGATCGAGTCCGCACTGGGCCATCTCGACGGCGTGGGCCGGGCCGCGGTCGTCGTCCGCGAGGACGTGCCGGGCGAGCGCAGGCTCGTCGGGTACGTCGTCCCGCAGGCCGGGGCGGACCCGGCCCCGGACACCGAGCCGATGCGCGCCGAACTGGCCCGCTCCCTGCCCGAGTACATGGTGCCGGTGCTGGTCGTCGTGGACGGGCTGCCCGTCACGCCGAACGGCAAGCTCGACCGCAGGGCGCTCCCGGCGCCCGCCGCGGCGGCCGCCACCGGGTACGAGCCGCCCGCCGGGGAGACCGAGGAACTGGTCGCCATGGTGTGGGCCTCCGTACTGGACGCGCCGCGGATCGGCCGCCACGACGACTTCTTCGCCCTCGGGGGGCACTCGCTGAGCGCCACCCGGGTGGCGGCCCGGCTGCGCCAGTCCCTCGGCCTGGACCTGCCCCTGCACACCCTCTTCGAGCAGCGGACCGTCGCCGCCCTCGCCATCGCCGTCGAAACGGTGCTGCTGGCCGAACTGGAGGCCGATCCGGCCCCGTTCGCCGCCACCGACGCCGCCGTTCCTTCACTCGTACTTCAGGGAGAGACCTCGTGACCACCCAGGAGAGCCTGCCGGCCACCGGCACGGACGGCCGCCTGGCCGCCGCCCGTGAACTGCTGCGCCGCCGGGTGCGCGCCGCACTGGACGACACGGCGGCCGGTCCGGCCGCCGCGCCGGCGCCCGTCCCCGCTGCGGCCGCCGACGGTCCGGACACCGAGCCCGTCGCCTCGTTCGCCCAGGAGCGCATGTGGCTGGTGGACCGGATGGCGGACGGCACCCCCGGCTATGCGATCCCCGAGGTCGTGCGGCTGCGCGGCTGCCTCCATCCGGAGCAGCTGCGCCGCGCCCTGACGGCCGTCGTGGCCCGTCACGCACCGCTGCGCACCGTCTTCGAGGAGCGCGACGGCGCCCCGCACCCGGTGGTCCTGCCCGCCCCGGCGGCGGTCCCGCTGCCGGTGCTGGACCTGGGTGACGCCCCGCTCGCCGAACTGGAGGAGCGGGCCCACGGCCTGGCTCGGGAGGAGGTCCGCAGACCCTTCGACCTCGCGGCCGGCCCGCTGCTGCGCGCCCTGCTGATCCGGCTCGGCGCCGAGGACCACCTGCTGGTGCTGGTGGTCCACCACATAGCTACCGACGGCTGGTCCATGGGTCTGCTGTGGCGGGAGCTGTCCGAGGGCTACGCGGCCCTGCTCGCGGGGCGGCCCCCGGCGCAGGCGCCGCTGCCCCTGGACTACCAGGCGTACGCCCGTACGCAGCGCGACCGGTTCGCGAGCGGTGCGATGGACGGATCGCTGCGCTGGTGGGAGAGGTCCCTGGCGGGGCTGGAGGCTCTCGAACTCCCCGCGGACCGGCCCCGTCCCACCCGTCGCAGCGGCGACGGCGCGAGCCTGGAGTTCACCCTCGACGCCCGCCTCACCGCCCGGCTGCGCGGGATCGCCGAGGGCGCCGGCGCCACCCTCTTCATGACGCTCCTGGCCGGCTTCCAGGCCACCCTGGCCCGCTACGCCGGCAGCACGGACATCGCCGTCGGCACCCCGGTGGCCGGGCGCGACCGGGTGGAACTGGAGCCCCTCGTCGGGTTCTTCGTCAACACCGTGGTGCTGCGCGCCGACCTGTCGGGCGAGGTGGGCTTCCGTGAGCTGCTCGGGCGGGTCCGCCGGGCGACGGTGGACGCGTACGACCACCAGGAGGTGCCCTTCGACCGGCTGGTGGAGCACCTGAGCCCCGAGCGGGTCGGTGACCGCAACCCGCTCGTGCAGGTGATGTTCGCCTCGGCCCAGGACGAGACGGCCGGGCTGCGACTGCCGGGGCTGGACGCGCGGGCCGTGCGGATGGACTTCGGCGGTTCCCTCTTCGACCTGAGCGTCTTCGTCTCCGAGGGCGCCGAGACCTGTTCCGGCTCGCTGGTCTTCGACACCGACCTGTTCGACCGGGCCACGGCCGAACTCGTCCTCGGTCACTACCTGGAGCTGCTGGCCTCCGCCGCCGAGGAGCCCGACCGTCCCCTGGCCGAGCTGCTGCCCTCCGCCCCGACCGCGGCCCGGCTCGCGGCCGAGGGGCACGGCACGGCCCGCCCGGACCTGGCCCCGGCCTCCCTGGTGGAGCTGTTCGCCGAGCAGGTCCGGCGCACTCCCGGCGCCGAGGCCGTGGTCTGCGGCGCCGACCGCCTGAGCTTCGCCGAACTCGACTCCCGGTCCGACCTGCTGGCGGCTCGGCTGGCCGCCGCCGGGGTGGACCGCGAGACCCCGGTCGCCCTGCTGATGGAGCGCTCGGTCCACCTCCCGGTGGCGATCCTGGCCGTGCTGAAGGCCGGCGGACTCTACGTCCCGCTCGGCGAGGGGTTCCCCGTCGCCCGGCTGCACTGGATGCTGGAGCGGACCGGCGCCCGCCTGCTGCTCGCCGATCCCGCGACGGCCGGCCACGAGGCGGTCCGCACCTCGCCCGTTCCGGTGTTCGACGCCACGGCGCCGGCGGACGGGGCCCCGCCCGCCGCACCGGTCCCGTACCCGCCGTGCTCGCCGGACCAGCTGGCGTACGTGATGTACACCTCCGGTTCCACGGGCGAGCCGAAGGGCATCGGCGTCACGCACGCCAACGTCGCGGCGCTCGCCCGTGACACCGCCTTCGGCACAGCGCACCGGCGGGTGCTGGCCCACTCCCCGCTGTCGTTCGACGCCTCGACGTACGAACTGTGGGCGCCCCTGCTGTCCGGCGGGCTGGTCGTCATGGCGCCGCCCGGCCGGGTGGACACCGCCGCCCTGGCCCGGCTGGTGGAGGAGCACCGGATCACCTCGATGTTCCTCACGGCCGCCCTGTTCAACCTGGTGGTCGAGGAGTGCGTGGAGCTGCTGACACGGGTGCGGGAGGTGTGGACCGGCGGCGAGGCCGCCTCCCCGCACTCCTTCGCCCGGGCCCTGGAGCGGGCTCCGGACACCGTCCTCGTCAACGCCTACGGGCCCACCGAGACCACCACCTTCGCCACGCGCCACCGGCTGGACCCCCGCGCCGGCGCCGTCGTCGACGGCCGGGTCCCCATCGGCACCGCCCTGGACGACACCCGCCTGTACGTCCTGGACGGGCGCGGCCGCCCGGTGCCGCAGGGCGCCGTCGGCGAACTGTGCGTCGGCGGTACCGGCGTGGCACGCGGCTACCTCGGCCGGCCCGGCCTGACCGCGCGGCAGTTCACCCCCGACCCGTACGGCGCTCCGGGCGCCCGGATGTACCGCACGGGCGACCTGGCCCGGCGGCGCCCCGACGGCACCGTCGACTACCTCGGCCGCAGCGACCATCAGGTCAAGATCCGCGGCCACCGGATCGAGCCGGGCGAGATCGAGGCCGAGCTGGCCCGTGGCCCGAGGGTCGCACACGCCGCGGTGGTGGTCCGCGAGGACACCCCCGGCGAGCAGCGGCTGGTCGCCTACGTGGTGCCCTCGGAGGGCCAGGTGGCGGACCCGGCGGAGCTGCGCCGGGCGCTGACCGAGCGGCTGCCCGCGTACATGCTGCCCTCGGCGATCGTGTCGCTCACGGCGCTGCCGGTGACGCCGAACGGCAAGCTGGACCGGCGCGCGCTGCCCGCGCCCCCCGAGGAGGGGTTGCTCCGGGCCGAGTTCGCGGCGCCGGCGACCGCGACCGAGGAACTCGCCGCGGCCGTGTGGGGCGAGGTGCTGGGCACCGGGCGGATCGGCCGCCACGACGACTTCTTCGCCCTCGGAGGCCACTCGCTGCGGGCCACCCGCGCCGTGTCGCGCCTCGGCGCCCGCCTGGGCACGGGCGTGCCGCTGCGGCTGCTGTTCGAACACCCGACGCTGGAGCGGTTCGCCTCGGCGCTGGACGCCCTGCGCGGCGACGGCCCCGACGCCGCGCAGGCGACCCCCGTCACCGCGATCGGCGCACGGCCGGCCGGGGAGCCCGCGCCGCTGTCGTTCGCGCAGCAGCGGCTGTGGTTCCTGGACCAGCTCCAGCCCGGCCGGCCCGACTACAACATTCCCGTCGCGGCCCGGCTGCGGGGCGCGCTGGACGCCGACGCGCTGGCCGCCGCGCTGTGCGCCGTCGTGTCCCGGCACGAGGTGCTGCGCTCGCGGATCGCCGAGGGCCCGTCGGGCCCCGTACAGGTCGTGGAGGCGCCGGAGGTCTTCGTCCCCGTCCGCACCGACCTGGGGGACCGGCCCCGCGAGGAGGCCCGTTCGCGGGCGCTCGGCCTGGCCCACGCCGACGCCGCCGCACCCTTCGACCTGGGCTCGGCGCCCCTGCTGCGGGCCCGCGTGGTGCGCGTCGCCGACGACGAGCACCTCCTCGTCCTGGTCCTGCACCACACCGTCGGCGACGGCTGGTCGATGCCGGTGCTGTGGCGCGAGCTGTCCGGGGCCTACGCGGCCCTGCGCCGCGGCGAGCGTCCGGTGCTGCCGGCACTGCCGGTGCAGTACGGGGACTTCGCGTACTGGCAGCAGCGCCGGCTGGCGGACGGCGAGGCCGACGCGGGCATCATGCACTGGCGGGCGGCCCTCGGCGGGCTCCCTGCCCTGGAGCTGCCCACCGACCGGCCGCGGCCGCAGGTGCGCTCCGGCGCGGGCGACTCCTTCGTCTTCGAGGTCCCGGCCGAGCTCGCCCAGCGGCTCGGCGCGCTGGCCCGGGAGCGCGGCGCCACCCTGTTCATGGTGCTGCTGGCCGGTTTCCAGGCGCTGCTGGCCCGCTACACGGGCCAGGTCGACATCGCGGTGGGCTCACCCATCGCGGGCCGCGACCGCACCGAACTGGAGCCGCTCATCGGCTTCTTCGTCAACACCCTCGTGCTGCGCACCGACCTGTCCGGCGACCCGGCCTTCGGTGAACTGCTGGACCGGGTGCGCCGGACCGCGCTGGCCGCGTACGAGCACCAGGACGTTCCCTTCGACCGGCTGGTGGAGGAGCTGCGGCCGGAGCGCGACCTCAGCCGCAACCCGCTCTTCGACGTGCTGTTCCAGCTCCATCCCGAGCAGCTCGCCGCCCTGCCGCTGGACGGTGTGGAGGTCGAGAGCCTCGACACGTCCAACGGGACGGCCAAGTTCGACCTCAGTCTCGCGATGACCGAGCACCCCGGCGGTCTCACCGGCACCGTGCAGTACGCGACGGACCTCTTCGAGCGGGCCACCGTGGAGCGGTTCGGCGCCCACTACCTGCGGCTGCTGGCCAGTGCGGCCGAGACGCCCGACACGCCGCTGTCCCGGCTGGACGTGCTGTCCCCGCGGGAGCACGCCGCCCTGCTCGGAGAGGACCCGGGTCCCCGGGCTGACGGGCCGGCGGACCGGACCCTGCACTCGCTGGTGGCGGAACAGGCCCGGCTGCGGCCGGACGCCCCGGCCGTGACCTGCGAGGGCCGCACCTTCGGTTACGCGGAGCTCGACGCGGCCGCCAACCGGCTGGCCCACCGCCTGCGGGAGCTCGGCACCGGCCCCGAGACCCGGGTGGCCGTACTGGCCGCCCGGGACCCGCGGATGCTGGTGTGCGTCCTCGCGGTGCTGAAGGCCGGCGGCGCCTACGTGCCGCTCGACCCGGGACACCCGGCCGAGCGGGTCCGTACGGTCCTCGCCGACAGCGGCGCCCACCTGGTGCTGACGGCGGGCCTGCCCGCCGGGCCGCCCTCGGACCTGACCGGCGGCGTACCGGTCCTGGACCTGGACGCCGAGCAGCACGTGGTGGACACGCTGCCCGCCACGGAGCCGCCCGTCCCCGCCTCCCCCGCGCACCTGGCCTATCTGCTGTACACCTCCGGGTCCACCGGCCGCCCCAAGGGCGTGGCCGTCACACACGCCGCGATCACCGGCTACCTGGCGGCGCTGACCGCCACCTTCGGCCTCGGCCCCGGGGACGCGGTGCTCGCCCGTACCGCGCTGACCTTCGACCCTTCGGTGCGTGACCTGTTCGCCCCGCTGACCACCGGCGGGCGGATCGTACTGGCCTCGCAGGACGAGGCCGGGGATCCGGAGGCGCTGGCCCGGCTGCTGCACGGCGAGGGTGTGACGGCGCTGCTGTCGATCGTCCCGTCGATGCTGGAACCGCTGGTCGCCGCCGTCACCGAACCCGCGGCCGCACTGCGGCTGGTGATGACCACCGGCGAGGCGCTGACGCCCGGACTGGCGCGCGCCGCCCGCACCCTGGGCGTACCCGGCCGGCTGCGGCTGGTCAACCAGTACGGTCCGACGGAGTGCACGAACACCACCACGTACCACGTGGTGACGGACGCCGACATCGAGGCGGGCCACATCCCCATCGGACGGCCGCTGCCCGGCGCCCGGGTCCTCGTGCTCGGCGAGCACCTCGAACCGCTCCCCCGGGGCGCGATCGGCGAGCTGTTCATCGCCGGCCGTGGGGTGGCCCGCGGCTACCTGGGCGATCCGGCGCGCACCGCCGAGGCTTATCCGCCGGACCCGTACGGGCCGCCCGGCGCGCGCATGTACCGTACCGGTGACCTGGCGCGACTGCGGTCCGACGGGGTGCTGGAGTTCCACGGCCGCCGGGACAACCAGGTCAAGGTCCGGGGCCACCGGATCGAACTGGGCGAGGTGGAGGCCGCGTTGCTGCGGCATCCGGACGTGGCCCGGGCCGTGGCCGCCGCGCACGGCGAGGGCGCCGACCGGCTGCTCGCCGGGTACGTGGTGTGGCGGGAGGGCGGCGGTGATCCGGCCGCCGTGCTGGACTTCGTCCGCGCGGCCCTGCCTGCGGCGATGGTGCCGTCCGCGCTGGTGGTGCTGGACGCGCTGCCGCTGACCCCGAACGGGAAGACCGACCGCCGGGCGCTGCCCGCGCCGGAGGCCGGCGCGACCGGCGGGCACCGGGCGTACGTGGCGCCGCGCACCCCGCTGGAGCGGACGGTCGTCGAGGTCTGGGAGGAGGTGCTCGGCGAGGGCCCGATCGGTGTCCATGACCACTTCTTCGAGCGCGGCGGGCACTCCCTGCGCGCCACCCGGGTCATCTCCCGGCTGCGCGCCCTGCTGGACCTGGACATCCCGATGCAGCTGCTCTTCCGGCACCCCGTGGCCGAGGACCTGGCCCGGGCGCTGACCTCACCGGTCGCGGCGGACGCGCCGGGAGCGACGATCCCCGCGCTGCCCGAGGGGCCCGGCCCGCTGTCTTTCGGGCAGCAGCGGCTGTGGCTGCTGGACCGGCTCCAGCCGGGCCGGCCCGACTACAACATGCCCGGTGCCGTACGGCTGACCGGGGAGCTCGACACCGCCGCCGCCCTGGGCGCGCTGACGGACGTCGTCGCCCGGCACGAGGTGCTGCGCTCCCGGATCGAGGAGACCGGGGAAAGCGGCGACGAGGGGGCCTTCGCGGCCCGCGTCGTGCCCGGCCCGGCCTCCCTGTTCGCCCCCGACTTCACCGACCTCTCGCAGCTCGGGGCGCCGGCGGCCGAGGAGCGGGCGCGGGAGCTGGCCGCGCACGACGCCGCGCTGCCCTTCGACCTGACGGCCGCGGGCCCGCTGCGGGCCCGGCTGGTGCGGATCGCGGCGCGGGAGCACCTGCTGGTGATCGTGGCCCACCACATCGCCTTCGACGGCTGGTCGGTGGGGGTGTTCTGGCGGGAGTTCTTCGCCGCATACCGGGCCCGCACCGTCGAAGGGGCCGAGCCGCTGCCTGAACTCGCCGTCTCCTACCGCGAGTTCGCCTCCTGGCAGCGCGACCGCCTCGGCGACGACGCCCTCGCGGACGCCCTGGGGTACTGGCGCGGGCGCCTCGGCGGCCTGGCCCCGCTGGACCTGCCCACCGACCGGCCCCGGCCGGCCACCCCGTCCGGGCGCGGCGAGCAGCTCTCCTTCGAGCTGCCCGAGCCGCTGCTGCGGCAGCTGCGTGACCTGGGGCGCCGGCACGACGCCACGCTGTTCATGGTGCTGCTGGCGGGCTTCCAGGCCCTGCTGGCACGCTGGTCGGGCGGCGAGGACGTGGCCGTGGGCTCCCCCATCGCCGGCCGTGACCGCACCGAGCTGGAGCCGCTCATCGGCTTCTTCGTCAACAACCTGGTGCTGCGCACCGACCTGTCCGGCGACCCGGCCTTCGGCGAGCTGCTGGACCGCGCCCGGGACACGGCGCTGGGCGCCTACGCCCACCAGGAGGTGCCGTTCGAGCGCCTGGTGGAGGAGGTGCGGCCGGAGCGCGACCTGAGCCGCAACCCGCTGTTCCAGGTGATGCTGGTGCTCGACGAGGAGGCCGCCGCGCCGCCCGCGCCGGGCGGCCTGGACGTCGAACCGCTCTCGCTGGCCAGCGGTGCCTCGAAGTTCGACCTCTCGCTGTACTTCGTCGAGGAGGGGGGCGCGCTGCGCGGTGAGGCCGTGTTCGCCACCGACCTCTTCGACCGGGCGACCGTCGAGCGCATGACCTCGGCGCTGACCGAACTGCTCACGGCCGCGGTGGCCGATCCCACGAGCCCGCTGGGCTCCATGCCCCTGATGGGGCCGGCCGAGGAGCGCCGGCTCCTGGATGAGGGCACCGGCTCCGCCGAGCCCGCCACCGACCGGCCGCTGCCCGTGCTCGTCGGCGAGCAGGCCTGCCGTACGCCGCGGGCGGTCGCCGTGGACGACGGCGACCGGAGCCTGACGTACGCCGGGCTGTGGGAGGTCTCGGGCCGGCTGGCCCGGGAGCTGACCCGCCTCGGTGTCGGTCCGGAGGCCGCGGTGGCGGTCTGCGCGGAGCGCTCGGTACTGCTCCCGGCGGCGCTGCTGGGCGTGCTGCGCTCCGGCGGCCTGTACGTGCCCGTGGACCCCGGCTATCCGGCCGACCGCATCGGCTACATGCTCGCGGACAGCGGCGCCCGGGTCATGGTGGTGTCCGGCCTGTCCGAAGCCGCGCAGGCCCCGGACGGGGTCGCCGTGGTGGACCTCGACGCCCTGGCCGCGGATGGCAGCGCGCCGGCCGACCCCGCACCCGTTCGGCTGGAGCCGGAGCAGCTGGCGTACGCCCTCTACACCTCGGGCTCGACGGGACGCCCGAAGGGGGTCACCGTCCCGCACCGGGCGCTGGCCAACTTCACCCGGGACATGGTCCGCAGGCTGGAGCTGACGGCCGGTGACACGGTCGCGGCCGTCACCACCGCCTCCTTCGACATCGCCGTGCTGGAGCTCCTGGTCCCGCTCGTGTGCGGAGCGACCGTACGGGTCGTCGACCGCGAGACCGCGCGGGACGGCACCCTGCTCGCGAAGGAGCTCGACGCGGCGCCGGTCACGGTAGTCCAGGCCACTCCGGCCACCTGGCACCAGCTGATGGAGTCGGGGTGGCGGGCCCCCCACGTACGGGCGCTGTGCGGCGGCGAGGCGCTGCCGTCGGCCCTGGCCGAGCGGATGCGTACGGCGCTGGGCACCGTCCGGAACGTGTACGGGCCGACGGAGACCACCGTCTGGTCGACGGCGCACCGGCTGTCCGGGCCCGTCGGCGACGGGCCGGTGCCGATCGGCACGGCGCTCGCCAACACCCGGCTGCACGTACTGGACGCGGCGCTGCGCCCGGTGCCGGTGGGTGTGTTCGGCGAGCTCTACATCGGCGGTGACGGCGTGGCCCGCGGCTACCACGGGCGGCCGGGGCTGACCGCGGACCGGTTCGTACCCGATCCGTACGGGGCGGGCGAGCGGCTGTACCGCACCGGTGACCTCGTACGCCGGCTCGCGGACGGCACGCTGGAGTACCGGGGCCGGGCCGACGGCCAGGTGAAGGTGCGCGGCCACCGCATGGAGCTCGGCGAGATCGAGTCCGCGCTCGCCCGCCACCCGCGGGTGCTGGCGGCGGCCGTGGCCGTCCACGGCACGGGGGTGGACGCCGTCCTGGCCGGCTACGTGACCTGGCGGGACGAGGAGGGCGACGTGCGCGAGCTCGGCGACTTCCTGCGCCAGGACCTCCCCGAGTACATGGTCCCGGCGGTCCTCACCGCGCTGGAGCGGCTCCCCCTCACCCCGAACGGCAAGCTCGACCGCAAGGCGCTGCCGGCGCCGTCGGCGGACGCGGCGCGCGGCGACGGCGCGGGCCGGATCCCTCCGCGCGACACGACCGAGCTGCGGATGGCGCGGCTGTGGGAGCAGACCCTGGGCACGGCCCCGATCGGGGTGCGTGACGACTTCTTCGCGCTCGGCGGCCACTCGCTCAAGGCGTTCGCCCTGATGGCGGCCGTGCGCCGGGAGTTCGGGGTGGAGCTGCCGCTGAACCTGGTGTTCCGTCGGCGCACCGTGGAGCTGCTGTGCGAGGCGCTGCCGGACGCGGGGGCGGCCGCCACCAGGCTGCTGGTGCCGCTGGCCGATGGTGACCCGTCCAGGCCGCCGCTGGTCCTCGTCCACCCGCGGGGCGGCGATGTCGTCTGCTACCGGGACCTGGTGCGGGACCTGTCCGCCCGTCCCGGGGGCGACCGGCGGATCCTCGGTCTGGAGTCGGTGGGCTACAACACCGGCGAGAGGCCGCTGGAGACGGTGCCCGAGATGGCCGAGCGCTACCTGGCCGCCCTGCGCGAGGAGCAGCCGCACGGCCCGTACCTGCTGGCCGGCTGGTCGTTCGGCGGGACGGTGGCCTACGAGATGGCCGCCCGGCTGGAGGCCGCCGGCGAGGAGGTCGCCTTCCTCGGCCTGATCGACACGGCCGCGCCGGGGGCGGCTCCCGGCAACCGGGCCGGTACGGATGCGGGGCCGGGCGATCCGGACCTGCTGCGGTACGGCATCGCCGCCGGGATCGACGCCGACTCGGCGCGCGAACTGGACGAGGAGGAACTGCTCGACGTCCTGGTGCGCCGGGGCCGCGCGGAGGGCACCCTCCCCCGTACCGCCCCCACGGAGGCCCTGCGCAGAGTGCTGCGGGTCGCCGAGGCGAACGGAGCGGCCTCCGCCGCCTACCGCACCGACGCCGTCCTCGCCATCGGCCTGCACCTCTTCACCGTCGACGAGCGGCACCCGGAACTCGCGACCCCGCTGGTGGACCCCGCGGCCTGGCATGCGCGCACCGCGGGCGACGTCCTGCGGGCGGCGGTCCCGGGCAACCACCACGACCTGGTGGACCCCCCGCACTGCGCCGCGCTGGCCGGGCTGCTGGCCACGGCCCTGCCCTCCTGACCCGCTCCACCCCACTCCACCACCAATCCATCGAGGAGAACACCATGAACGACGCGCCCCCGCAGCAGTACCTGGTCGTGGCCAACGACGAGGAGCAGTACTCCCTCTGGGAGGCCGGCCGGCCCGTCCCGCCCGGCTGGCACGACCAGGACGTACACGGCACCAAGGAGGAGTGCCTCGCGCACATCGAGCGGGTGTGGACGGACATGCGCCCGCTCAGCCTCCGCGTGAGCATGGCCGGCTGACCCGACGATCCCCGGGCACCACGCCGCCCGGCAGACCCACCGCGGGCTGCCGGGCGGCGCGGCGGTGCCGGAAGGAACCCCGTATGACCAGCTCGTACCCCGGCGGCTCCGCGTCATCGCGCCGCCGCACCCCACTGGGCGCCGTGGTGGCGGCCTGCGGGATCTCCTCGCTCGGCATGGCGGCGACACTGGTCGCCGTGCCCTGGTTCGTCCTGCACAGCACCGGCAGCGGAACCCGGACGGGGCTCGTCGCCACCGCCGAGGTGCTGGGGCTGCTGTGTTCCGCCGTGCTCGCGGGTCCGGTGGTCGACCGACTGCCCGTCCGTGCGACCAGCGTCGGAGCGGACCTGCTGACGGCCGCGTCGATCGGCCTGATCCCGCTCCTGCACGCCTGGGGCGCCCTGCCGCTGCCCGTCCTGATCGTCCTGGTCTTCCTGGTCGGGGCGGCCCGCGGCCCGTCCGACACCTCCAAGCAACTGCTCCTGCCCGGCGCGATGGAACGCGCGGGCGTCACGGCGGAGCGTGCAACCGGAGCGGTCGAGGGGGCCCGCCGGATCGGCATGATGGCGGGCGCGCCGCTGGCCGGCCTGCTCATCTCGACCGCCGGCCCCGTACGCACCCTGTTCGCGGACCTGGCGGCGATGGCGTTGTGCGCCCTCGTCGTGGCGACCCTGGTACCGGCGACGGCCCGTCCGCACCCGGTCGGCAACGGGCGACCACGGGGTTCCTACGCGCAGGAACTGCGCTTCGGAACCGGACAGTTGCGCAGGGACCGGCTCCTCGGCGCGATGGTGGGGGTCCTGATGCTGACCAACGCCCTGGACGGGGCGCTGAACGGGGTGCTCTACCCGGCGTACGGAACCCAGGTGCTGCGCAGCAGCGCCCTGTTCGGGGCGATGGTGACCGCCATGGGGGCCGGCGCGCTGCTCGGGGCGGCCCTGTACGGCTGGGCGGGGCACCGGATGCCGCGGCGCGCGGTGTTCGTCGGGGCCTTCGTCCTGGTCGGGGCGGTGCGGTGTGCCGCGCTGGCCGCCGAGCCCCCGGCGGCGGTACTGCTGGCGGTACTGGCCCTGTCCGGCGTCGGGTCGGGGATCGTGGGCCCGCTGATGATGTCGGTCGCCTACGAGCGGGTGCCCGAGGCGGTGCGGGGGCGGGTGTTCGGTCTGCTGGTCGCCGCCGCGTTGGCGGCGACGCCGCTGGGCATGCTCGGTGCGGGGCTGGCCCTGGACGCGGCGGGGCTGGTGCCGGCGCTGCTGGGGACGGGGGCGCTGTACCTCACGGTCACCCTGGCCCCGCTGGTCTTCCCGGTGTGGCAGGAGCTCGACGGCCGGGGCCCGGCGGAGCGCACGGAGCCGTCGGCCGAGCAGAGGTCTGCGGCCCCTGTGGGCGCGGGTTTTGTGACTGAATAGTCCCGGTCCATCAGGTTTTGCAGCCCCTCACCATCGCGCCAGGCAGCTTGATGAGCAGCCTGATCGATCACCGGGGGACCTTCCGCACGGCAAGGTTGGTCCTGCACCGACCGGCGCGGACGGCCCACGAAGTGGTCCACGCCCGGACCCGACCGCTCGTACCCCTGGGGGGATCCCATGCTCAAGCGTTACGTCGTCGCCCTGTCCATAGCCGCGTCCGCGCTGTTGCTGCCCACCGCCGGCGCCGCACAGGCCGCCGAGGGCGACACGGCCACGACGACCGTGACGACCACCACCGGGAGCGAGGGCAGCACCACCACGCAGACGCCGCGTCAGATCGTTCTGCCGGGCGGCCGGGCGGCGACGGTCGGCAACACGCCGCCGGGCGGCCGGGGCCGCGACACGAACGACAGCTCCTGGGGTGGCTGATCCCACTGGCCCGTAGGGCCGTCGGAAAAGAGGGGGGAGGGAGGATCGCATCGCGATCCTCCCTCCCCCCTTTCACCCCGCGCGCCGTCAACCGACCTTGCTGCCCAGACAGATGACCGCGTACCGGGCCCGCGCTGCGCCGACGCGGCGACGCGACCAGCCGGCCGGTACGTACAGCAGCTCGCCGGGCAGCAGCCGGCACTGGAAGGACTCCGGCCCGCCGCTGTCGCCGGTCCCGGTCAGCTGCCAGGTCACGGCCCCGGCGATCTGGTGGATCAGCAGGTGCTCCCGGCCCCCGGGCTGCCCGGTCCCGGCCGCGCCCGCACCGACGGCCGGGGCGGCCACGGCCGTCTCCACCCGGTCCAGCCGCACGGACAGGCCCGTCAGCGAGGCCAGTTCGGCGGTGAACCGGTCCACCTGCGCCGGGCACACACCGCGGCCCGCCGAGCCCGCCCGCCCGGTGTCGCAGGCGTCCTCGACCTCGTCGACTTCTTCGGCGTCACCGACGTCGTCACCGGCGTCATTGCCGTCGACGTCACCGAAGGCCGGGTTGTCGTACTCGGGCCACAGCACACCCGGCGCCCGGTCCAGGTGGACCGAGAGGAACAGGACGATCTCCCGCAGATGCGGGGCCGCCCGTTCCCAGGCTTCATCCGGCATGTCCATCACGTGCCCCTCTTGTTCGGCGGCTCCACAGCTCCCATCCCAGCAGCATGCGACACGCCCGCCGACCGCGACAGACACGAAAACGCGTGACACCAGGTCAGGAAGGCTGTACCAGTTCCCCGTCCACCTGGCCCTCGAGGTCCAGCAGTCCGCGCGCGGCGGCGGCCACACCGGCCTGGAAGCGACTGCCCGCCCCCAGCTCCTGCATGATGTCGGCGATGTGGCGCCGGGCGGTGCGCAGCGACATGCCGAGGCGACGGGCGATGGCCTCGTCCTTCAGCCCCGCCGCGAGCAGCCGGATGATCGTCTCGTGGATCTCGCGGGCCACCTCCTCGAGCCCCTGACCCGCGGCGGCCGAGAACGGGGAGGCCAGGTCCCAGGTCTGGTCGAAGATGCTGCACAGGTAGGCGACGGTCGACGGCTCGCGGATCACCACGGCGCCCCAACTGCCGTCGGAGACCGGTATGAAGGCCAGTTCCCGGTCGAAGACGATGAGCCGGCCGAACAGTTCGTGCGCGGTGCGGTACTGCGCCCCCAGTACGGACGCGGCCGCGACGTAGGCCTGACTCGGCCCGTTGAAGCGGGCCGTGTGGTGGTAAAGGGTCCGGATCGAGACCCCGCGCTGGAGCATCGTCTCGTCCCGCCGCAGCGCCTCCTGCATCGCCTCCGGCACCCTGCTGCCGCCCCCGGGTTGCGAGCTGATCATCTCGGTCGTGCAGTTGAGGGAGGCCCGGTTGAGTGCCCCGCGCACGTCCTCCAGGCTCTCCAGGACCTCCAGCGACTCCCCCGGGGCCCGGCGGCCCAGATAATGCGGCAGGAAGCGACCCAGCTCCTCGCGGATCTCGCTGATCGCGCGCTGCTGGTCGCGGATCTGCGCCTCCAGAGGCGCGACGAGTTGCTCGGCGGCCGTGTCCGGAGCCACCGCGAAGGCGACCGCCGGGTCGCTCGGGCTCACGTGCAGCAGGCGTGAGGCGCGCAGGCGGGTCACACTGTGCCGGACCTCGTCCGCCTCGCGCCCCGTACCGGCGGCCACCGCGTCCACGTCCACCGTCCGGTGTTCGAGCACCCAGCCGTAGACATCGATGTCGACATCGGCATTGTTCGAATCCGGCGACACGTCAGATGTTTGCATTGCCCCACTTTGCCTTTTTCGCCCCTGGTCGCTTTACTGCCAAGCACTTTGGTGAGGTGCCCGCCCCCTGGCGCCAGGATAAGCAGGGCGAAAGGCTGGACCACACGAACAGCAGCGGGTGTTTGGCCACTTCAGGCCCCGGACGTCCGAAACGGTGCGATCACACCCAAAGTGATCGCACCGCCACCGGGGGTGCCGAGCCCCGCCGCTCCCCCACTCCTTCGATCCGGAATCCGGAGCCCACATGCTGCACACCACCACGCTCACCGCCCGCGCGCCGGAGCCGGAGCTGCCCTCCCTGACCCCCCGCGAGCAGGAGGTCCTCGCCTACCTCGCACAGGGGGACACCTACCGGATGATCGCGTGCCGGATGGGGCTGAGCCCGCACACGGTCGACACCTATCTGCGCCGGCTGCGCAGCAAGACCGGCGCGGCGAACCGGACCCAGCTCACCCACATCGCCTTCCGGATGGGCTACTGAGCCGGCCGCGCGCCCGTAACCTCCGCCTCGGCCCCGACCACCGGGGCATCGTCCTCGAACGTGCGCATCCGCCGCAGCGGGGAGCGGAGCAGGACCAGCGGGGCCGCCGACAGGGCCGCGGCGCACACCCACAGCGCGTCCCGCACTCCCAGGAGTTCACCGAGGAGTCCCGCCAGCAGTCCGCTCAGGGGCAGCACGCCCCACACCAGGAAGCGCATGGTGGCGGTCATCCGGCCGAGCAGGTGGGGCGGGCAGACCGTCTGCCGGTAGGTGACCTGGCAGATGTTGTACAGGGTGACGCCGGCCGACTGGACGAGCGATCCGAGCACGAACAGGCCGATCCGCCAGTCCTTGTCGGCCAGCGGGAGCAGTAGCCCGAAGGGCATGGTCACCAGCAGGGACAGCCACGTGAGCCGGGCCGCGCCGACGGCCCGGGTCACCCGGTCCGCGGCGGTGGCGGCCAGCACCGAGCCGATCGTGGCCGTCGTCAGCACCCAGCCGACGGCCGCGGGCGGCAGCCCGACGGTCCGGGTCAGGAAGAGCACCTCGATGGCCATGACCGCACTGAGGAACAGGTTCACGGCGGCCGTGTTCAGGGCGATGAGCCGCAGGATCCGGTGGCTCAGGACGTAGCTCAGCCCCTCGCGGACCTCACGCAGCAGGTGCCGGCGCGGGGCCGGTTCCGGCTTCTCCTCCCGGGCCCCGATCCGGCCCAGCAGGACCACGGACACCACTGAGGTGACGGCCTGGCCGGCCAGCGTCCCGGCCGCGCCCAGCAGTTGCACCAGGAATCCGGCGATGCCGGGGCCGGCGAATTCGGCCCCCGAACGCACCGTCTCCAGCTTCGAGTTGCCCGCGATCAGGGTGTTCTTGCCGATGAGGGTCGGAAGATAGCTCTGATCGGCGACGTCACCGAACAGCCGGGCGCAGCCCAGCAGCAGGGCGACCGCGTACAGCAGCGGCATCGAGTGCAGGTCCAGCAGGTAGGCCACCGGCAGCGCCGTCAGCAGGAGGGCGCGCGCCAGGTCGGCGGCCATCATCACGCGGCGCTTGCGCATCCGGTCCACCCAGGCCCCGGCGGGCAGGCCCAGCAGCAGGAACGCCGCGTGTTCCGCCGCGGACAGCAGACCCGCCTGCATCGCCGAGGCGTCGAGGGTGAGCACCGCCATCAGCGGCAGGGCCACGTACGTGATGCTGCCGCCCAGCTCGTTGCAGATGTGCGAGGACATGAAGAGACGGAAGTCGCTGCGCTGCCGGCGCTCCACGGCCTGGCCGGTCTCGGCGGACTCGTCGGTGGTGACGGACACGGGTGCGTTCCTTGTCTGGTCGCGGACGGGGTCCGCGGGGTGCGGGTTCATCGGAGGGCGGGCGCGGGGAGCGCCTTGGGGTCGAGCTTGCCGCCCGGGGTACGGGGCAGCCGCTCCATCAGTGTCACCACGGCCGGTACGAGGTATCCGGGCATCTTGGCCAGCAGGTGACGGCGCAGTTCGTCCGGGGTGAGGGGGCTGTCCACCGTGACGGCGGCCCAGGCGGCGAGCTGCGGTCCGTCGGCCGCCGCGACCGCGCGCACGACCACGTCGACGACGTCGGGGTGGGCGGACACGGCCGCCTCCACCTCCTTGAGTTCGACGCGGTGGCCGCGGATCTTGACCTGGTCGTCGGCGCGCCCGAGGAAGACGAGCGGGCCGCCGCCACAGGCGCGGACGACCCGGTCGCCCGTGCGGTACATGCGCCCGCCCGGGGAGTCGGCGAAGGGGTCGGCGACGAACCGCTCGGAGGTCAGGCCCGGCCGGCCGTGGTAGCCGCGCGCCAGGCAGGAACCCGCGAGGTACAGCTCGCCCGCGGTGCCGGGGGGCGCCTCGCGCAGTTCCTCGTCCAGGACGTACGCCCGCACACCGGACAGGGGTTCGCCGAGCGGGATCAGCTCCTCGCCGGTGAAGCCGGCGAGTTCGGCCGGTGCCGGCTCGTAGGAGGTGGCGGTGATCGTGGACTCGGTGAGCCCGTAGCAGCTGATCACCGGGGGCCGGCCGGCCGTCGTCCAGCGCGTGAGGTCCGCGGTGCGGCCCGCGTCGCTGCCGATCACCACCCGGCGCAGTGCGGACGGCAGCGGCCGGGGGGCGCGCTCCAGGTCCTTGGCCCACTGCGACCAGTACGGGGTGGGCAGGTTGACGAGGCTGATCCGCTCCGCGGCCAGGAACGGCTCCAGTTCGGCGGGCGACAGGACGTTGTCCTTGACGAAGACGGCCGCGCCGCCCGTGCACCAGGTGGGCAGGGCCTCCTCCAGGCTGACGTCGAAGGCGGGGGCCGCGAACTGCAGGACCACGTCCTGCTCGGTCAGCCCGTAGCGTTCGGCCAGGGTGGCGACCTGTGCGGCGAGTCCGGCGTGGCCGACCGCCACGGGCTTGGGCTGCCCGGTGGATCCGGAGGTGAAGAGCACGTAGGCGAGGGACCCCGGTGCGACGTCGGCGGGCGGCGCCGCCGACGTGGGGGCCGGGGTCGTGGTGGACGCCCAGAACAGCTCGCTCCCGGTGCGGCGTTGCAGCATCGCGGCGGCGTAGGTGTCCGGGGCGACCGCGTGCCGGGTGCCGGCGGCTCGCAGCAGGGTGCGCAGCCGCTCGTCGGGGGCGTCGAGGTCCACCAGGAGGGGCGCCGCGCCGGCGTACCAGATGCCCAGCAGCCCCACCGCCCAGTGGACGCCGCGGCGCACCCCCAGGAGCACGGTGTCCTCCGGCCCGGCGCCGGCCGCGCGCAGCTCCTCGGCCACCGCGCGCGCCCGCCGGTCGAATTGACGGTACGTCAGTTGGCCTTCGGGTCCGCGGACGGCGGTGGCCTCGGGTGTGAGCCCCGCCCGGTGCGCGATGCGCAGGGGCACGGGGGTGGTCTCGGTCGGGCTCATGGTGGTGGTGTCTCCTGGGGGTGCGGTCGGGCTCTTCGCGGCGCGGTCGGACCTTGTCAGGCCTGGTCAGGCCTGGTGGGGCCGGTTACGCCCGCTCACGGGAGCGGGGGCGCAGCGCGGGCCGGGCGGGGGCGGTGGCGGCCTCGGCGAGGCGGGCGGCGATGCCCGCGGGGGTGGGCGTCTCGAAGAGATCGCGGATGTTCAGCCGTACGCCGAGTTCGGTGCCGATCCGGCCGGCCAGCCGGGTGGCGAGGAGCGAGTGGCCGCCGTGGGCGAAGAAGTCGTCGTCCATCCCGGCCTCCTGGAGGCCGAGGACGGAGGCGAAGATCTCGCAGACCGTCTTCTCGGTGGGGGTGGCGGGCAGCCGTCCGGCCGGGCGGTGCACGGTGGCCGGGTCGGGGAGCGCCTTGCGGTCGAGCTTGCCGTTGACGGTGAGCGGGAACCGCGGCAGGTGCAGGAACAGCGACGGGACCATGTAGTTGGGGAGGTTCCGGCCCAGTTCCGTGCGGACCTCCTCGGCGGTGGGCGTGCCGGTGAAGTAGCAGATGAGCCGCTGCTGGCCCGCGTGGTCCCGGTCGACGGCGACCACGGCCTCGCCGACGCCCGGCACGGCGCGCAGCGCGGTCTCCACCTCGCCCAGTTCGATGCGGTTGCCGCGGACCTTGACCTGGTGGTCCTGGCGGCCGAGGAAGTCGAGCTGGCCGTCGGCCCGCATCCGGGCGAGGTCGCCGGTGCGGTACATGCGGCTGCCGGGCACGGTGGAGAACGGGTCGGGGACGTAGCGCTCGCTGGAGCGGCGCGGATCGCGCAGGTATCCGGGGCCCACGCCGGTGCCGCCGATGAAGAGTTCGCCGGGCACACCCGGCGGTACGGGGGCGAGCGCGGCGTCCAGCAGGTAGAGGGAGTTGTTGCGCAGCGGCCGTCCGACGGGCAGCCGGCCGTGTTCCAGCTGGGCGTGGACGTCGGGGCCGATGAAGGCGTGCGTGTTGTCGTCGGAGCACTCGGTGAGGCCGTAGGCGTTGACGATCGCGGCCTGCGGGTGGCGCGCGTACCAGCGGGTGCACAGTTCGGGCGGCAGTACCTCGCCGTTGACGATGAACCAGCGCAGCTCGGGCAGGGCCGGCGGCAGCACGCCGGTGTCCCACAGGTCGACGGCGGCGCGGACGAAGGAGGGCACGGTCTCCAGGACGGTGATCCCCCGGCGGGCGGCGTCGTCGAAGAGGGCGGCCGGGTCGCGGGCGGTGTCGCGGGTGACCAGGTGGACCTGTCCGCCGGTGATCAGCGGGGCGAGCATCTGCCACACGGAGATGTCGAAGGTGAGCGGGGCGTTCATCACCACGCGGTCGCCGTCGCCGAGTCCGAGGTCCTCGACCTTGGCCAGGAGGTGGTTGTTCATGCCCCGGCGGTGGACCATGGCGCCCTTGGGCTTGCCGGTGGAGCCCGAGGTGAAGCAGACGTAGGCGAGGGCGTCGGGTCCGCCGGCCGGTGCCGGGCGCTCGCCCGGGGCCACGGCGGCCGCGTCGTCGATCACCAGGACGGGCAGCCCGCCGGGGACCGCGGCGGCGATCTCCTCGGCACGCGCCCGCTGTTCGGGGGCGGCCAGCAGGCGGGCGATCCCGCCGCTCGCCAGGAGGTCGGCGGTGCGGGCGACGGGTCCCTCCGGGTCGAGGGGGACGTAGGCCGCACCGGAGCCGAGGATGCCGAGCATCGCGACGGGGACGCGGGCGGTGGGTTCGCTGAGTACGGCGACCAGGTCGCCGGGGCGCACCCCGTCGGCGAGCAGGGCCAGGGCGAGGGCGTCGGCGCGGGCCACGAGGTCCGCGTAGCCCAGTTCGCGGCCGGTGTCGTCGGTGGTGGCGACGGCGTCGGGGCGGCGCACGGCCTGCTGCCGGACCCGCTCGACGACCTCCGCGTACTCCTCGTCGCGGGCCGTGTCGTTCCATTCGACCAGGACGCGGTGCCGTTCGGCGGGCGAGAGCAGGTCCACGGTGCCCACCGGGCACGTGGGGTCCTCGGCGACGGCTTCCAGGAGCCGGGCGAGGCGTTCGACCATGGCCTGGGCGGTGGCGCGGTCGAAGACGTCCGGCCGGTAGTCGATCTGCAGCCGCAGCCGGTCGCCGGGGATGGCGGTCAGCGAGAGCGGATAGTGGGCGGCGTCGTACGGGTCCACTGCGGTGACCTGGAGCCCGCCCGCGCCGAGTGCGGCGAGGCCGGCCGCGTCGACCGGGTAGTTCTGGAAGGCGACGCAGGAGTCGAAGAGCTCGCCCGCTCCCGCGAGCCGCTGGATCTCGACCAGGCCCAGGTGGTGGTGGTCGATCAGGCGCGCCTGCTCGTCCTGGAGCCGCTCGAACAGCGCGACGAGGGACTCGGCCGGGTCGATCCGTACCCGGACCGGCACGGTGTTGATGCACAGGCCCACGATGTCGGCGACGCCGGGCAGTTCGGGGTCGCGGCCGCTGACGATGGCGCCGAAGACCACGTCCTCGGAGCGGATCTGCCGGCCGAGCAGGAGTGCCCAGGCTCCCTGGAGCAGGGTTCCGGAGGTGATCCGGTGGGCGCGGGCGAGGGCGCCGAGCCGTTCGGTGAGGGACTCGGGCAGGTACGTCTCCACGCGGTCGGGCAGCACCGAGCCGGGCGGCGGGGACACGGGCGCGGTACGGGTTCCGCCGGGCAGGCCGTCCAGGGCGCGGGTCCAGGCGTCCTGGGCGGCGGCCGTGTCGCGGCTGTGGAGCCGGCTCAGGAAGGCGGAGTACGGGGTGACGGGTCCCAGCGGCGCGTCGTCGGCGTGGTGCAGGGCGAGGAGTTCGCGGACCAGGACCGGCCAGGACCACCCGTCCATCACGATGTGGTGGTAGGTCAGCAGCAGCCGGTGGGACAGCGGGCCGGTGCGGACGAGGGTGAAGCGCAGCAGCGGCGGCCGGGCGAGGTCGAAGCGGGTGGCCCGGTCCTCGGCGAGGAGGGTGTCGACGGCGGCGGTGCGTTCGCTCTCGCCGAGCCCGGACAGGTCCACCTGCTGCCAGGGGGCCCGTACGCCGCGCCGGACGACCTGGGCGGGTTCGCCGGTGGCCCGGCGCAGGAAGCCGGCTCGGAGGTTGGCGTGCCTGTCCAGGACGGTGTCGGCGGCGGCGCGCAGCCGGTCCGCGTCGAGGGGGCCGTCGAGGTCGAGGAGCAGCTGGGCCACGTAGACGTCGCGTTCCTCCTCGTCGAAGAGGGCGTGGAAGAGGATGCCGTCCTGGAGCGGGGACAGCGGCAGGACGTCCTCGACCAGGGAGCGGGCGGCGCGGGCCGGGGTGTCGGCGGGTGCGGCGGCGGCAGGGGTGGACAGCGGGTGGTTCACGGTGGTGTTCCTTCGGTGGTCAGGCGGTCTGGGCGCGGCGGGCCCGGCGGACGATCGGCGGGTCCTCGGCACCGGCTCCGGCGGCCGTGGCCGCGGGCAGGGCGGCGGCCAGTTCGGCGACGGTGGGGCCGGTGAAGAACTGGCGGATGCCGACGGCACCGCCGAACCGGTCCCGGACCTCGGCGAGCAGCTGGGTGGCGAGCAGGGAGTGTCCGCCGAGGTCGAAGAAGCTGTCGTGGACGCCGATGTGCGGGACGCCCAGGACCTGCTCCCAGATTGCGCACAGGGCGCGCTCGTCGTCGGTGCGCGGCTCCTGGCGGCGCCCCGCGGTGCCGGTCGTCGCAGGGCCGGGCACGGGCAGGGCGGCCAGGTCGGTCTTGCCGTTGGCGGTCACGGGGAAGGCGTCGAGCAGGGTGAGGGTGGCGGGCACCATGTAGTCGGGCAGCCGGGCGCGCAGGTGCTCGCGCAGTTCCCGCGGGTCGGGTGCGGGGGTGCCCTCGGCGGGGACGGCGTAGCCCGCCAGCGCGGGGCCGGCGGCCGTGTCCACGACGGTGACGGCGGCCTGGCCCACCGCCGGGTGGCCGGCCAGGACGTGCTCGATCTCGGCGGGTTCGATGCGCAGGCCACGGATCTTGACCTGCCGGTCGGCGCGGCCGAGGTACTCGACATGGCCGCCGGCGGTCCAGCGGGCCAGGTCGCCGGTGCGGTACATGCGGCTGCCCGGGGGGCCGTACGGGCAGGCGACGAAGCGTTCGGCGGTCAGCCCGGGCCGGCCGAGGTAGCCCTGGGCGAGTCCGGCGCCCGCGATGTAGAGCTCGCCGGTGACGCCGGGCGGTACGAGGCCGAGCCGTTCGTCCAGGACGTGCAGCCGCGTACCGTCGAGGGGGCGGCCGATCGGGACCTGTCCGGTGGGGGCCTCCTGGCCCGGGCCGACGGCGAAGGTCGCCGCGAAGGTGGTGGTCTCGGTGGGTCCGTAGGCGTTGGTGACGGTGGTGCGGGGGCAGGCCTCGCGGACCCGGCGGACCATGGACGGCGAGGCGGCCTCGCCTCCGGTCATCACCTCGTGCAGCGTGCCGAGCGCGGGCAGGCAGCGGTCGGCGAGGACGTTGAAGAGGGTGGCGGTGAGGAAGGTCCCGGTGACCTTCTCCTCGGCCATCAGCCGGGCCAGCGCGTCGACGTCGAGTTCGCCGGGCGGGGCGACGACGACCAGGCCGCCGTTCAGGAGCGGCACCCACAGTTCGTAGGTGGAGGCGTCGAAGGCGTGCGGCGAGCGGAACAGCACCCGCTCGTGCGCGCCGCCGCGCCAGCGCCGGTCGGTGGCGAGGGCGACGACCTCGCGGTGGGAGACGGCCACGCCCTTGGGGGTGCCGGTGGAGCCGGAGGTGTACATCAGGTAGGCGAGCGCGTCGGCGTGCCCGCTCGGCCCGCTCGGCCCGCTCGGCCCGGCGGTCCCTGTGGTCCCAGCCGTCCCGGCCGTCCCGGCTTCCGTGGCTGACCGTCCGTCCGGCCGCAGTACGTGACGCGGACCCGCCGGTACGGGCTGCCCGTCCGGGACGTCGGTGACGAGGACGGCGGCCCCGGCCGCGGTGAGCACGGCCTCGGTACGGGCCCGCGGAGCCCGCGCGTCCAACGGCAGGTAGGCGGCGCCCGCCTTGAGGATGCCCAGGCAGGCGGCGACGAGGTCGGCGGAGCGGTCCATCAGTACGGCGACGGACTCGCCCGGCCGGATGCCGAGGGCGCGCAGCCGTCCGGCGATCCGGTCCGCCTGGGCGTCGAGTTCGCCGTACGTGGTCTCCCGGCCGGCGCAGAGCACGGCGGGGCGGCCCGGGTGGGCGGCGGCCCGCTCCTCGAAGGCCCCGTGGACGGTCCGGGCGTCGGGGTCGACGGGCGCGCCCTGCCAGTGCTCCAGCAGGTCGGCACGCTCCCCGGGCAGCAGGACGTCGAGTGCGGACAGCGGGACGCCGGGCTCGCGGACGACTGCGCCGATGAGGTGAACGAGACGGTCCAGCAGGCGTCGGGCCGTGGCCCCGTCGAACAGGTCGCTCGCGTACTCCAGTCCGAGGGCCACGCCCAGGGGCTGCCCGGTGGCCGGGTCGTGGAGCTCCTCCACCTCCAGGGTGAGGTCGAACTTGGCGGTGTCGGTGCGCACCGCCTCCACCTCGGCCCGCAGGCCCGCGAAGGCGGGGGGCAGCGGCTCGCCGCGCTGGGCGGAGACGGCGACCTGGAAGAGCGGGTGGCGGGCGGGCGAGCGGGCCGGGTTGAGGCGCTCGACCAGCGATTCGAAGGGCAGTTCCTGGTGCGCGTACGTCTCCAGGGCGGCGGTGCGCACCCGGCCCAGCAGCTCCGTGAAGGTGGGGTCGCCCGAGGTGTCGGCGCGCACGATCAGGGTGTTGACGAAGAGGCCCACGAGCTCGGTGAGGGCTTCGTCGTCCCGGCCGTCGACGGGGCAGCCCAGCGGCAGGTCGGTGCCGGCGCCGAGGCGGGTGAGCAGGGCAGCGAAAGCGGCCTGGACGGCCATGAACGGGGTGGCGCGGGCGCCCTGGGCCAGCGCGGCCAGTCCGGCGTGGACGGCGGCGTCGGTCCGTGCCTCCACCAGCGCGCCCCGGTGGCCGGCCACGGCCGGGCGCGGCCGGTCGGCGGGCAGTGGCAGTTCCTCGGGCAGGCCGTCGAGGACGGCCGCCCAGTGGGTGAGCAGCCGGCCGTGCAGGGAGGCGGGGTCCTGGGCGGGGCCGAGGAGTTCACGCTGCCAGAGCGCGTAGTCCGGGTACTGGACGGGCAGTTCGGGCCACTCGGGCGACCGGCCGGCGCAGCGGGCGGTGTAGGCGGCGGCGAGGTCGCGGAGGAGGATGTTCACGGAGTGGCCGTCGCCCGCGATGTGGTGCAGGACCAGGAGCAGGTAGGGGTCCTCGGCTCCGTCGGTGAACAGGTCGGCGCGCAGGGGTGGTTCGGAGCGGAGGTCGAACGGCCGGGACGAGGCCTCCTCGGCCCGCAGGGCGCGTTCGGCAGGCGGGCAGTCGGTGACGGTGAGCACCGGGGCGGCGTCCGCGGGGTCCAGGACCCGCTGGTGGGGGCGGCCCGCCTGGTCGGGGAAGACGGTGCGCAGTGCCTCGTGGCGGCCGCTGACGTCCGCGAGCGCGGCACGCAGGGCCCGGCGGTCGAGGGCGCCGCGCAGCCGCAGTCCGACGGGGATGTGGTAGAGCGCGCCGTCGGCGCCGTCCCGGGCGTGGAACCACAGCCGCTGCTGGGCGTGGGACAGAGGGATCACAACAGGGCTCCGAGCTGGGATTCGAAGGTGTCGAGGTCGGCCTGGCTGACCTGGACGAGGGAGACGTCGGAGGGGGTCAGCCCGCCGGCGTCGGGGCGGGCGGCATGGGTGACGACGGCGCGCAGCATGGTGAACCACTCCCGCGCGAGGTCGTGGACCCACGGACCGGGCAGGGCGTTGCCCGCCCAGGTCCAGGTGGCGCTGAGCATGGGGCCGTCCGGGCCTTCGTGGGCGGCCGCGTTGACCTCCACGGCGTGGGCCATCGGGAGGCCTTCGTCGGCGTCGTCGAGGGCGAAGGCGTGGCCGGGCGCGGCGTCCCAGGGGGCGTCGCCGCCCATCGGGAACCGGCCGAGGTAGTTGAAGCCGATCTGGGGGATGCCGCGGGCGGCGAGATCGGCCCCGGTACGGGAGTTGAGGTGGCGCAGCAGGCCGAAGCCGATGCCCTTGTCGGGTACGGCGCGCAGTTCCTCCTTGACCAGCCGCAGGGCGGCGCCGACCGCGGGTCCGCCCGCGCGGGCCTCGTCGAGGTCGGGGCGGCCCAGCGCGAGGCGGACGGGGAACACGGTGGTGAACCAGCCGACGGTGCGGGAGAGGTCGGTGCCGTCGACGATGTCCTCCCGGCCGTGGCCCTCGACGTCGATGAGGACGGCGCCCTCCTGGTCCGCCCCGTCCGCCCCGTCCGCCCCGTCGGCGCCGTCGGCGCCGCGCCGGCCGAGCACGGCGAGGGCCAGGGCGGTCAGCAGCACGTCGTTGACGGTGCCGTTGACGAGGCCGGGCGCGGTGGTGAGCAGGGGGCCCGTCACGTCCGGCCCGAGGGTCAGGGTGAGGGTGTTCTCCGGACTCTCGGGGTCGAGGCCGCCGGCCGGGCGGACCCCGGCCAGGGGCTGGGGGGCTTCACGCAGGACGGCGGCCCAGCGGTCGGCCTCGCTGGTCCGGCGGCCGGAGGTGGCCTCCGCGCGCAGCAGGTCGGCCCAGTGCGCGAAGGGGGTCGGCGCCGGTTCCAGGACGGGCTCGCGTCCCTCGGTGAGGGCCGTCCAGCAGCTGCGCAGGTCGTCCTGGAGGATCCGCCAGGAGACGCCGTCGACCACGAGGTGGTGGATGACGAGCGCGAGCCGTCCCTGCTGTCCGGCTCCCCGGTCCAGGCGTACGGCGCGCAGCATGTGGCCGTCGCGGGGCGAGAGCAGCCGCCGTGCGGCCCGCATCCGCTCCCGGGTCAGGGCGGGGAGTTCCGCCTTGCCGGTCCCGCGGGCGTCCACGTGCTCCAGCAGGTCCGCCGCGGCGACGGAGCCCGCGGGCGGTACGACCGGTTCGGCGCCGGTGGCCCCGATCCCGTCGGGCAGTCGCAGGCGGAGCATCTCGTGGGTGTCCAGGAGCGCCTGGACGGTGCGTTCGGCGGCGGCCGCCCCGAAGCCCGGCGGGGTGCGCAGGACGAGCGACTGGTTGTAGGTGTCGACGGGACCGCCGAGTTCGGCGAGCCAGCCCATGATGGGGGTGGGTGCCAGCGGGCCCAGGCGGCGCGCGGGCGTGGTCGGCCCGGCGTCCTCGCCCACCCGGCCCTGGGCGCGGGCGGTGGCGGCGAGCGCGCTCACGCTCTCCGCGCGGAGCACGTCGCGGGTGCTGACGACCAGGCCGGCCGCGCGGGCACGGCTGACGACCTGGATCGCCTGGATGCTGTCGCCGCCCAGCCCGGTGAAGCTGTGGCCCGCGTCGACCTCGGCGCGGCCGAGCACCTCGGCGAAGAGGGTGCGCAGGGTCCGTACGGGGTCGGGTCCGGCCGGGTGCCCGGTGCGGTGGAGGGGCTCAGCCACGGGGCGCGTTCCCGGCGAGGGCGGCCACCAGGGAGGCGGGGCGCATGTCGGTCCAGACCCGCTCGACGTGGTCCAGGCAGGCCTGGCGGCCGTCGGGGCCGTGCACCACGGTCCAGCCGGCCGGGACGGGGTTGGCGGCGGGCCACAGGGAGTGCTGGAGCTCGTCGTTGCGGACCACGACGTAGGAGGCGTTGTCGTTCTCGAAGGGGTTGCTCATGGCGGTTCGCCTTTCGGGTCGGGTGCGGCCGTACGGGTCGTACGGCGCGTCGTCGGAACGGGTACGGCGGAGGATCAGGAGCGGGGGGCGGCCTCGACGTCGAGGCGGACCAGGGCATGCGCCGCGTCGAGGGCGGCGTGCACGCCGGCGGGCTCCGCGTGGCGGGCGATCACGTGCCCGAGCCGGTCGGAGGCGCTGCGGGGCGTGCGTACGGGAGTTCCGGGGGCGGCGGTGACCAGCACCGACTCGACTCCCTCGACGGCCGCCGCGGCCTCGGCGCCGTGGACGGCCGTGAGGGTGCCCTCGGTGTCGGCGAGGAGGAACTGGATCCCGGCGTGGCCCGCCTCCTCCGCCTTCAGGTGCGGGGGCAGGCCGAGGGCGGCGCGCAGCTGCGCGTCGAGGAGGTCGACGCCGGTGGCGAGCCGGATCAGTTCGGGGATCATGCCGCCGGCCGGGCGCGGGTTGATCTCGACGAGGGCGGGCCCGTCGGCGGTCAGTTTGACCTCGGTGTGGGTGGCGCCCAGCCGGATCCCGGCCGCGTCCAGGGCCGCCGTCACCGTGTCGATGATCGACTGGGCGGTGTCGGCGGGCAGCGGGGCGGGGAAGAGGTGGCGGTGTTCGACGAAGTGCGGGCCGGTGGTCACGGTCTTGGCGGTGATGCCCACGCACACGGCCTGCCCGTCCCCGCCGAACATCTCGACGCTGTACTCCGGCCCGTCCAGGTACTCCTCGACGAGGACGGTGCGGGCGGTGGGCATGCCCCGCACGTTGGTGTCGATGGCGAGGATCCGCTCGATCTGGGCGCGGACCTCGGCCTCGTCGGCGCAGAGCAGGACGTTGGTGGAGCCCGAGTCGTCGGCGGGCTTGACCACGCACGGCAGTCCGGTGCGGGCGACGGCGGCCGCGGCTCCGGCCGGCTCGCGGACGAGGGAGTAACGGGGCTGGCGGACGCCCGCGGCCCGCAGCCTCTCGCGCAGGGCGGACTTGTCGCGGCAGACGGCCACCGCCTCGGGCGGGTTGCCGGGCAGGCCGAGCCACTGGGCGGTACGGGCGGCGGCCGGTACGTAGAAGTCGCTGGTGGTGGTGACCCCGGCGATCTCCTCGCGGCGGAACCGCTCCTGTACGGCGGCGCGCAGGGCGGCGTCGGAGTTGGTGTCGCAGCGGACCACCTCGGCGCCGGTCTCCGCGAGTCCCCGGTAGCGGTCGGGGTCGCCGGTCAGCAGGACGGGTACGGTGCCCAGTTCGCGCGCCCGCTCCAGCGCGAGCATGCCGGTGCCGGTGGTGTTGGACTCCACGAACAGCAGGTGCCGGCGGATCCCGGCGGGCGGGCTGTAGGCGGCGGTGGACCAGGTGCGGGCGATCCCGTCGGGTCCGAGGGCGGCCGGCGCGGTGGCGGTGGGCACCTCGCGCAGCCGGTGCGCGTCCCAGTGCCCGTCGTCGTAGACGGTGTCGGCGTAGCGGTCGCCGCGGTCGGGGAGGATGCCGACGATCCGGGTCCCGGGCTCGGCGCGGTCGGCGAGGCCGGTGAGGACCCGGTAGACGGAGCCCGAGGTGTTGCCGCCGAAGATCTGCTGCTCGCGGGCGAGGTCCCAGGTCGCGGCGAAGGCCTCGTGGTCGTTGAGCCAGTGCACCTCGTCGACGAGGGTGCGGTCCAGGTTCTTGGGCAGCAGGCTGTTGCCCAGCCCGCTCTGCAGCCGCTGCGGTACGTCGGGCTGGCCGAAGAGGGCGCTGCCCACGCAGTCGACGCCGACGACGTGCAGGGCGGGCAGCCGCTCGCGCAGCGCCCGGGCGGTGCCGCACAGGGAGCCGCCGCTGCCTACGGCTCCGACGAGGGTGTCGAACCGGCCCAGGTCCGCCAGGAGCTCCCCGGCGAGGGTGCGGTAGGCGCCGGGGTTGTCGGGGTTGGTGTACTGCTGCGGCCAGAAGGCGCCGGGCAGTTCGGCGAGCAGCTCCGCGAGCCGCTCCAGGCGGGCGCTCTGCCAGCCGTGGCTGGTCATGGCCTCGACGACGTGCACCCGGCAGCCCAGGGCGCGGAGTTTGGCGAGGGTGACGGGGTCGATGCGCGGGTCGGTGACGATGTGCACCTCGTGGCCCAGGGAGCGGCCGACGAGGGCGACGCCGAGGGCCATGGTCCCCGAGGAGCTCTCGATGACGGGGTCGCCCGGCTTCAGGGTGCCCAGCCGTCGGGCCTCCAGCAGGATGTTGCGGGCGACGCGGTCCTTCATCGCGAAGAGGTTCTGCAGTTCCAGCTTGGCGTAGACCTCCACGCCCCGGGCCTCGCCCAGACGCAGCCGGACCAGCGGGGTCCCGCCGATCGCGTCCGTCACGGTGTCGAACAGCATGCTCAGATCTCCAGCTCGGTGGGGTGGGCGGGCGGGGCCTGCGGGCTCCAGCTGTCGTCGGCGCCGAGGGAGCGGTGTACGGACACCTCGCCGCCGAGTGCGGCGCAGCCGGCCCGGATGTGCTCGGTCTTGCCGGCGAGGGCGGGGTCGTTCGCCTCCAGGAGGACGCCGAGCATGGTGCCGCTGTGGGCGAGGACCAGGCCCAGCCCGTCGACCTCGCGGCACAGGGCGTGCA
This sequence comes from Streptomyces sp. NPDC053432, assembly GCF_055585365.1. Classification (NCBI taxonomy): domain Bacteria; kingdom Bacillati; phylum Actinomycetota; class Actinomycetes; order Kitasatosporales; family Streptomycetaceae; genus Streptomyces; species Streptomyces sp. NPDC053432. Next base: position 111,363 of record NZ_JBVJKF010000020.1, read on the forward strand.
GTTGCGCGAATCCGGCGCGCCGGCGGCGGTGGGCGTTCATCTCGGCGCTGCGGGTGGCGACGGCCCCGACCTCGGCGAGGTCGCCGCGGGCCACGGCGTCGGTGAGCCGGTCCAGCAGGCGTGCGTATTCCTCCCGGTCGGCGGCGTCGATGGCCCGGGCGCCCCGGTTGTGCGCGACGGTGTCGACCTGGCCGCCCTCGTCGTGGGCGACGACGGTGAGCGGCGGCAGCACCCCGAGGCGGCGGCCCAGGCGCACCTCCCGGTGGTGGAAGGCGACGATCTCGTCGTACATGACCCCGTCGGCCGGTTCTATGCCGCGCAGGAAGTCCTCCGTCTCGGCCGGGGTGAAGGCGCGCCCGTGGGCGGCCCCGACGGCCCGTACGGTGGCGACGAGGTCGGCGGAGGAACTGGCGAGGCCCTTGCCCTCGGGCAGGTCCCCGGCGACCTCCAGCAGGCCGCCGTCCGCCGTGCCGAGGGCGGCCAGGACGGCCTCGGCGACACGGCGGGACTTGGCCTTGTGCGCCGGGCGCACCCGGACCTCGCGGCGGCCGGGCTGGGGGTGGAACACGGCGGTGGCCCAGCGGGCGAGGGGGAAGGTGACCAGGAAGTCCCCCTGCGGGTGGGGCAGGGCGCCCTGGAGCAGTTCCCCGAAGGTGCCGAAGGCGCTGCCGGAGCCGGGGCCGACGGGGACGGCGGTCGCCCCCGCGACGGTGTCAGTGGGCGTGCTGAACGCGGGTGCGGATGCCATCGCCGTCCTCCTCATGGATCTTGTCGTCGGGCGCTCCGTACAGGGCGCGGTCGCCCTCCTCGGCGCCCGCACGGAGCGCGGCGGCGCGCGCCTGCCAGTCGGCGCGCAGCTGTGCGTACGTCTCCTGCTGGGTGCTCAGGACCGCGCGGACGGCGTCGGGGCGGGCCGACCCGTCGGACACCAGGCGCTCCAGGCCCCGGTCGACGTCGAAGGCCTCGGTGAGGAGCCGGGCGGGGTCGGCGAGGGTGATGCCGTGTCCGGCGGCCGCCTCGGCCAGCAGGGCGGGTTCGCCCGGGGCGGGGGCGGCGCCCGCCGTCGCGGCGAGCACGACGTACTTCCCGGCGACGACCTGGGCGGTGCGCCAGGGCACCCCCTCGGTGAGGCAGAGGGCGTTGGCGAGGCTGAAGCCGCCGAGGAACTCGCGCTCGCACACCCGACGCATGCGGTCGGCGCGGAAGGTCAGCCTGCGCAGCACCTCGGTGAGGAGGCGGACGGTGCCGTGGGCCGAATCGAAGGCGTTCAGCAGGTGGGTGCCGGCCTCCTTGGACACCTCGACGAGGTTGCAGAAAGGGGTGTTGCGCTGGCCCAGGAGCACGTCGAAGTGGAAGGCCGTCAGGTGGGCGGTGCGCCCCCGGATGCGCTCCAGGACCGGGTAGTTCTTCTTCTGCGGCATGGCGGAGGAGATGCCGGACAGTTCGTCGGGCAGTTCGATGAACCCGTACTCGCTGCCGCCCCAGGTGAGCAGGTCGGTGGTGAAGCGGCTCAGCGCGGTGCCCAGCAGGCTCAGTTCCGCGGTCAGTTCGGCGCTCCAGCGGCGCGAGGCCACGGCGGTCAGGGCATGGGGCTGCGGGCGGGAGAAGCCGAGCAGCCGGGCCATCCGGTCGCGGTCCCAGGGCAGTTCCTGTCCGGCCATGGCGCCGGCGCCGAGCGGGCAGGCGTCGATGCCGTCGTACGCGTTCAGCAGCCGGGCGTGGGTGTGCAGCAGGTGCTCGGAGAGCGCGGCGAGGTGGAAGCCGGGGGTGATGATCTGGGCGGCCTGGAAGTGGGTGTACCCGGGCATGGGCAGGTCGCAGGTCTCCTGGGCCAACTCGTTTATGACCGAGCCGAGTTCAAGGAGCGCACTCGCGAAGCGGGCGAGCTGGTCGCGGCCGTACATCACCTGGGCGCAGGCCTGGAGGTCGTTGCGGCTGCGGTCGGCGTGCCAGTGCGTGACCGGGGCCGGCAGGCCCGCCTCGACGTGCCGTTCGAGGGCGAAGGCGATGTCCGACATGTTGGCGCCGGGCTGCGCGCTGAGGGTGTCGGATCCGACGGCGTCCAGCAGGGCGGCGATCCGATGGGCCTCCTCGGCGGTGATCAGGTCCATGCGGACGTACTCGGCGGCCAGGGTCTTCTCGATGGCGACGTAGTGGCGCAGCAGGTGGCGGGATTCGAACCCGAACTGCGGGGCGAGGACTTCGTCGTGGAGGAGCTCGGCGGGACCGCCGCGGATCCGGCCGCTCAGCTCGGGGGCGGGCCCCGGGGTGTCAGTCGTCACGTGGTGTGTTCCGTTTCCTGTTCTGGTGCGGGGTGCGGGGGCATGCCGGGGCACGCCTCGTCGGCGCACGGCGCGCGGAGGGCTGGGGGCGGGGTGGGAGGGCCAGGGGTGTCTCGTCGGCCGGGGCGAGCCCGGACTGATCGGCAAGACACCCCTTACGGGCGCCCCGGGCGGGCCGGGGCGCCCGGTCAGCGGGGGCCGGCCCCGGCGAGGGCGGTGCGCAGCAGGGCGGCGGCCGCGGTGCTGTGCGGCGGCCGCATCAGCCCGTAGTGGTCGGTGGCGGCCTCGTGGCGGGTGAAGCCGGCCTCGGCCCGGACCGCCCATCGATCGGCGGAGTGCTCCCGGGCCCCGGTCGTGCTCTGGAGGAAGAGGACCGGGCAGGGGGCGGCCGGGGGCCGGTACGCGGCGGCGGCGCGGATCCCGGTGCGGAACACCGCGTAGTGCCGGGCGAGGTCCCCCGGGTCCAGGCCGGGGGCGAAGCCCTCGCGTTCCACCTGCTCGGCGAGGACGGCGAGCCGGGCGGGGTCGTCCGCCACACTGCGCAGGGAGCTCCGCAGCAAGGACACGCTCTCCTCGGTGGGGTCGAACCCCGCGGAGCGGGCGAGGTCCTCGTGGAACCACTCCAGCAGCTCGTTCTCGTCGTCGGGGACAAGGCCGGGCTCCGGGTAGCCGGTGTCCAGCAGTGCGAGGGTCGCCACCTCCTGTCCGGCGGCGCGCAGCTGGACCGCCATCTCGTGGGCGAGGAGCCCGCCGAAGGACCAGCCGGCCAGGTGGTAGGGGCCGGTGGGGCGGATCCGGCGCAGGGCCTCCAGGTGGGCGGCGGCCAGCTCCTCGACCGTGGCGTCGGGGGCCGCCGACGGGTCGGTCAGCCCGGGTGCCGTCAGGCCGAACACCGGACGTTCGGTGCCCAGTTCGGCGGCCAGGGTGCGGTAGCAGAAGACGTTCCCGCCGATCGGGTGGACGAGGAAGAGCGGGTCGAGGGTGCCCTCGGCCTGGAGGCGGACCACCGGGTCCGGCGCCACGGCGACGTGGCGGCCGCGCAGCAGCGCGGCCTGCCGGGCGACGGTCGGGTGCTCCAGGACGGCCGAGACGCCGAGGCGTTCGCCGAAGGCCTGGTTGATCCGGCCGATCAGGCGCAGGGCGTCGATGGAGTGCCCGCCGGACGCGAAGAAGTCGTCGTCGACGCCGACCGGGCCGGCGTCCAGCAGCCGCTCCCAGATCCCGGCGAGGCGGGATTCGAGGGCGTCGCGGGGCGGGATCGGCTCGGCACCGCCCCGCAGGTCGGCGGGGTCCGGATCGGGCAGGGCGGCGCGGTCCAGCTTGCCGTTCGCGGTCAGCGGGAGGGCCGTCAGGCACACCCAGGCGGAGGGGACCATGTACTCGGGGAGCCGCTCCCGGGCGTGGGCGGCGATGACGCCCGGGCCCAGGGCGGGTGCGGCGTCCGGGCCGGCCGCCTCGGGGACGAAGTAGCCGACGAGGCGTTCGCCGCGGGGCAGGACCGCGCAGTCGCGCACACCGGGGTGTTCGGCGAGGACGGCTTCTATCTCCCCCGGCTCGACGCGGAAGCCGCGGATCTTGAGCTGGTGGTCGGTGCGGCCCGCGTATTCCAGGGCTCCGTCGGGGCGGTGCCGGGCCAGGTCGCCGGTCCGGTAGAGGCGGCGGGTGGTGCCGTCGGGACCGGTGTGTTCGATGAACCGCTCGGCCGTCAGCTCGGGTCGTCCGTGGTAGCCGTCGGCGAGGCCGACGCCTTCGAGGAAGAGCTCGCCGGTGACGCCGAGGGGGACCTCGGCCAGCCGGCGGTCCAGGACGTGGGTGCGCATGTTGGCGATGGGCCGGCCGATGGGCACGGTGTCGCCGCCGTCCGGCCGGCACTGCCAGTAGGTGACGTCGACGGCCGCCTCGGTGGGCCCGTAGAGGTTGTGCAGCTCGACGCCGGGCAGCCGCTCGAAGAACCTGCGCTGGACCTCGTACGGCAGGGCCTCGCCGCTGCAGACCACCCGGGTGAGGCCGGCGGCGCCGGCCACGGCCGCGGGGTCGTCGAGGAAGACGCTGAGCATCGACGGGACGAAGTGCACCGTGCTGACGCCGTCGGCGCGGATCAGTCCGGCGAGGTAGCCGGGGTCGCGCTGGCCGCCGGGGCGGGCGAGGACCAGGGTGGCGCCGGTCAGCAGCGGCCAGAACAGCTCCCACACGGAGACGTCGAAGGTGTACGGCGTCTTGTGCAGCACCCGCTCCCCCGGCTTCAGCCCGTATGCGTCCTGCATCCACAGCAGCCGGTTGGCGATGGCGCGGTGCGAGACCACGACCCCCTTGGGCTTGCCGGTCGATCCCGAGGTGAAGATCATGTACGCCGGGTCGGACGGCACGGGAGCGCGGGCGGGACCCGCGGTGCCCGTCACGGCCTCCTCCGGCCGCAGGACGATGACCCCGGAGCCCTCCAGCCGCTCCGCCCACGCGCCCTCGGCGACCACCAGGCCGATGCCGGACTCGGCGAGCAGCGACCGTACCCGCGGCGCCGGGTGCTCCGGGTCCAGCGGGACGTACGCGGCGCCGGACTTGAGGACGGCGAGGAGTACGACGGGCAGCGCCAGGGAGCGTTCCAGCAGCAGGCCGACGAACGTGCCGGGGCCGGCGCCCCTTTCCCGCAGGGCCGCGCACAGCCGCTCGGCCTCGGTGTCGAGGGTGCGGTAGGTCAGCTCGGCGCCGTCGAAGCGGACGGCGGGGGCGTCGGACGTCAGGTCCCGCTGCTGGTCGATCAGCCGGGTCAGGACGTGCGGCCGCCGGTGGTCGACGGCGGTGCGGTTCCACTCGGCGTAGCGGTGGTGTTCGGCCTGCGGCAGCAGGTCGGCGGTCGTGCAGTCACGGTCCGGGGACTCGGCGAGGTCGCGCAGGGCGGCCGTGTAGGAGGCGTGCGCGCTCGCCATCTGCTCCTCGGAGAACTGGGCCGCGTCATAGCGCAGGCCCAGTTCGAGCAGGGCGCCGTCGGGGCTGCGGGAGAACTCGGCGCCGAAGGCGAAGTCGGTGCCGGCCTCTCCGGTCTCCTCCAGCACGGTGAACGCGCCGTCGGCCGGCCCCTCCTGCTCCACGTGGAAGTGGGTGTAGTTGAAGAAGGTCTCGAAGAGCGGGCCTCCCCCGGACAGTCGCTGGATCTCGGCGAGCGGGAAGCGGCGGTGCGCGTGCAGTTCCGCCTCCACGGCGGCGACGTGCCCGACGAGGCCGCGCCAGCTGAGCCCGGTGACCGTGATGCTCAGCGGCAGGGTGTTCAGGAAGACGCCGACGACCTTGTCGCCGTCGGTCTCCTCGGCGCGGCCGTTGTGGACCACCCCGGTGGTGACCGCGTCGCCGCCGCCCAGCAGGGCCATGACCCTCAGGTGGGCGGCGAGCAGGACGGTGCGCAGCGGTACCCCGCACGCCGCGGCCAGGGCGGTCAGCCGGGTGTGCAATTCCTCGGGCAGGGGCGCGAGGTACCAGGACATCCGGGCGGGTCCGCCGGTCGCCGCCGGGCGGGCCAGTGTGGTCGCGGGGGCGTCGGCGGCCTTGCCGGTCCAGAAGGCGCGCTGCCCGGGGTCGGCCAGCGCGGCCCGTTCGAGGGCGACGAAGGAGGCGAACCGGGAGCGGGGGCCGGCCTGCGGGGAGGGGCCGTCCGCGGGGGTCCGGGCGGCGAGCGCCTCGGTGTAGCAGCGGGCGAGTTCGGTGAGCAGCGACCGTTCGCTCCAGCCGTCGAGGACGGCGTGGTGCTCGGCGACGAAGAGCTGGAGCCGGGTGTCGGAGAGCCGCTGGACGTGGAACCGGATCAGCGGGGGCCGGTCCCAGTCGAAGGGCCGGTCGCGCTCGGCGGCGTAGCGGGCGGCGACGGCGAGGCGCTGCGCCTCGGCGTCGAGGCCGTGCAGGTCCTCGAAGGTGAGCTCCGGGCGGGCGCCGCGGTGGACGAGTTGGAGGGGCTCGGTGAATCCGTGCGGGTCGAAGGAGGTGCGCAGCATCTCGTGCCGGGCCGCGAGGACCTCGACGGTGGTCCGCCAGGCCTCCTCGGAGAAGGGCGCCTCGATCAGGTAGGAGGCCACGTTGTGGTAGACGCGTCCGCCGGCCGACGGCAGGTCGCTGTGGTAGAGCATGCCGGCCTGGAGCCGGGTCATCGGGTAGGCGTCCTCCAGTCCCTCGGGCAGCGCGGCGCGGTCGGCGGGGGTCAGGAGTGCGAACGGCTCGTACGGGGCTTCGGCCGCGGCCGCTGCGCGGTCCCGCGGGGTGACGTGCGGGGCGAGGGCGCGGGCCGTCGAGAAGCTCATCAGGTCGGCGACCGTGAGGTCGAGGCCTCGTTCGCGGACCCGGGCCAGCACTTGGAGGGAGCGGATGGAGTCGCCGCCGAGGGCGAACCAGTTGTCCAGTGCGCCGACCCGGTCGTGCCCGAGGACCTGGGCGAAGACCTCCGTGAGCGCGGTCTCGACCGGCCCGCGGGGTGCCTCGTAGGCGGCGGTGGGGGTGCGGCCGGCCGAGCCGGGCGCGGGAAGCCGGCGCCGGTCGGTCTTGCCGTTGGCGGTCAGCGGGAAGGCGGGCAGGGTGACGAACGCGCCGGGGATCATGTAGCCGGGCAGCCGCCGCGCGAGGTGCTCGCGCATCTCCTCGACGGTGGGGCCCGCCCCGTCGTCGGCCCCGGACACGGCCAGGTAGCCGACCAGGACGTCGTTCCCCGCGGGGTCCGGTGCGACGAGTGCCACCGCGGCGTCGACGAGGGGGTGGGCGGCCAGGGCGGCCTCGACCTCGCCGAGTTCGATCCGGAAACCGCGCAGTTTGACCTGGTGGTCGATGCGGCCGAGGTACTCCAGGTCCCCGTCGGGCAGGGCCCTCGCCAGGTCTCCGGTGCGGTAGAGCCGCTCACCGGGCGAGAGCCCGGCGGGTGCGTCGGCGACACCGTCGGCGAGCCCGGTGGGGAAGCGCTCGGCGGTGAGTTCGGGCCGGCGCAGGTAGCCGCGGGCCAGGCCCGCTCCGGCGACGTACAGCTCCCCGACGGCGCCGCGCGGGACGCTCCGGCCGCGCGCGTCGAGCAGGTGCAGGCGCAGATCGGGGATCGGCACGCCGATGACGCTGCCGCGGCCCTCCTCGGCGTCGCGGGCGGTCAGCGGCCGGTAGGTGACGTGCACGGTCGTCTCGGTGATGCCGTACATGTTGACCAGGCGGGGTGCGGTGTCGCCGTGCCGGGCGAACCACCCGGCGAGGGCGGCGACGTCGAGGGCTTCCCCGCCGAAGACGACGTGGCGCAGGCCGAGCCCGGGGTCGGCCGGTCCGGCCGTGCGGTGGTGTTCCTCGTCGGCCCGGGCCAACTGGTAGAAGGCGGAGGGGGTCTGGTTGAGGACGGTGACCCGTTCGGCGCGCAGCAGCCGGTGGAACTCCTCGGGCGAGCGGCTGGTTTCGTACGGGACCACGACGAGGCGGCCGCCGTGCGCGAGGGCTCCCCACAGCTCCCAGACGGAGAAGTCGAAGGCGATGGAGTGGAAGAGGGTCCACACGTCGTCGGGGCCGAAGCCGAACCAGTGGTCGGTGGCGGAGAACAGCCGGGTGACGTTGGCGTGGGGCACCAGGGTGCCCTTGGGGAGGCCGGTGGACCCGGAGGTGTAGATGACGTAGGCCAGGTGGTCCGGGGTCACGCCGGTGTCGGGGGCGGTGTCCGGTTCGGCGGCCAGGAGCGGGGCGTCGGCGAGCAGGTCGACGGTGTGCAGGCCGGGGGCGTCCCACAGGTCCCGGGTGCCGGTGGTTCCGACGACGTGCTCCAGGCGGGCGTCCTGGACGATGTGGCGCAGCCGCTCGGGCGGGTTGTCGGGGTCGAGGGGCAGGTAGGCGCCGCCGGCCTTGAGGATGCCGAGCAGAGCGACGACGAGGTCGGCGGAGCGGGGCAGGCACAGTCCGACGAGGGTGTCGGGGCCGACGCCGAGGGCGCGCAGCCGGTGCGCGAGCCGGTTGGCGCGGGTGTCGAGCTCGCGGTAGGTGAGGCAGACGCCCTCGTGGACGAGGGCGACCGCGTCGGGAGTGCGGGCGGCGTGTCCGGCGAAGATCTCGTGGACGCACGTCCGCTCGCCCGGGGTGTGCGGGAGGTCGGCGCGGTCCGGGAGCGTCGAGCCGATGCCGGTCCGCTCGTCGGGCGACAGCATCGGCAGTGCGCCGATCGGCAGTTCGGGGTTCGCGGTGGCGGCGTCCAGGAGTCGGGCGAAGTGCCGGCCGAACTGCCGGACGGTGGCGGCGTCGAACAGGTCCGCCCGGTACTCCAGCCGGCAGCTCAGCGCGCCGCCGGTGCGTACGACGTCGAAGGTCAGGTCGAACTTGGCGGTTCCGGCCGGTCCTTCGAGGAGCGTGGCCTTCGGGCCGGGCAGGCCGTCGGTCATGCCGTCCTCGTCGTGCAGGCCGAACATGACTCGGAAGAGCGCGGCCTCCTCGCCGGTGCGTCCGGCGGCGATCCGGTCGACGACGCGTTCGAAAGGCAGGTCCTGGTGGTCCTGGGCGTCGAGCACGGTGTCCCGTACGCGCTCCAGGTGGACCCGGAAGGCGGGATCGTCGGACAGGTCGGCGCGGATCACCAGCGTGTTGACGAACAGGCCGACGGTGTCCTGGAACTCCTTGCGGCCCCGGCCCGCCACCGGCGTCCCGACGAGTACGTCGTCGGTGCCGGTGTAGCGGCCCAGCACGATCTGGAAGGCCGCCAGCATCAGCGTGTACGGGGTGCTGTGGGTGTCACGGCACAGGCGTTCCATCCGGGCGAGCACCGGGGCCGGGACCTCGAAGGAGTGCAGCGCCGCCGCGCCGCGGGCCGCTCCTGCGGCGGGCCGGCCGTCGCGGGGCAGGGGCGCGTCGGGCAGTTCGCCGTCCAGCTGCTTCTCCCAGTAGGCTAGCTGGCGCTGGGCGGCGGGGCCGCGCAGCCATTCCTCCTGCCAGTCGGAGAAGTCGGCGTACTGGTACGCGGGGGCCTCCGGGGCGACGATCCCGGCCGGGCTGCGGCGGTCGGTGCCGTCAGGGCCGCCGTCGGGCCCGTCGCCGTAGTGGGCGTACGCGCCGAGGAGTTCGCGGACGAGGATCCCGACGGACCAGCCGTCGGCGACGATGTGGTGCATGGCGAGCGCGAGGACCGCGCCCTCGGGGGTGTGCAGCAGGGCCGCCCGGAAGAGCGGTCCGGACTCCAGGTCGAAGGGCCGGTGGTGTTCGGCGGCCATCCACTCCTCGACGTCCCCGGCTCCGCGGGCCGTGGCGCAGGACCAGACGAGCGCGGCCTCGGTGTCGATGTGCTGCCACAGCTCGCCGTCGCGCAGGACGAAGCGGGTGCGCAGCGCCTCGTGCCGGTCGAGCAGACCCTGGGCGCAGGCGCGGAGCGCGGCTTCGTCCACCGGGCCTTCGAGGCGGTAGAAGACGGGCATGTGGTAGGTCGGCCTGCCCTCCTCCAGCTGCTGGAGGAAGTACATCCGCTGCTGCGCTCCGGACGCGCGGAACGCGCTGAACGACGGCTCCGCAGGGCGTTCGATCGGATCGTGACTGGCCAAGACAACTCCCTCGGCGCCGCACCGGTGTCCGGCCCGCGACGCATGCTCCGCTTGCTTGCCCGTCCAGCCTAGGAACAGCATCGATTCGGGTGAAGTCGCCTTTTTCCGGTCCCCTGTTCACGTGACCGGGACCGCCTCGGGAGCCACCGTCCCCTTGTCCCGGCCCCTGCTACGAGGACCACGCAGGCCGGGCGGACAGGGCCATCTCGGCATGTCCGCATTTGAGATGATGATCGCCTGGAACAACGAAGTGCGGGTCACGGCGGCGTCCGCCGCCCGGCCCGTCGAAAGGCGAGGATGAGATTGCGTACGTGGACGCGCGCTGCAGCGGCAGCGGTGGGGGCTGTGACCGTGACCGCCCTCCTGGCCGGGTGCAACGGCCTCGGGGCGGCGAAGGGCAACAGTTCTCCGTCGCCGCATGCCGCCGCGGACACCAAGAAGACGTTCCGTCTGGGCGAGGCCAGTCCGGAGCAGGAGAGCCAGAAGGTGGACTCCGCAGACGCGAAGTTCACGGTGACACCGTTGGAGGTGCACACCGGTACCGAGGCGGACATGGAGAACTCCGGCCTGCAGAAGGACGACAAAGGCCCGCAGATCCCCGTGTTCGTGTGGTCGACGCTCACTCACAAGAGCGGCACGCCCATGAAGATCGGTGACATGGACGGCGACCTGATGATCAGGACGGAGGCGGGGCTCAGGACGCGTGCCCTGATCGTCATGATGGGCAGTGCGAAGTGGGCGAACTGCCCGGAAACGCAGAGCGAAAAGACCCTGGGCCCGGGTCAGTCCGAGAAGATCTGCACGGCGTTCCTGATCCCGGCAGGACAGAAGCCGGCCGCGGTCGAGGTCTTCCAGGGCTTCAACGCGGAACCGGCGCAGTGGCCGGTCAGCGGCTGAGTCGAGTGACGGGCCCCACTGGGGCCCGTCTTCGGTGCTCGCGGATAGCCAGGCAGGCGGGAACGAGGTCGGCGAAGCGGTCCGTCAGTACGGCGACCGACTCGCAGCGCCGGTGGTGCACGGCCGAGCTCCCCCAGCGAGCAGGCGCGCGGGCGGGGCACGTTTCGCCGGCCTGCGCCGGCACCGGCACCGGCACCGGCACCACCCGGGGGCACAGGTCGTGCAACCGTCCTGGCGTACCCCGGCGTGGGGACGGCATGCCTCATAGTGGAGGCATGGGCGATCAAGAAGGCAGCGACGCAGGGGTGTGGGTCAGCAGCGGTGACCAGCGGACTGTCGTCCATGTGGGGGGTGAGATGGACATCGACCGGGCCCCCATGCTGATCACCGCCCTGCTCTCCGCGATCACCCAGCCCGGCGGCTCCAGCGAGATCGTCGTGGACGTGACCGAGATGTCTTTCTGCGACTCCTCGGGCATCAACGCCCTCATCGCGGGTCTGCACGCTGCGGAGGAGCACGGCCGGCACATCAGCCTGCGTGGCCCACGGCCCCAGTTGCTGCACCTGCTGGAACTCACCGGCACCGACAAGCTGTTCCCGATCACTGACAGCTGACCGAAACACGGCCGGCAGCACCTGCGGGGGTCGCCCGACTGGTCTACACCCGCAGGCCCCGGCGGGCCGGTTCGTGTCATGGTGGCAGAGCGACGAGAAGGTCCATGCACGCGGGACCCGGCCGGCGGTGAGTCCCGGCCGGGTCCCGCTACGGGCCCGTCCCTCGCTACCTGCCCCACCACCCTGGGTGCCACTGTGCGCCGCCATCCCCGGGAACCGGCCGCCGCCATCCCCCGGGGACCGGCCGGGTGGCCGGCGGACCGACCCACGGCCGCGTTCCACCCCGCAGCGTCACCGCCCTGGCGACCAGGCCCGGGGCCTACCCCGACAACTCCCACACGGCTGGAGAAGCATCATGCTCGAACGCAAGCGACTCAAGGACCGGACCCAGGTCACTTTCGTCCTGCCCGAAAACCAGCCGCCGGCGCCGGTCAGCGTCGTCGGGGACTTCAACCACTGGAACCCCGCCGCCCACCCCCTCCAAGCACGCGGCGACGGCACCCGCGCCGCCCACGTCTCCCTGCCCGCCCACAGCGCTCACTCGTTCCGCTACCTGGCCGCCGGCGATTACTGGTTCGACGACGAACAGGCCGACCACCACGACGGCACCAACAGCCGCATCCACACCTGACCCCATGAGGCAGGCGCCCGCGCCGGTGAGCGCGGGCGCGGTGCAGGTCTCGCCGGATGCCGGGCGATCGCGGTTGCCCGCGGGCCGATCCGCAGCGGGGGTACTGGGACCAGCCGGCATTCCAGCGGGCCGGGCGGGGACGGTCTCAGGCCTCAGGCCGCGGCGTCCGGGCCGCCCGAACCGGCGGCGCGGCGGTACTCGGCATTGAGGCGCTGGGCCTCTTCGAGCTGGTCCTCGAGGATGATGATGCGGCAGGCCGCCTCGATCGGGGTTCCCTGATCGACGAGTTCCCGGGCGCGCGCGGCGATCCGCAGCTGGTAGCGGGAGTACCGGCGGTGTCCACCGGCGGAGCGGAGCGGCGTGATGAGGCGGGCCTCGCCGATCGCGCGGAGAAAGCCCTGAGTGGTGCCGAGCATCTCGGCGGCCCGACCCATGGTGTAGGCGGGATAGTCGTCGTCGTCCAGGTGGCCACCGAGCGGGCCGGTCGGATTGTCAGCTGCCATGGAGCCTCTCTCATAAAACGGGTGAACGCGTTGAGGGGCCCTGGTGCCTATGGCACCAGGGCCCCGAAGGAACAGCTACACCATCTGCCGGCCCTGATACTGCACCGGCTTTCTGTTTCCGCTCACCCGACTGAACGGAGTCGGGACTGCGGGGATCGCGATTGCTTGACCGGAGACCACCTCACTATCGATGTCCTGCGGTACCCGGGCTCTGCTTTCCCACCCGGGCGATCCTGATGGCGCTCAGCTCCTCCGTTCTTCCCTCTGGGATCAATCACTTACCGGTACTGCATCTACTGCTGTACTGCGAACTGCTGGTGACCTGTCCCAGCGCCACCTCTCCGACAGCCAGCCCCGTCGCCCGTCCTGCACCTGCTCTGGCTTGGAACCCCACTGCCGGACTTCCCGGTGCGCGCGCCCGCAGCCGACGCCTTCACCGAGGATGCTGCTCACTGACTTCACTGCTGGGTACTGCAACCGCAACCGCATCAACTGCATGCGGCGGTACGGCGGCCCCTGATGACTGCGGGCCACCCGGTCCGAAGGCCAGTCCCGTCGCCTTGACGCTTGTCACCACTCCGGCTTCGACACTCCACCACCGAACCGTCCTGCAACTGCGGGTACTGCTGCCCGGCAGTTCATCTCTACCGGGCCCTTCGTTCTCTCTGGGCTACGAGAGAAACCATACCCTCGCCGCCAACCAATGTCTACTCTGGCCGTCACAGATTTTGGGACGCAGGAGGTAACCGGCGGTAACGGGTCAAGCTCCGGGTCGCAAGGGGACGCCGAAAGAGGGGACTCCCTGCACAACTCGGCTCGGACCACGATCTTCCCCGGCCCGACAGGATCAGGGGTCGGCCAGGGGGCGCCATGCCAGTCCAGGCGCAGGACGGCGGCCTCGTCGCGGGGCGGGCGGCGCTCGTGGGCACAGGCAACCGCGCCGACCACGGCCCGTCGACCCCCACATGCGGGCCGTCAGGCACTATCCGCGCTCGTCTCCCCACGGGCAAACCCCTCGGTCACCGCTGGGAGGCCTTTCTGCACAGTGCGACCCGAAGGGCCGGGGTGCGTGAGCCCGCGCTCCGCCACCCGTCCGTTTGCCGCGTACATGACCAGCGGCATAGGGTCGCCGTCGTTCAAGGTCATTCACACGGGGACAACACACACATGCGCATCAAGTCACTCATCGCGTCGGCCGCAGCCGTCACCGCTCTGCTCACCGTCACCGCATGCGGGGGAGGCGACGGGACCGTCGGCGGCATGGGCTCCGGGGCCGAGTCGGGCACCGGCACCGACGGCGGGCCCCACGAGGGCACCCTGGAAAATCCGACGAAGAACGGTGGGGTCAACGGCAGTGCGCCGAAGGACGGAACCGCGTTCCAGAAGCTGCCCAAGGCCGGCACCATGGCAGCGGCGGCCCGCTTCATCAACGGCTACACCCCCTGCGACCCCGTCAGCCCCAAGCCGAAGAACGGCGGGCCGAGCGAGGGTCCGGACACCAAGTTCGGTCCTGCCTTCTCCGTGACCGAGATTGGATACTGCGGCAGGCGCAGCGTCACCACCATCGTCCTGATCAAGGATCCCAAGGCCTTCCAGACCGCTTTCAAGGCCGAGACCGACGCCAAGAGCGGCGGGAACCCGAACCAAGGCATCGTCGTCGGCCAGGACTTCGCCATGGGATCCGAGAGCTCGGACGCGATGAGCGCCCTGCTCCGGCCCGAAGCCGGCCTGCTCATGCTCAACTGCCACCCGAAGTTCAACCCGCCCAGCGGTTTCCGCAAAGAACCCGCCCTGGTCAAGGGCTGCGTCCTCACCGACTACTACGAGGACTGAACACCGCTCCGATCGGCCCGGGCGCCGACCTGACGCCGCCAGAGCCGGGACTCGCGGCACGGCCCCGCCCCTGACGCATCTCAGCGCGCGGTCGGCCGGGGCAGGCGGCGGGCTGAGGCCGGCGCAGGATGCGGGCGAGGCGGTCGGGGCGTGTCAGGGCGGGCTGGGGCGAACTCGCTCGAGGCTGGTCGTACACCCAACCACCTCTCCGCCGCCGGAGCCCCCAGCCGGGCGGGCCGCTGAAGCGTGGCGGGAGGCGAACCGGGAGCGGACCCTCGCCCTGAACCAGCGCGGACAGCCCGCCACCGGCGCCTCCCAGCACGGTCCGCCGCATCCTGGCGGCGGGCGGTCCACGCCCCGCCTCAGGGGCTTGGTGTGCCTCAGGCCTTCGACTTGGCGTCAACTTCGGCGATCAGGCCCTCGATGAGGCCCTTGATCTCGTCGCGGATGGGGCGAACGGCTTCGACACCCTGGCCGGCGGGGTCTTCGAGCTGCCAGTCGAGGTACGTCTTGCCGGGGAAGTAAGGGCATGCGTCGCCGCAGCCCATGGTGATGATGTAGTCGGAGGCCTGGGCGGCTTCAGGGGTGAGGACCTTGGGGGTCTGGTCGGCGATGTCGATGCCCAGTTCGGCCATCGCGGCGACGGCGGAGGGGTTGATCCGCTCGCCGGGCATCGATCCGGCGGAGCGGACCTCGACGCGGTCGCCGGCGAGGTGGCGCAGGAAGCCCGCGGCCATCTGGGAGCGGCCGGCGTTGTGGATGCAGACGAACAGCACGGACGCGAGCGGGGTGGCGGACATCGGCTCTCTTCCTTCGGGAGCGGGCGACCGTCGGCACGCAGGGAGGAGCGAGCCGCGCATCGGCCGGACAGTTCAGCCCAGGCTGGTATCAGCCTCGGATGATGTGACAGTATCAGCGCATGCTGACGTCAGTCGACACTGAACTGTTCCGGGTGCTGGCCGACCCGCTCCGGCTCAAGATCGTGACTCTCCTCGCGCAGGAGACGCTGTGCACCACCCACCTCGTGGAGGAGACCGGTGCGAAGCAGACGAACCTGTCCAACCACATGAAGGTGCTGCGCGAAGCCGGGGTCGTGGACACGGAGCCGTGTGGGAGGTTCATCTACTATCGCCTGCGCCCGGACGTCCTGGAGGCGCTCGCCGGCCAGTTCGCCGGCCTGGCCCGGGCCGCGCGTGCCACCGCCGAGGCGAACCGCAAGCGGTCCTGTCCCTGACCTTTCGCGTCCTGCCGCGGCTACCGCGCCTGCCCGAGGAGAACTGCCCCTTGACCGCCACTGAACCCGCCGCCGAACCCGCCATGAGCGACGCCATAACCGCCGCTGCGGCGCCGCAGCCCGCACCGGGGGCAACCCCTCCGCGCAAGCCGCTCCTCGCCCGCGTGGCCGCCGAGCTGGTCGGGACCGCCGCTCTGGTCGCGATCGTGGTCGGCTCCGGCATCCAGGCCACCGAGCTGACCGACGACGTCGCACTGCAGCTGCTGGCCAACTCCACCGCCACCGTCTTCGGCCTCGGCGTCCTGATCGTGCTCCTCGGCCCGGTCTCCGGCGCCCACTTCAACCCCGCGGTCAGCCTCGCCGAGTGGTGGACCGCCCGCCGCGGCGGCCCGGGCGTAACCGGCCGCGAGCTCGCCGCCTACATCCCCGCCCAGATCACCGGCGCGATCGCGGGCGCCATCCTGGCGGACGCGATGTTCGGGCAGCCGCTGGTGAAGTGGTCCACGCACGAGAGGTCGGCGGGCAACCTGCTGCTGGGCGAAGTGGTGGCCACCGCGGGCCTGGTCCTGCTGATCTTCGGTCTCGCCCGCACCGACCGGCTGCGGTTCGCCCCCGTCGCGGTCGCCTCCTACATCGGCGCCGCGTACTGGTTCACCTCCTCCACCTCCTTCGCCAACCCCGCCGTCACGATCGGCCGCGCGTTCACCGACACCTTCGCCGGAATCGCCCCCTCCTCGGTCGCGGGCTTCATCGCCATGCAGCTGCTCGGTGCCGTCGCCGGACTGGGCCTGGTCGCCCTGATCTTCGCCGGCACCAAGCAGGACCAGAGCGCCGGGGACCCTACGCCCCGGTGACCCAGCGCACGGACGTGGTGGTGATCGCCGGCGGCCAGGCCGGGCTCGCCGCCGACTACCACCTGCGCCGCCTGAGCATCGAGTACGTCGCCCTGGACGCCCAGACGGCGCCCGGCGGGGACCGGTTGACTCGATCTACCGCAGCACGACGGGCACATAGCTCATCCGGCGCTGGTGCCTCGACCAGCTCGACGCATGGGCGGTACCGCACGAACGCACGACGGTGACCGCCTACGGCGCACAGACCCACGTGGTCCTCGCCGGAGACGGCGCTACGACCGTCGTGTTCGCGCCGGGCACCGACTTCAACGCCGCCGCATCCCTGCCGCTGGCCACGCCCCTCGTCACCACCGGCTACCAGGTCCTGCTGGTAGACGTCCCGGGCCGGCCCGGTCTCAGCTCCGGCGAGCGAGCGCTCTCCGGCGGCCGGTTGTCAGGTGCCGGTGAAGCCATACTCCGCCACGAGCCGCTCGTGACCCCAGCCGCCTTTGATCAGCATGCCGGAACGCAACATGGCATCCATCGGCGGCCGCCGCTGCGGCCAGTCCCTGCCCTCCGGGGTGGTGCAGCCGGGGCTCTGGAGGACGGCTACTGGCGGACCGCGCAGCGGGTGAGCCCTGCCTCTCTTGCGATCTCCGACAGGCTCATAGTCCCCGGCCTCGAGCAGCCCACGAAAGCGTCGAAGTTCCGTCCACCAATAGCGGATCCAACAGCACAATCAGCCGCGCTCCACCGCCCCAAATAGGCCAGCAGCAGGCTGCCCGGCAGCAACCCTCACCACGTCAGGCAATGGGCACGTTCATTCGTACGTGGCTGAGCAGGTTCATGGCTGTGGCAAGATTTTCGTAGGCGGAGATCATCTCGGCGAGATGGTCGGCCGGTCAACGTAGGGTCGTCGGAGGTGGGCGATCAGGACGACGCGGTGTCTGAGGAGACGGACGCCGACACGGTCGGCCATGATGCGTTTCTGGAGCTTGAGTCAGTGATGCGACCTTCGTTGACCTCGAAGTTGTAAGGGGTGGTGATGCCCCGGGCGACGGCACCTCGGTCTTCACGCAGGGCTCTGGCAAGGCCGGTCAGCGGTGCGAGTCCGGTGTTCGCGAGGTCGTCCAGCCACTCTGGCAGGCATGTCGCATCGCGGTTGTCGAGCATGGAGGCGAACCGGCGGGCCAGGTCGTGGGCGGTCCTCAGCTCAGGGCAGCGGTCGAGAAGGCAGGGCAGGCGGTCGTTGATGTGCGAGCTGCGACGGTGCGGGTGGGTGGTTACCCATCGGGCGGCTTCGCGTGGAGAGGGCGGCCGCTCGTAAGGCTCGTCCGGGGGCAGGCCTCGCCTGAGGGGTGCGACCGCCATGTTCACGCGCTGGTAGTGGCCGAGGTAGCCCTTGGTCTGCAGTTCTTCGTGCAGGATCTCGCGCTGTGCTGTCCCTCGTCCCAGTGTTGCTGCAGCGGCGGGGACATGACCCAGCAGCCGCTAGGTCCGGGCGGACCCGGCACGGCAACAGCAACCTCAAATGCCTGCTTGGAGTCGCCGCAATGGCCGCGATCCGCAACAAGGCCTCCTACCTGTCGGTGTTCTTCCGTCGCGTCTCGGCCCGCCGAGGCGGCAAACAGGCTCTGGTTGCCGTCATGCCCAAGATCGCAATAGCCATCTGGAACGTTCTGAACGACCACCACCCCTACCGCGAACTCGGCGCCGACTACTTCACCAAACGCGACCCCGCAGGCGCCATGCGCCGCATGACCAAGGAAGCCAACAGCCTCGGCCTGACCATCCGCTTCGACCCCATCACGGCTACCTGACCTGCACGGGTACACCGTATTTTCGTGGTCAGAGCCACTTCTCTCCCCAGTTGCTTACAGGTGTATGTCCCCAGTGGTAGTACGTGCTCCTGATTCTGGTGCGTCATGCTGACTCCATGACGTCTAAGGGGTGGGGCATAGCAGCCGCGGCCTGGACCTTAATTACCGTGCTGTTTGTGGGATAACGGTGTGGGCCGGGCTTGGAGGGCTCGTGCGGCTGGAACTGGTCGGAGATGAAGTACGGGTTCGTCTTTCGCAGTGCCAGCGCGCAGGCGGAGGCCGAGGGAAAAGCTACGTCGAGTGCTCCGGTCAGCTCGTGGGTGACGTGAGCACGGAGACCGTGATCGTGCGTTATGACGGCAAGCAAGGGGAGGTAGTGCCCGCCGCGAAGACGCCGTGGGGAACCCTTGTGGTGGTGGATAGGGGTCTCACGTCGTGGGGGACGGCAGCTCTTTATCCGCTACTGCCTTTCGGGGCTGCCGCGTTGGCTGCCTACCTTGCTTCGAGAGCCGGTTGTCGCGGATGGAAGCGGACCGCATCAAGCATCTCGTGAGGCTTGGTGACCAGGGGTCGTATGCCACGTCCGGGTCTCGTTCGATGGTGGCCCCTGCCAGGATGCCCACAGCCAGATCACGATGTGGGAGAGAGACATGGGGGCCTGGAGGTGCCGACCACCGTGCCGTCGCTCTTCTCGGCCTTCGCCACATATGTGATCTCGCTGTTCGCGCCACTGTCTGCGGGCGGGTTCCACGTGGCGAGCAGACCCGAGTCACCCGCGGTGGGGACGACGTCGGTGACCGCGCCCGGGGCGATCGGCGGCAG
Source organism: Streptomyces sp. NPDC053432 (assembly GCF_055585365.1). Classification (NCBI taxonomy): domain Bacteria; kingdom Bacillati; phylum Actinomycetota; class Actinomycetes; order Kitasatosporales; family Streptomycetaceae; genus Streptomyces; species Streptomyces sp. NPDC053432. The sequence goes on from NZ_JBVJKF010000020.1 coordinate 130,349, forward strand.
GTACCTCGCAGCCCATCCGAGACGTCGTCCGGGAAGCCACGTCCTTCCGCCAGGGGACGAAAGCCGAAGGAGTTTCGGACTCCGAAGCGGCAGGCCAGGCCGTCGTAGGCGTTGCCCCTGTTGAGGAGGAAGAGAACGATGCCGACCTCCCATACGGAGTCATCGCCGTCGGGCCCCCATAGGCGAGCTCCTGGACGGCATTCGATCATTCCGCTGACGTCGGTCGACACAGAGCCATCCTGCCTGCGCAGGTCAGGAGCGGGCACCCCCATTCCCGGTCGCGCGTACGGCCGAGCGCACGGCTCGGCCCGCTGTGCGCGGCTCCGGCCAACTTGAACGCTCAGTGGCTTCCCAACGGAGAAGTCAACCGTCGTGAGCCAGATGCACTAGCCGAGCTTTCCCTGGCGGACGGTCTGCACGGCGAGCACCGGGTTCACGGGTTCAATGAGTTGTTCAACGGCGACAGCCACAAGGTGGGCCGGGGCATCGGCCTGCAGCAACGCACTCACGTACTCAAGAGCCTGCGACGGAGACAGCATCGGCAGTCGCCGGCGCAGGATGCGTACCGCTTGCATGCGCCCACGCACGGCGGCAGCTTCGCGTATCTCGTCGTGTAGATCGTCCACAGGGGTGCGGACGGCGAGCCCCCGAATGCGAACGCGGTAGTCAGCCTCCCAGGCTCCCTCGATCTCGGAGACCACTCCAATCTGGTGCAGCCCTCCGTCGAGGCGGTCCACCAGGTAGGGGCCGTGACCAGCCAACATCGCGGCGGGATTCCGGGTGCGCGCGTATTCCTCGGACTGCCAGTAGACCTTCCAGACCAGCTCATGTTCCTCTACGTGCAGCACTGTTGTGGGCACCGAGGCCATGCCCCGAGCCGCCCACTTCTGATTCTCACGGTCCAGCTCTTCCTCGACGATACGAACCGCGGTCTCTCGCTCGATCACGCGTGCAGCATCCCCTACGGATCCGATGCTGACCAGCAAGATTCTGGGCCCGCAGTCACACCACCCATCAGGGCCAACTACAACGCTCACTCACCACAACCGGGACGGGACAGCCCGCGTCAGACTCGCTTCCGAATGCGAACATGCCGATCTAACAGGAGTGACGCCTTCCGCTCGCCAGGAGTGCGCCACCACCACCCCCGAAACCCCCGCCAGACCCCCAGCCCGTCACCTGGCCGCCCAGCCAGACCAGGCCCTGCGCGATCTGCCCCTCTGAACGTGCACATACGGCTCGCCGGGCGCGTCGCCGACGTGCCCAACATGCACGGCGGCGTGGCAGGCCAAATACGGGAAGTGCACCGGTGTCCGTACCGCCACGCGACCCACCTCTGCTACGGACCCTGGTGACCTACCCGCGCGGCGAACCCAGCCGCACGGAGGCGGCCCTTGCCGCCGCCGAGGAGCGCGAGGCCATCGCCGCTTCCCGGCTGCCGCCCAAGGAACCGCCCGCATGGCTGATCGAGCGCGGCATCGGCACCGGCCGACCCCCGGTCCGCCTGTACGCCGGACACTGCTGGGCCACCGGCAAACGCTGCGCCCCCGCCACCCCGGAGCCAATCCGGCAACTCCTGAACCCAGGGCATTCCCGCGTCCATCCACTGCCGCCCCGACACCGCACTCGGAGTGCTGGAGTGACCGGGCTCTGGTGCTCCTCGACGACGGGTGTGTTCGTCGACATCAGCGTCAGCGCTTGACCGTCCGTGCAGCGGGTCCTCAGGGGCAGCGGTGGCCCGGGGCGGGGTGTGCCATCCATACCGCGACATCGGCGACCCGTAGAGCACTGATCGTCTCGGGCAGGCCCGCACGCTGCCGCAGGCCAAGGAGCCGGTGGTGCAAGGCCGCGTCGTCCTCGCGCAGGGCTGTGCGCAGATCGGCCCAGAACGACGGCGGGTGGCCGAGCGCACAGCGCACGACCCGGTCGTAGACCGGTAGCAGCCGCGGCCGCTTACGGGCTAAGAGCTTCCCGGCGATCACCCATCCAATCTTGTGCTGGTTCCTCAACAAACACCAGGCCCGGTACGCTGGCGAGCCGTCCGCGACGACTGAAGCATCGGCCTCGGACAGATCGGTGCCGGAAGGGATGTCTCGCAGGAGTTCCGACAGTTGGGTGCCCAGCGGGCCTTCCAGCAGGTCGAGGGCGACGGGCGAGGGGACGGTTACCGACAGGGTCTGGACCGCCACCAGATCGTCTGCGGTGAACCGGTCCGCGACCTGCCGACGGTCACCCCCGCCTGCCAGGTGCTCGAACCGGCCCCCCGTGAACGCGCCGACACCCGGGGGCAGGCCGATCCCGAAGTAGCGGCGCAGGTCGTCCACCACCCGCTCCGCATCCAGGACGACGTGCAGGCGCTGCCTCACCACGGACGGCTCCCTGCCGGAGGAGCCAGGCCCAGCGACAAGCTCGTTCATCTCAGATGCCTGTGCCCTCATCTGTGTCAGTTGTGGCCGGTGTCGTCGGCTGGGCCGCCCATACCTCGCTGATCAGGGTGAAGGACGTCGCAGGCATCCCGGCCGGCTCCCCAATGACATCCGAGGCAAACCCCCGGGTGCGGCGGCCCGAACCGCGCTTCCAGGAAGCCCTACTCCTGGCTGCGACGCCACGGCCGGCCGCCCGGCCGCAGCAGCGTCTCCGGCGCCTCGCCGCTCGCCCGGCGCTCGCCGGCTGAGGAGACGCCTACGAACACCAGCATCAGGAAGCCCACCACACCCAGCGGCCAGGCGAGGAACCAGCCGCCGATGAACAGCAGCAGACCCACCGCCATCAGACCCCTCAGCCAGTCCGGCCCCTGCACCGCCGCCATCCACGCCCCCCTCATTCGTCAAGGGGCCCACGCTACGCCCACGGGTCGGGTGGTTGCGGCCCAACGGACGAATCAGCGCTCCAACGGAGCCCCGCCCTGGCCGCGGCGGTATGCGACGGAGACGGCCCGGCCCCGCTGGCCCGGGCGCAGGTGTCGCGCACGGCACCGACGGCGGCGAGGTCGGCTGGCTCCCTCACGCCAAGGTGGGCTGTGCCCTCCTGCGGGAACGGGACTGTAAATCATCCGGCGGGCGGTCAAGGCCCGCGGGCCTTCCCGAACGAGACCGCCGCCCTGGAATGCGTCCACATGGCGATCATGTCACTCGACCCCACGGCCAAGGGGCAGGCCCGCTGGACCACGCGCTGGAAGACCGCGCTGAACGCCTTCGACATCACCTTCGACGACCGGCTCTCCGCAGCCCGAGTGTGGCCCCGAGGCCGATACCCAACCCCGGAACTATCTTGAACGTGTTCATTTTTGCTGGGTCAGCATTAAGTTGGGGGCATGATGGGGAATCGCAGGTACGGAAGACGCTGGGTGTCCGGCGGCCCGATATTGGCTCTTGTCATCCTGGTCACCAGCGGCTGCGGGACGCTCTTCTACCCCAGGCTGCCGACCGTTCATGACGCTTCGGCCGGAGAACTCGCTGGGGACTGGACGGGACCCGATGGCGCCAAGGTGACCCTGGAGAGGGGTGGCCGAGCCGAAGTGAGGAATCTTGGCGGCGAGGACTGGGACTTCGACGAAGGCTGGGGCCTGTCTGGTATCGGAACCTGGCAACTGATCAAGGGAGCCAGCGGAGAGACGATCGGCGGTGCCCCTGCGGTCCAGATCTCCATCACTAACGTGACGGGGCAAATCCAGCGTCCCCCCAGGGACATCGACAAATGGACGACCGCGCCGCACACTCCGATTGGTCAGTACACGTGGGAGTTCGGCATGGAGCGGACCAAGGAAGGGCTTCAGCCCTACTACCTTGCCGGGGACCCGGACGCTCCCAACCTGTACCACCTCAAGCGAACCTGACAGGGCCGACACCAGCGTCAGGCCGGCAGTAGCCGACGCCCAAGTGCCGCAGCCGCCGGGAACACACCGATCGCCATGACCGCGCGAGAGCGGGGCGACTGCCCGCTGCCGGCCGGCGGTCGTGGCGCGATGGCTCAGGTCAGGGCCCGCACGATCACACCGAAGTCGGACGACCGCGAAGCCGTCCGGATCCAGAAGGCGGCCACCAAGGCCATGAACCGGGCCGAGGGCACCGTCCGACAACTGCGCCAGCTGCCGGACGGGATGGTCGAGGAACGCAACAGGGCCCTGTTCGTGGCGGACGACCTGCGCGTCCACCGCGAGACGTGGGACGCGCGACGGCGGACGCGGCCGCTGTCGAAGACGGGGAGCCGTCCGCTGCGTCGTTCACTGCACGAGCGGGCTGCGGCGCTCCAGCAGGATCACGTCCCGCCACGTGCCATGGTGGCGGCCGATGCGTTCGCGGGTGCCGATGACGCGGAAGCCGGCGCGCTGGTGGAGGGTGAGGCTGGCGGTGTTCTCGGGGAAGATCCCGGACTGGATGGTCCAGATCCCCGCGGCCTCGGTGGAGGTGATCAGGGCGTCGAGGAGTGCGCGGGCGATGCCCCGGCCGCGGGCGTCGGGGTGGACGTAGACGGAGTGCTCGACCACGCCCGCGTACGCGCACCGGTCCGAGACCGCACTGGCCGCCACCCACCCCAGCACCCGCCCGTCGTCATCGAGGGCGACGAACCGGTGGCCGGGCAGCTTCGCCTTGTCGAACGCCGCCCACTCCGGCGCCCGCGTCTCGAAGGTGGCGTTGCCCTCGTCGATCCCGGCCTGGTAGATCGCCAGGACCTGGTCGGCGTGCTCGGTCAGCAGCGCGTCGATCCGCACCTGGCTCACGTCGTCGCCTTCGCGGCGCCGGCCAGGAGTGCACCCATGGCTGCGAGAACGGAAGGCTCCACCCGGTAGTACACCCACGTTCCGCGGCGCTCGGAGGACAGCAGTCCGGCCTCCTTGAGCTTCTTGAGGTGGTGGGAGACGGTCGGCTGGGAGACGCCGACGTCGGAGATGTCGCACACGCACGCCTCTCCGCCCTCGTGGGAGGCCACGGCGGAGAACAGGCGCAGGCGGACCGGGTCGCCCAGAGCCTTGAACATCTTGGCCGCGACCTCGGCCTCGTCCGCGGACATGGGGCGCTCGTTGAGCGGCGGGCAGCACGCGACGGCGTCGGGCTCCAGCAGCGGCAGAACCTTCACATTCGACATACGTCTATGTTGACACATGTCGAATCAGTCGGGTAGGCCGGGCTCACCGGCGAGTCCGGGCCAGGTGCGCGGCGAGGCGGCGGGGCGGCGGCCCGGCGGGGCCTGCGGCGACCCGAACCGCGGAGCTGCGCACCCCGAACCACCACGACCCGCTGCCCGTCGAACACTTCGGGGGTGCGGTGATCGGCGACGCGCAGGACGCGGCCGGCGGAGGACTCCAGGTCCGACAGTGCCGGCCCGCGGGGGTCGCCGAAGCTCCCCGACGCGACCACTAAGGCCTCGGCCGTGAGGTCGGCGCCGCCCTCCCGGGCGATCCGGAAGCGATCTTCCCCGGCCACGACCTCGGCCGCGCGGCTGCCGGTGCGGATTTGGACGTCCAGCCGGGCGGCGCAGTGGTCCAGGTGACCGGCGACTTCTTCCCGCAGAAGGAGAGGTCAGGTAGCGCTCCGAACCGGGCCGTCGAGAACAGGGTTGGGTCGCCGCCACCCCCAACAAGGATTAGATAAGCGTCTATGTTGACGACTGTCGATACAGCTGCCATGCTGATCACATAGGTCATAGACAAACATCGAAACAAGAGGGAGTCGTCATGGGTGAGACCACCACAGAGCTGCCCGTCGTCGTGATCGGGGCCGGCCCCGCCGGCCTGGCCGCCGCCGCCCACCTCGACGAGCGCGGCCTGGACTTCCTCGTCCTCGAGGCCGGCCCGCACGCCGGGGCCGCGACCCGGGAGTGGTCGCACGTGCGCCTGTTCTCCACCTGGGGCGAAGTCGTCGACCCGGCCGCCGAGAAGCTCCTCGCGCCGACCGGCTGGGTGAAGCCCGATCCGGCCACCTACCCCACCGGCGGCGACTGGGCCGAGCAGTACCTGCAGCCCCTCGCTGACGTCCTCGGCGACCGCGTCCGCTTGGGCACCCGCGTCACCGGCGTCTCCCGGGCGGGCCGGGACCGGATCGTCGACGCCGACCGCGACGCGCAGCCCTTCGTTGTCCACACCGAGACCGGCGAGGGCCGCGAGGAGCGCCTCTTCGCCCGCGCCGTCATCGATGCCTCCGGCACGTGGTCGACCCCGAGCCCCGCCGGAGCCGGCGGCCTGGCGGCCCTCGGTGAGAAGGCGGCCGCCGACCGGATCACCTACCGCGTCCCGGACCTCGAGGATCCCGCAGTCCGGGCCCGGTACGCGGGCAGGCGCACCGCCGTCATCGGCTCCGGCGCCTCCGCCTTCACCGCGCTCGCCTACCTCGCCGACCTCGCCAAGACGGACGACGGGGCCGGAACGCACGCGACGTGGATCCTGCGCCGCGAGATCTCCGGGTCCACCTTCGGCGGTGGCGCGGCCGACCAGCTGCCCGCCCGCGGCGCCCTCGGCCTGGCCGCGAAGGCCGCGGTGGACGGCGGCTACGCCGACGCGGTCACCGGCTTCCGCACCGACGCCTTCGAGCGGGACGGCGACGGCCGCCTGGTACTGGTCGGGGAGGACGGACGCCGCCTGGACGCCGTGGACGAGGCGATCGTGCTGACCGGCTTCCGCCCGAACCTGTCCTTCCTTGAAGAGCTGCGTCTCGGTCTCGACGAGCGCCTGCAGGCGCCGGTGGAGCTCGCTCCGCTGATCGACCCGAACCAGCACTCCTGCGGGACCGTCTACCCCCACGGCGTGAACGAGCTCTCCCACCCGGAGAAGGACGTGTACCTCGTCGGCATGAAGTCGTACGGCCGCGCCCCGACCTTCCTGGCCATGACCGGCTACGAGCAGGTGCGCTCCATCGCCGCCCACCTCGCCGGCGACCACGAAGCCGCCCAGCGCGTCGAACTCACCCTCCCCGAAACCGGCGTCTGCGGCGGCGCCGGCCTCTTCGACCGGCCCGATACCACCGAGCAGGAGCAGAGTGGCGGCTGCTGCGGCGCGGCACCGGCCACCCTCGCCCTCGGCGCCGCTCCCCCATCCGCCGGCGGCTGCTGAAGTCAGCGACCATCAAAGCGGCGCCACCGCCCTCGGAGCGCGTACGCAAGGCCGCTTCAGCGCGATGCCAGCGCCGGGGGTGGTTGAGGCAGACGGAGCATGTCGGCGCGCGCGGCGGCAAGCAGGTCGGCTGCGGTGAGCTTCGCGAGCTTGTCCCGGTGGTGCTGCAGCAGCAAGTCCGCGGCCCGGTGCATGCTCTCCTCGTCGGCTGGACGGGGCGGGAGGTCGGTGCCGGCTGCCAGATGGCGGTTCAGGGTCTGCCGCAGGTGATCCGTCCCGATCTCGCGGACGGTCAGGGAAAGGTGACCGGAAAGCCGAGCCCCCACTCCAACGGCACAGTGGGCGGCGCCGCGGGGCACGTACAGGACGGTGCCGGGCCCGAGTGTGGTTTCCAGGTCGAGCTCCCCGGGTGCGGGCTCGGGGCCCGGTGCCCAGTTGCCGTCCGCGGGCGGAGTGTGGACCGTCCACCTCTTGGCGCCCTGGACGTGGAGGACGAAGACATCGGCGTCGTCCCGGTGGGCGGGCAGTGCCTGGTGGTCGGGCGGGCCGAGGAAGAAGACGGCCTCGACCTTGCGGCTGAGCTCGGTCCGCAGCGTGCGGACGAGGTCGGCGACGGGAGCGTGCCAGTGTTCGACGTTGCGCAGGAGGAGCGTGGCTCCCCGTTGGACCTCTTGCGCGATTTTGTGAGGATCTGCCGCCGGGTGGACGGTGGTGGGGCCGACGGTTCGTGCGGTGTGGTAGCGGATGGCGGGCACGTGGCGCCCGCCCTCGACCAGTTCGAGGTAGGGCTCGGCCAGGGTGCCGCAGGCGAGGGTCCGGTCGATGTCGGCGACGGTGAGGGTCTGGTTCCATGCCGAGCCGGTGGTGAAGGTGCGGGCTCGTTTGCGCCAGGTCGTGGTGAGGAAGTCATCGCTGTCGCCCACGAGGCCGGCGAGGGTGGGACGGGGCTCGGCGGCGGCTCTGGTGGGGGGTGTCGCGGTCATGTCCGTCCGATCTCGTGCGGGGGTGCGCCGGCGACGGGCCTGGGGCCTCCGGGCGGGTCATGGCGCGGCCCGCAGGCGCGGGTTTGGGCAGGTGCGAGGGCGCTGTCGGCGCCCCCGCACCGTGCGGCGGGTCAGATGTACTCGTGGAGTTGCACGCTGTCCAGACGGCGGACGTCGGCGGCCAGCTTCAGTGTCAGGGCACGAAGATCCATTCTGTTTTCTCCTTTCTGCTTCTGGTCGTGCGGTGCGGCGGTTGCCGCTCCGCAGGTCAGGTGAGGTCGTGGTGGCCGTGGCGGAGACTGCGCCGGGTCAGTGTGCGGGCGGTCAGCCAGGCGCCCGCCGTCCAGACGACGCTCAGGGCAACGGCTTTGAGGACGAGCGTGTGATCCCAGTGGCCCAGGGTCTGGGTCCGGTAGAGCTCGAGGGCGGGGGTGAAGGGAAGGAGATCGGAGATGAGGGCCGCCGGGCCGAGCCGGTCGGCCGTCGACAGCACGCCGCCGAGTGCGAGGGTGGCGTAGGCCAGGGTGTTGCTGACCGCGATCTCCGAACGGCGCCCCAGACATGTGCTCGTGACGAGGAGGCCCATGGAAGTGGTGGCGAGCATGAGGACGACGAACGCGGGCAGCGCACTGAGCTGCCGGGCACTCTGCTCGGGATGTCCGAGGAGGGCCGGCACGGTGAGCGTGGCGGCGGTCCAGACGGCGAGCGCCTCGGTGAGGAAGGGCCACAGCCGGGCTGCCATCAAGGCGGCGGCCGGCGGCTGGGCGGTGAGGAGTTTGCCGAGGGTGCCGTAGGGCCGCTCCTCGGTGGCGATGTCGGGTAGCCGGACGACGAGGGGCCCCACTGCAAGGAAGGCGAGGGCGCCGGTGAGGGCGTGGGTGAGGCCGTCTTCGCCCGCGGCCAGGCGTCCCAGCAGGGCGTAGAAGGCGGTCTGCAGTACTGCTCGGGGCAGGACGCTGAGCAGCAGGGTGCGGGGGGTGGCGGTGGTGAGGTAGTCGACACCTGCGAGGCGGGCGGTGAGGGTGTAGGGCCACAGCCTTTCGCTGAGCCGGGGTTGGGTCGCGTCACGTGCGGCGGAGAGGTCAGCGGAGGTCAAGGGTGTCCTCCTTGACGGCCTTGCGGAGCAGTCGGGCGAACAGTGCGTGGCCGGCCGCGTACTGGGCCATGACGCAGAGCGGCAGGACGACGGCGGGCATCAGCGCGGTGGTACCGGTGGCGGCGGCGAGGGTGAGGTCGCGCAGCCAGCGCAGGTCGAGTACGGCGGAGGGCCACTGCAGCCATGGGGGCCAGGAGTCGACCGGGAGCAGGGCTCCACTGAGGAGGAAGACCGGAAACAGAAGTGCTTCGGCTGTGCGCCCTGCGGAGCGGCTGGTGACGAAGAGACCTGCGAGCAGGACGCCGACGGCCGTCGCGGATGCGAGTGCCAGAACGGCGACGGGCAGCAGGAGAGCCGGCTGGGCAAAGTGCAGGCGGTAGCCGAGGGTTGCGGGGACGACGGCGGAGACGAGAAGGGACAGGGCCAGGGCGGTGGCGCCGGCGCCGAGTGCCTTGCCGACCACGACCAGCCGCAGGTCGGTGGGCCGGGCCAGGAGCAGGGGGAGGGTGCCGAAGCGGATCTCCCGGCGGAGCAGCATCCCTGCGGACCAGACCGTGGCGGACCACAGGGAGAGCAGGACGGTTCCGGCCACAAGGATGGTGGCGCGCTCGTTGTCCTGGGGGTGTCCCGCGGTCAGCAGGACGGTCTGGACGGCTGCGGGCTGGACGAGTCCGATGATGGCCAGGGAGGGGCTGCTGCGGACCTCGCGCATGTGCAGGAGCGCCGTTCTGGCCACGACGAGGGCGGTCACCGGGCCACCATCGAGAAGACGTCGTCCAAGGCCACGGGCCTGATGTCGAAGGTGTGCGGACCCGTGCGGGCGAAGGCGCCGGCAACGTCGGCGAGCACGCGTGGGTCCCAGCTGGGCAGCGGCATGTCGATCGTCCAGCCTGCGGCGTCCATGCGGGTGCGGGCCGTGGACAGGGCAGCGGGCAGCGAGGGGAGCGGTCCGTTTCCCCGGGCCGTGGCGGTTGCCACGTGTCCTGCCAGGTTCCGGAAGCGGGCGGTGACCAGGTCGTGGGTGATATGGCCGTTCCTGAGCATCAGGACACGGTCGGTCATACGGTCGATGTCGAGGAGGTAGTGGCTGGTCAGCAGGACCGTCGTGCCCGCCTGTGCCAGGTCTCGGACCGTCTGGCGCAGGCGGCCGGCCTCTTCCGGGTCCAGCCCGATCGTGGGTTCGTCGAGGAGGAGGACGTCGGGCTCGGCGACAAGCCCAACGGCGAGGTGGAGTCGCTGGCGCATGCCTTTCGAGAAGGTCTCCACCCGGCGGCCGGCGACGTGATCGAGGCCCATGTGAGCCAGCAGTGCGGTGCTGCGCGCACTGAGCGCGCGGCGGTTGATTCCGCTGAGCATGCCGAAGAACAGCAGGTTGTCGTGGGCCGTGAGGCGCGGGTAGAGGCCGCGGTCACCGCCGAGGACTACGGCGGTGCGGCTGCGGACGGTCCTGGGCCCGGTGACGACGTCGGCGCCCGCGACTCGGGCCGTCCCTCGTGTCGGGGCCAGGAGCGTGGCGAGAATCTTGATGAGGGTGGTCTTGCCGGCGCCGTTCGCGCCGAGGACTCCGAGGACCTGACCGGGCGGAACCTGGAAGCTGACGTCGTCCAGGACGCTGCGTCTGTCGGCCCGTGCACCGAACGAGCGGTGCAAGCCCTCCACCTCGATGGCCGGCGTTCCGCGGTGTCGTGTGCCAGTGGCGCCATGGCCGGTCACCGGCCCTCCTCGACAGTGAACTCGGCGGCGGTCAACAGCCGCACGCACACTCGCAGTTCCCTGCGGATGATCAGCGGGTCGATCAGCTCCTCGGCCAGGGCCCGCAGCGCGGTGGCCAACTCGTCGGCATGGTGGGGGAACAGGTGCCGGTCGAATGCCGGCACGACCTTCACGTCGAGGTGGACGGCGGTGGCGGTGCCCTGCCGCAGTGCGACGCCGACCATGGGGCGGCCCTGGTGCAGATCGGCACCTGGTGAGCCGGGGCGGCCCAGCGGGAGACGCGCGATGCCGGGCAGGCGTTCTGCCCGTGCGCCAAGGGCTGCCGGAGAGATCACGGCGACGGTACGGCCGCCAGCGGTGGTCAGAGGCGTGGAGCCGCGGCGGCCGACCAGCCGGACGCTGACTTCGCCGGGGTCGCAGGGACTGTCGACGCGTTCCACCAGGTCGCCGGTGCGGTAACGGATCATGGGCTGCAGCTGCGAGAAGGGGTACAGCTCGGTCGCCGTGAGTTCGCCCAGCCCCGTGAGGACCGGTTCCGCGGAGTCGAGGCGCAGGACCTCCGGCACCGTGACCGGATCGAAGTGGAACGCGCCGCACAGGTGGCACTCGGTGGCACCGCAGGTGACCTCGGAGAGGCTGAAGCGGTTGACCAGGGGTGTCTGCGGCCAGGCGCGTCGGAGCAGCGCCTGCTGGCCCGGTAGCAGGAGATCGGTGAGGTTGACCATCCGGTCGATGTGCAGCGACTCCGAGGCGACTCCGCGCCGGTGCAGGGCGCGGGTGAGGAGCAGGAGTGCGCCCGGCGAACCGACGAGGTGGCGTTCGTGTCCGCCGGGGGCCAGGTCGGCACGCTGCAGCAGGTCGATGGACTTGTCCAGGCCGGCCTCCGTGAACACGTCCACGTGCAGTCGGATTCCGGTGGGCGCGAAGGAGCCGTGGACGGTGGTGGGCACCGCGGAGAAGGTGACGGCAGGGCGGGCGGGGAGCCCGGTTCGCTGCTCCTCGGCTTCTCGCAGTACGGAGAGGTGATCGGTGAAGGCGGTGATCTCCTGCGCGCTGCGGGCCCGCAGGAACGGGCTGCCCGTGGTCCCCGTGGTGTGGGTGATGACGGAGGCCGTCCGGTCGGGGTGCAGCCGCTGGGCGTGGGGGTGGAGCAGGAGGGCCTGCTTGTCCACGGTGGGCAGGAGAGGGAGGTCTTCCACGCGGGTGACGGCGTGGGTGTCGTGGCCGGTCCAGATGTGCCGGTAGTACGGCACGTGCAGCGCGTTGGCCACGGTCATGGGCAGCAGATGGTTGCGGAAGGCGGTCTTGGCTGGCTGATCGGCCGCGGCGTGGTCCTCGGGCCGTGCGGCACTTGCGTCGGTGGCCGGCGGGGCGCTCATGCCGCGTTCCCGGGGCGTGCGGCCTTCATACGGGCGAGGTCGTGGTCACTGAAGCCGGCGAGCTCGCGTAGTTCCAGGTCGGGCTCGCCCCGGCCCCGGCGGGTGTTGTGGTCGGGTTCGCGGCGCATGTAGTGGCCCAGGCCCCGCTCGGTCACGAGTTCGTTGAGCCGTTCCAGGGCGCGGGTGGTGGCCGCTTCCACCGCGAGGTCGTCGCCGTGCAGGTGCCGCAGCCACCGGTTCGCGTAGGCGACGTGACGCAGTTCATCCGCGAGGACGTGATCGAACATGACGGCCACGTCGGCGTAGCCAGTGGAACGCAGCAGGGGGATCGCCCCGGCGAGGGCCTCGATCGCGGCGTCTTCACCGGTGCGCGACAGGACGATCAGGCGGTAGTCCAGGTCCTGGCCGGCCATCGCGCTGTAGGTGTCGGGTGTGCGGAAGACCACCTGTCGGTAGTCCTCCCCCATGGCGGTCAGGTGGTCGAGCAGCAGGTGGGTGTGGCGCAGCTCGTCGTGGGCGTGCCGGGCCATGTCCTTGTAGAACTGCAAGGGGAGACCGGCGAACTCGGCGAGGTTGCGCATGGGTACGTCCGTCGAGATGAATTCTGTGGCGATGCCTCTGCGCAGCGCGTGCAGGACCACCGCTCTGGCATCGTCTCCGGCTGCAGGATCTTCGAATGCGACGTACCGGGCATCCGTGAAGCGCGCCCAACCGGGGTACCGCCGCGTCGGACAGGGCGGCACTCGCAGGTACGGTGTGCCGGTGGGGGTGGACGAGTCCGTCATGTCCACTTCGGCTGCCAGGAACTTTTCCGCCGCCCGGCGGGCGGCCGCGTCGGGGACGACCGCACGGCCGGGCCCTTCAGGGTCGTCGGAGTGGGGCTCGTACGACCGGCCGGCGTCGGCCAGCAGGTGCAGGCACACCTCGTACAGGCGCCGGTCGTGGAAGGTGTGCTCGGCGCGGCAGCCGTCACGCAGCCCGGTCAGCTGGCGGCCGACCAGGTCCAGCAGGGCGCCGGCGAAGGCCAACGCCCGGACAGGGTCGCGCCGGGCGACCAGGTCGTTGGCAACGTTCACGGCGTCCGGGCCCGGCGCTCCCAGCCTTTCGGGGTGCATGCGCATCTCCAGCAGGCGCTCGTGCAGCAGTCCGCTCTGCTCGATCAGCGCGTACGCCGCGCGGACCAGGGCCGCACGCGGCGCCAGATCTCCGGTCAGCGGTGCGAAGGCCGCCAGTGCCCTGCCGCCGAGCAGGGTCACGTGGTGGAGCCGCAGGTTGATGCCGGCCAGGTCGTGCACGGTCAGCTCGTCGGCCGGGGGAGGGGACCCGTCGGGAAGGGGTCCAGCGGTGGTGGACATGAGCAGACTCCTCACTTGGGGGCTGGGATGATTCCGGCACGGTGAACCCGAGAACTCGTGTTCGTGCCTCACTCACACTGCGAGGAACGGAGTCAAGAGCTCGAGGAGGGTGCCGGGGCGGTGCAGCGGGATGATGTGGCCGCAGTCCTCGATGAGGTGGCTGACCAGGTCGTCGGCGATGGGTCTCAGTTGACCGGCAAGGGCATCCCCCACCGGGTGGGCACCGATCGCCATGGTGGGCACGGTGAGCCGTCCGTGGGCGGTGGCCCGGCGGATCTGGCCGGCGCTGGCGGCAAGTTCGCGGTAGTAGGAGAAGGCGCAGCGCAGGGCGTCGTCGCCGGTGTAGGCATCGACGAATGCGTCCCGGATGTGGGGGCGCACTCCCTGTCCCAGGGTGCCGGTGTCCAGGAACCAGTCGATGTACTCGGCCTCGTGACCGCTCAGTACGGTCTCCGCGAGGCCGGGTACCTGGTGGAAGCCGAACCACCACGGCGCTCCTGCCGACAGGAAGCCCTCGGCGCCCGGCAGAGTTCCGAGCAGGGATTCCATGAGGACCAGCCGCCGCACCGAAGCGGGGCGGCGCATGGCCATCAGGAAGGCGGGTGGAGCGCCGGCGTCGATGCCCACCACGGACGCGGACCTTTCGCCGAGCGCCTCCAGGAGGGCTTCGGCGTCGGCTGCGAGGGTCGCGGCGTCATAGCCGTGCGCCGCCCGGCTGCTGGCCCCGAACCCCCGCATGTCAGGGGCGATGACACGGTGGTGGCCGCTGAGAGCGGGCAGTACGTCGGTCCACAACTGCCAGGTGTGCGGGAACCCGTGCAGCAGCAGGACGGCCGGGCCGTCGCCGGCTGTGGCCACGTTCAGTTCGATGCCGTTGACGGGGATGCGGCGGAGTTCCACCGCGGCGCCGCGGCTCACGCGGCGTCGGGCCGCGGGACGGCGGAGAGTACGCGCAGTACGTCGGCGTGCAGGGTCGCAGGGGCGGCCACGAAGCTCGCCGAAGCCGGTGTCCAGACGTCCCCCTCGGCGTCGGTGACCAGTGCTCCGCTCTCACGGGCGATCAGCGCTCCGGGCAGGAGGTTGTTCGCGTCCTCGCCGTACTCCCAGAAGACGTCCACGTGACCGGATCCCACCTGAGCGACCTGCAGCGCGGTCGGACCGAGATTGCGGACGGCGAGGGTGTGCCGCAGCATCGCGGTCAGGGAAGTGCCCGCCCTCTCCGGTTCACGGTTGTAGGGAGGCTGGCTCGTGCACGCCAGTGCCGCCGACAGCTCCTTGCCCGACGTCCTGAGCGGACGCCCGTTGAGACGGGCGCCGCCGCCCTCGACGGCCGTGTAGAGGAAGCCCAGGTGCGGTGCGTCCAGCACGGCCAGCACGGGACGGCCCTCGGCGACCAAGGTCACCGTCACGCCCCAGTACGGAAGCCCCTGGAGGAAGTGCACCGCCCCGTCGAGGGCGTCGCACACCCACTGCTCTCCGGTCGCCGCCACCGCCGTACCGATCTCGTCCGGGGCCCAGCGCGCCTGCGGCCGAAGGGCTGCGAGCCGCTCGCGCAGCAGTTCCGAGGCCGGCGCGTCGACCATCCGGAACACCGCGATCACCCCGTCGACGTCCGGCCCGCCGACCGCGGTGCCGGTGTGGCGCGCCGCCACGTAGGCACCCACCTCCCGAACCGCCTTCACTACCTCGGGCAGCAGGTCCTGGTACTCGTTCATGCGTGCGCTCCTCCATCAGTACGCCCCGAGCGGGCGCCGTCGTACCGGCGGAGGCCTTGCGCCGCCGGCTGGCACCACAAGTACGTGAACATGGACTCTGACGGCGCTGGAGGAGCCAGCCATGGCGGATACTGGACTTCATGCACGCCAAGACTGCGGATTCCGGCATCACACTCGACGTGCTCGACCGGCGTGTCGTCGGGGCACTACAGGTCGACGGCCGTGCGGAAATCGCCCGTATCGCAACGGTCCTGGAGGTCTCGCCGCGCACCGTCAGCCGCCGCCTCCAGCGCATGCAGAGGGCGTCGGTGTTGCGCGTGGTCCGCACCACGAGAGCGGCTCAGGCGGTGGGCGCCACCGTGCTGCGCGTACGGGTCCTGCGCGGGAAGGTCGACACCATCGCGGAATCGTTCGCCAGGCGCCCGGACGTGCTCACGGCGGACATAGTCCTGGGCGGCGAAGAGCTGAACGTCGTCCTCACCGGCGGCCCCCGGACCCGCGACCGGCTGCTCCACCACCAGCTCCCCGCCACCGGAGCCATCACCTCCACCACCGCCCACAGCGTCCTGCACGTCTTCGCCGACGCGGCACAGTGGCGCACCGACGTCCTGACTCCCGACCAGATCGCGGCTCTCACCCCCGCGCCCGCAGGGGACGAGCTCTGCCAGACCGACACCCTCGACGAGCGCCTGCTCTCCCTGCTGGGCGAGGACGCCCGCCTCCCGCACGCCATGCTGGCCCAGCGCACCGGGACCCCCGAAAGCACCGTCCGCCGTCGGCTGTGCCGACTGACCGACGCCGGGATGCTGCGCACTCACGTCGTCATCGACCCCCAGCTGCTCGGCCTGGACATCGACGCCGCGCTCTGGCTCCAGGTCTCCCCCGCCCGGCTACGGGAGGCCGGCCAGACCCTGGCTGCGCACCCCCACACCCACGCGGTCGCCGCCACCACCGGACCCGCCAACCTGATCGCGGCCGTCTACTGCCCGGACCTGACGTCCCTGTACTCCTTCACCACCGACGTACTCGGCCCCCTCGGCGTCACCTCGGCCGAAACCGCGATCATCGCCAGAACCGTCAAACCGGTAGGCGTGCGGCACGGTGACTGAAGCCGGTGATCCGAACGCCGCAGTCCCGGGAGCCAGTGGGCGTAGCCGCGCATCGCAAAGAAGCCGGGCCGGTCACCGGCGGTGACCGAATCCCCCCACGCCAGGGGAGCTCGCCGTCCCGTGGACCGGTGTCGAAATCCGCAGGTCGGGAGAGCGGCCGGAGCAGTATCCGCCGCTTCGCAGCCAATCCGGGTCCCCGATTCGCTTCGATGCCGTAATCCTGGGCTTGCCCTGCCCGGCCGATGCGCGCGGACCCTGCCCCCGCCTGCCGGCACCGCACTCACCCGCGTGTACTCGACGGGCCATCAGTTCAGCGAAGGAACCGGCATGGACGCGATATCCACCCAGTGGAGACGCATCGAGATGTGGCTGTCAGCCCATTCACCCAACTCGTCCAGCACCCCGCGGCCACCCGCCACCCAGCAGAAGCTTGCTGTATGCGCGGAACGACTGGACTCGCCACTGACTTCGGACGTAACCGCGAGCTGGCTTCTCCACGATGGAACGCGGGATGCCATTGGGGGGTGGACCATGCTCTCCCTCGACCAGGCTCTTGCACATCGCGAGGACATGGCGGGCCTCTACGGGTACGAGATACCCGCTGATCCGGGTCACAGCGAAGTCAGCCAGAACACCGACTGGCATCCCGGCTGGCTTCCACTGCTGGCGAATTCGAGCGGCGACCTGATCTGCCTCGACACCGCCCCCGGACCCCTGGGCCACCACGGACAGCTCATCGTCTGTTCCCACGACGGCGGAGAGCCGGAGGTCCACGCCACCAGCTGGCTGGAACATCTGACACGCCTCGCGGACGACCTCGACGCGGGCCGATGGAAGCTGGATGACTTCGGAAGGCCCTGCCGGCCCCGACAGCCCTCCCCTGATCGACGGTAATCAGGCACGTCCTGTGCCTGGACCGGCACGGCCCGCAGGAAACCGCCGAGTCAGGAGCAGTGGTGCGGGTGTCCGGACCTGTGGGGGGTCGCTGTACGCTACCGCCCCGGCGCGTCGGCGGCTTCGGGGACGGGCTCCTCCGCGCTGACCTCGGAGGTCTGCCGGGCGCGCGGGCGGTAGCGGGAGACGGCCACTCCGGCGAGGCAGAGGAGACCGCCCACCAGGGTGAGCCAGACGGGCACTTCGCCCAGGAGTACCCAGCTCAGCAGGACGACGATGGCCGGCACGGCGTAGGTCGTCGCACCGAGCTTCCCGGCCGGCATCCGTGCGAGGGCATACGTCCAGGTGGTGAAGGCGAGGGCGGTCGGAACCACGCCCAGGTACACCATGTTCAGCGTTGCCGACAGCGGCGCCTTCTGGACCTCGGCCACGAGTTGCCCGGTGAACGGCAGGCAGGCCACGGTCCCGGTGAGGCAGCTGAAGGCGGTGACCTGCAGCGGCGTCCCGAAGGAGAGCGCGGGCTTCTGCGCGACGACTCCCGTCGCGTACGCCGCCGCTGCGATCAGGCACAGCACCACCCCGAGCACCGGGGTCGAACCGGTGCCGCCGGACGACATCGACAGTCCGACGATCACGGCGCCGGTGAAGGAGACCGCCATGCCCGTCAGCAGCCGTGGCGGCAGGGCCTCACCGAGCAGACGCGCGGCGAGGAGTGCCATCAGGATCGGACCGGTGTTCACGAGAAGGGACGCGGTACCTGCGTCGACGAGGCGTTCTCCCCAGTTCAGCGCGACCGTGTAGCCGGCGAACCAGACGAGTCCGGAGACCAGGATGCCCCGGCGGGCCCCGCGCGGCGGCAGGCCCTCGCGGCGCACGAGGACGAGAGCGGCGAGGACCAGCGAGGCGGCGAGCAGCCTGCCGAGGGCCAGGGCCCCCGGCGAGTAGGCGGCTCCGGCGCTGCGGATGGAGACGAAGGCGGACGCCCAGGCGAAAACCGTGCAGCATACGGCCGCGACGGTGAGGAAGCCGGGCGCGAGGGCGCGCGAAGGGGTCTTCATATCTCAACACTACACCCAACTATTCGGCGTTCGCCGAACTATTTCGTGGGCAACTTCCCGACTGGCCGGTCCGGCTCCGCAAGCGCCGTGCGCCGCCGGTGCGCCGCTAGGGGGTGTTGCGGAAGTCCTGTGCGGTGCCCGCGGTGTCCGGTGCGTGCTCTCGGCGTGCCGGGCGAAGGTCCTCGTACTGGGCGTACTCGG